>NZ_JBOFQE010000060.1:0-47639 GCF_051660785.1 Pseudomonas sp.
GCTCCCACAGTGGTTTGGAGGTGAACACAAATCTGTGCTCAACCCCAAACCCTGTGGGAGCGAGCCTGCTCGCGATAGCGTCCTTGCTATCTATACAAAAGCTTAAGCCGGAATCGCCTTGGCCTTCGGCTCCCGATCCCAAACACGATGCTGCCCGATAGCCGTGAAAAACGGTTTGATCAACTTGGCATCCGTGCCCACGATCAGCCCCGCATCCACCTCAAGCTTCAACACATCCAGCAACTGCTTAGCCTCGCCATGCAACGCAATCGCCTTCAAGTGCTTGTACGCCTCCAACAGATAGTGCAAAGCCACGCCATCGCCGCTCAACGCCTTGATCGACGCCGCGCCACCGGGCACGAATACCGCGTCGAATGCCACGGAAGGCAAACCCTCCATCGAAGCGTCCACCGGCAGTGCCTTTCCATCGGCAGTGGTGACGGGCGCGGAGGTCGGGCCAAGCAACTTGGCATGCGCACCTTCGGCCTTCAGCGCCTTCTTCATTGCATCGATTGCAGCGCCATCGACACCGTTGGCCGCCAGAATCGCGACTTTTCGGGTTTTGATATCGCCCGGCAACAAATTGGCCTGGCTCAGCGCCGGCGAGCGGTCCAGGGAGATTTTCGGCACATCGACCGTCCCGGCCTTCGGTGCCGGCAAGCCAAGGTTCTGCGCCACACGTTTGGCCAGTTCCAGGTCGATATTGGCGAGGATCTCATTCACTTCGCGCGCACGGATAAACTCCCGCTCGACCTTGCCCAGCTCAAAGCTGTAGGCCGAGATGATGTGTTCCTGCTCGTGTTTGCTCATGCTGTGAAAGAACAGTCGCGCCTGGGAGAAGTGATCGCTGAACGACTCGCTGCGCTGACGGATCTTGTTGGCGTCGATACGCTCGGGATACGTCTCGAATCCGCCATTCTGCGCGGCGGGCGGCGTTTCTTTCGGCCAGCCGCCGTCGATGGAGTTCGGTTCGTAGGACGCGCGCCCCTTGTCGATGGTGGTGCGGTGCATTGCATCCCGCTGGCCATTATGGAAGGGGGCCACCGGACGATTGATCGGGATCTCGTGAAAATTCGGACCGCCGAGTCGGCTGATTTGCGTATCGGTGTAGGAAAACAGCCGACCTTGCAGCAACGGATCGTTGGAGAAGTCGATGCCCGGCACGATATGGCCCGGGCAAAACGCAACCTGCTCGGTTTCGGCGAAGAAGTTGTCGGGGTTGCGGTTGAGGGTCATTTTGCCCAACGGGGTGATCGGTACGATTTCCTCGGGAATGATCTTGGTCGGGTCGAGAATGTCGAAATCGAAGGAATGTTCGTTTTCCTCTTCGACCACCTGTACGCCCAACTCCCATTCCGGGTAATCGCCCATCTCGATTGATTCCCAGAGATCGCGGCGGTGGTAGTCGGTGTCTTTGCCGGCAAGTTTCTGGGCTTCATCCCAGACCAGCGAGCAGGTCCCGGCGGAAGGGCGCCAGTGGAATTTGACGAAGCGGGATTTGCCCTCGGCATTGATCAGACGGAACGTATGCACGCCAAAACCCTGCATGCTTCGCAGGCTTTTCGGAATCGCCCGGTCAGACATCGCCCACATCACCATGTGCGCCGATTCCGGCACCAGCGAGACAAAATCCCAAAAGGTGTCGTGCGCCGAACCGCCCGTAGGAATCTCATTGTGTGGCTCGGGTTTCACCGCGTGCACGAAGTCAGGGAATTTGATCGCATCCTGAATGAAGAACACCGGCATGTTGTTGCCCACAAGGTCGAAGTTGCCTTCGTCGGTGAAGAACTTCACGGCGAAACCTCGTACGTCTCGCACGGTATCGCCCGACCCGCGCGGGCCCTGCACGGTGGAAAAACGCACGAACACCGGGGTTTTCTTGCCCGGGTCCTGCAGGAAACCGGCCTTGGTCAGTACGGAATGGTTTTCATAGCTCTGGAAAAAACCATGAGCGCCGGTGCCGCGGGCATGGACGATGCGCTCCGGGATGCGTTCATGGTCAAAATGCGTGATTTTTTCACGCATGATGAAGTCTTCCAGCAACGACGGCCCGCGGGCGCCGACTTTCAGGGTGTTCTGGTTGTCCGAAACCTTCACGCCCTGGTTGGTGCGCAGGGCTTGTTCGGTGGCGTCGGAGCGGAATTTTTCCAGGCTGTCGAGCTTGGCATTGGTGTTGCCGCGGTCCAGGGTATCGGTCCCGGCCAGTGCGCTTTTGGGGGCGACAGGTTTCTTGGTACTCATCAGTCTTAAACTCCTCGTTGCGATCTCGTCCTAGCCGGACTTGTGAGCAATGTTCCAGGCACGGCACCTGGCAGTTCGAGTTGCTTAATTAGTGACTGGTGAGGATTTCAGCCGTTCCTTTTTTCTAACCTTTGATCGCGTTATTGCCAAATGGAAGGTTGAATGCGGAATAAATGCTAATAACCTCTATACGGACAGGCTAAAATGCGCGCCCGGCTAACCGCTGATCCTTTTCCAACGCGCCCCACAAGGTTCGCTACGTGATCGAGTTTCAAAACGTCCACAAAACCTACCGCGTTGCCGGTAAGGATATCCCCGCCCTGCACCCGACCAGTCTGACGATTGAGAACGGTCAGGTCTTCGGCCTGATCGGTCATTCCGGTGCAGGAAAAAGTACCCTGCTGCGTCTGATCAATCGCCTGGAAGAGTCCAGTGGCGGCAAGATCTTCGTCGATGGCGAAGAAGTCACGGCGCTCGACGCCAACAGCCTGCGGCGCTTCCGCCAGCAAGTCGGGATGATTTTCCAGCACTTCAATCTGCTGGCGTCCAAGACCGTGGCTGATAACGTCGCGCTGCCGCTGACCCTCGCCGGTGAACTGTCGCGCAACGAGATCGACAAGCGTGTCGCCGAGTTGCTGGCGCGGGTCGGTTTGTCCGACCACGCCAAAAAGTACCCGGCGCAGCTGTCCGGCGGCCAGAAGCAGCGTGTCGGCATTGCCCGCGCCCTGGCGACCAAACCGAAAATCCTGCTGTGCGACGAAGCCACCAGCGCCCTGGACCCGCAGACCACGGCGTCGGTCCTGCAATTGCTGGCCGAGATCAATCGCGAGCTGAAACTGACCATCGTCCTGATCACCCACGAGATGGATGTGATCCGCCGGGTCTGCGACCAGGTGGCGGTCATGGACGCGGGCGTGATCGTCGAGCAAGGTTCGGTGGCCGAGGTGTTCCTGCATCCCAAGCACCCGACCACCAAGCGTTTCGTGCAGGAAGACGAGCAGATCGACGAAAGCGAACAGCGTGACGACTTCGCTCACGTGCCGGGCCGTATCGTGCGTCTGACCTTCCAGGGCGAAGCGACCTACGCGCCGTTGCTGGGTACCGTTGCCCGGGAAACGGGTGTGGACTACAGCATCCTGGCCGGTCGTATCGACCGCATCAAAGACATTCCCTACGGACAACTGACCCTGGCCGTCACCGGTGGCGACATGGAGGCGGCGTTTGCCCACTTCACCGCGGCTGATGTCCACATGGAGGTCCTGCGCTGATGGAAGTCCTGACAAGTTTCTTCGTCAACATCGACTGGTTCGAAATCTGGCTGGCCACCGGCGACACCTTGCTGATGCTTTTCGGTTCGTTGTTGTTCACCGTCCTGCTCGGCCTGCCGTTGGGCGTGTTGTTGTTCCTCTGCAGCCCGCGTCAGTTGCTGGAAGCCAAAGGCGTCTACGCCATGCTGTCGCTGATGGTGAACATCCTGCGCTCACTGCCGTTCATTATTCTGCTGATCGTGATGATCCCGTTCACCGTGTTGATCACCGGCACGTCCCTCGGGGTCGCCGGTGCGATTCCACCGTTGGTGATTGGCGCTACGCCATTCTTCGCGCGACTGGTGGAAACCGCCCTGCGTGAAGTGGATCGCGGCATCATCGAGGCGACCCAGGCCATGGGCGCCACGACACGGCAGATCATCACCAATGCCTTGCTGCCGGAAGCCCGCCCGGGCATCTTCGCGGCGATTACGGTGACAGCGATTACACTGGTGTCCTACACGGCAATGGCCGGTGTGGTCGGCGCGGGAGGCCTGGGCGACCTGGCGATCCGTTTTGGTTACCAGCGTTTCCAGCCTGATGTGATGGTCGTGACGGTGATGTTGCTGCTGGTGCTGGTTCAAGTGCTGCAAACCGTCGGCGACAAGCTGGTTGTGCATTTCTCTCGTAAATAAAATTGAGCCGGCCATTCGCTGGCAGGCGCCGAACGGGCGCCGCAAGCGGATGCCCACATGGAGTTAGCTGAATGAAAAAACTACTCGTCGCGTTCGCAGCCGTTGCAGCGTTTTCCGCTCACGCGGATACCCTGACTGTCGCAGCCACTCCGGTTCCGCACGCCGAAATCCTCGAATTCGTTAAACCGGCCCTGGCGAAGGAAGGCGTGGACCTGAAGGTCAAAGTCTTCACCGACTACATCCAGCCGAACGTGCAGGTTGCCGAGAAGCGTCTGGACGCCAACTTCTTCCAGCACCAGCCGTACCTTGATGAATTCAACAAGGCCAAGAGCACCAACCTGGTCGCTGTTGCCGGTGTGCACCTGGAGCCGCTGGGCGCTTACTCCAGCAAATACAAAGCGCTGACCGAACTGCCTGGCGGCGCCAACGTGGTGATCCCGAACGACGCCACCAACGGCGGCCGTGCGCTGTTGCTGCTGGCCAAGGCTGGCCTGATCAAGTTGAAGGATTCGAACAACATCCTCTCGACGGTCAAGGACATCACCGAGAACACCAAGGACCTGAAATTCCGCGAGCTGGAAGCTGCGACCATCCCTCGTGTGCTGACCCAGGTCGATCTGGCGCTGATCAACACCAACTACGCGCTGGAAGCCAAGCTCGATCCGTCCAAGGACGCGCTGGTCATCGAAGGCAACGACTCGCCTTACGTGAACATCCTCGTTGCCCGCCCGGACGACAAGGACAGCGAAGACATGAAGAAACTGGTTGCTGCCCTGCACAGCCCGGAAGTGAAAGCCTTCATTCTCGAGAAGTACAAAGGCGCGGTATTGCCGGCGTTTTGATTTAACGCTTTAACAAAAATGGGGCGCATTGAATGCGCCCCATTTTTTATGCCCGAAACACCATCCCTGTAGGAGCCGGCTTGCTGGTGTCCGCCGGAATGAACGGGATGCTCACCGCATTGGCCAGTTTCTGAATGTCTTCAACCGACGCCGCCGTCAGCCCCTGGAATTGCGGATCGAAGTAGCCCAGGTACTGCTTGAGCTGCTTGGGCGTGTCGCGGTTCGGGTCGACGCTGACCAGGATGATCTGCAACTTGGCCACGGCCTCCGGTGGCAGTTCGCTTTTGATCTGGCGCAGTTGGGCGAGGGTGGTCGGGCAGATGTCCGGGCAGAAGGTGTAGCCGAAGAACAGCAGCGACCACTTGCCTTTCAACTCATTGACCGCCACCGGCTTGCCGTCCTGATCGGTCATCGTCACGTTCGGCAAGTTGCGGCTTTGCGGCAGCAAGATGATCCCGGCGTCGATCAGCGCCGTCGGATCGCCCTGGCCTTTGCCGGACAGCACTTTGTTGATGGTCAGGCCCAGCACCAGCGCGATCAGGGCGACGAGGATAAAGACGGTTTTCTGAGTTCGAGTCATAGGTTCAACAGTAGGTAGTGGTCTACGAGCAGCGCGATAAACAGCAGGAACAAGTACCAGATAGAGTACTTGAAGGTGTTGATCGCCGCGTGCGGCCGAGTGCCACGGTACAGCACCACGGCCCATTGCAGAAACCTCGCGCCCAGTCCCAGGGCGCAAATCAGGTAGAGCATGCCGCTCATGTGGATCACGTAAGGCATCAGGCTGACGGCCAGCAGCGCGAAGGTATAAAGCAGGATGTGCACCTTGGTGTAATGCTCGCCATGGGTCACCGGCAGCATCGGGATATCGGCCTTGGCGTATTCCTCTTTGCGGTGAATGGCCAGGGCCCAGAAGTGCGGAGGAGTCCAGGCGAAAATGATCAGTACCAGCAGCAAGGGTTCGGCGCTGATATGACCGGTGGCAGCGGTCCAGCCGAGCAACGGCGGGGCAGCACCGGCGAGGCCACCGATGACAATGTTCTGCGGCGTCGCGCGTTTCAGGAATCCGGTGTAGACCACCGCATAGCCGAGCAAGGACGCGAGGGTCAGCCAGGCCGTCAGCGCGTTGGTGAAGGCCAACAGTACGGCTTGCCCCAGCACCGCCAAGACCAAGGCAAACGTCAGCGCCGCCGCCGGTGACACCCGCCCTTCTGCCAAGGGACGTTTGTGAGTTCTGGCCATGACCGCATCGATACGCCGGTCCACCACATGGTTCACCGCCGCCGCACCGCCGGCACACAACGCGATCCCCAGATTGCCGAACACCAGCACCGTCCATGGCACTCCGGCGCGGGTCGCGAGGAACATGCCCACCAGCGAGGTGATGAGCATCAGCACCACCACTTTCGGCTTGGTCAGCTCAAGGTAGTCACGCCAGATCGCCTGACTGTGACGTTCGCCGATCAGAGTCGCCATGGCATCTCTCCTTTTATTGTTATGGGCCCGGCTGAGTGTTTGCGCGGGCTGAACCGCCAGCGTGCAGGATTCTGCTGTTTGACCCGAACCAGACTGGTCCGCGCGTGATAATTGACCAGCACCATCGTCAGCAACAGCGCTGCGCCGCCGGCGTTGTGCGCGACGGCGACAGGCAGCGGCAGGTGAAAGACAACGTTGCTGATGCCCAGCGTGATCTGCGCGGCGAGGGCGATCAGCACCAGCCCGGCCAGACGCGTCATGCCGACCACCTTCAGTTGCCAGGCCAGACCCAGCAGCACCAGCGTCACCAGCATTGCGCCGATACGGTGAGTCAGATGAATCGCCGTGCGGGCGTCGCTGTCCAGTTGCCCGCCGAGGTAATTGGGGCCGATGTGTTGAGTCAGGTGAAAACCGTTGGCGAAATCAGCCGGTGGCAGCCATTGCCCGTGGCAGGTCGGGAAGTCGATACAGGCCACCGCCGCGTAGTTTGAACTGACCCAACCGCCGAGAGCGATTTGCAGGATCACCAGCAGCAACCCGGCTGTCGCCCAGTGCTGCAAACGCCGTGGCACGGTCAGCGCCGGCAGCACGCCGGACAGGCGCAAGGTCAGCAAAAACAGCAGGCTCAAAGTCGCAAAACCGCCGAGCAGATGCCCGGTCACCACTTGCGGCCAGAGCTTGAGCGTCACCGTCCACATGCCGAACGCCGCTTGGGCGATTACCACCGCCAGCAGAAACAACGGCAATTTCACCGGTTGCCCCGGATGACGGCGATGCACCCAGGCGCGACCGGCCAGCACCGAGATCAACAGCCCGAGCGTACCGGCGAAATAGCGGTGGACCATCTCGTTCCAGCCTTTGTGGGCTTCGACGGGCGCATCGGGAAAATGCAATTCGGCATGGGCCAGTTGGGCTTCGCTTTTCGGCACGCTGATGAAGCCGTAGCAACCCGGCCAGTCGGGGCAGCCGAGGCCGGCGTGAGTCAGGCGGGTGTAGGCGCCGAGCAGCACCACTATCAGTGCCAGCAAGGTGGCAAACAGCGCGAGGCGAAATCCAGGTTTGGCCATGACGATGCCCTTATCCGATGTTCGACAGTTTCAGCAGATGCCGCAGGTCGTTGAGCAAGTCCTTACCCTTCACTGTCGGGTCGTAGCGCAGCACCAGATTGCCGTGGGGGTCGATGATCCACAGCTGGGGCACGGCTTTGTCGCCGGTGGTCTTGCTGAAGGTGGTCAGGTCCATTGGGTAACGTTGCAGTTGCGGGTATTCACGGGTCAGCTTGGCGTCGTAATCAGCCGTCAGCGGTTGCGCCGCGGCCAAAGCGTGACTGGCGCGCCCGGCATCGCGGCCGAGGCCGATCTGAATCTGCCGCGCCAGGTACACCAGTTGCTGGCAGTCCACCGAGCAATCTTTCGGCGCCGTGACCAGCAACTGCCAGCGGTCCTCCTGCGCCTGCACGCCAAGGTCGGCACGGGTCTGGCCGTTGCCGATCAGCTCGCCGTGATAACTGCGGCCCTCCGGCACCCAGAACTGCAATTTGTACATGCCCGTGGCGAGGATCATCGGACCGATCACCCCAAGCACGATCAGCAATAGCTGCAACCGGCCCTTGCGCCGACTTGCCGGCGTTTTCGCCTCAGACATGCTGGGTGGATTCATGGCCGCTCCCATGGTGTTTCTCCTTTGCGTTGTGCCAGCCGAGATAGAGATAAAGGCCGAACAGGGCGATCGACATCGCGAACCACTGCACGGCATAAGCCAGGTGTTTTTCCGGCCCCATGGCCACCACCGGCCAATCGGCCTGGTAGGACGCGGGTCCGGCTTCTGCGCGTAATTCGTAGGCAAAACCGTCACGATCGAGGGCCGTCCACAGCTTCGCCGGCTCAACGGCTGTCACCAGCTGCGGCCAGGTCGTGGAGTTTGGGTCGGCGTGCAATTGGAACGTGGCGCCGGGAGAGACATAGACCCAGGCATCAAGGCTCTGGGGTTGAGCCGGGGTAGTGAACTGCGGCGGGGTGCGCCGATCCGGCCACGGCAGCCAGCCGCGATTGACCAGCAGCCAGAGCCCGGTCGCCTGATCCTGAAACGGTTGCAGCAGTTCGACGCCGACCTTGCCGTCGCGCTGGCGGTTATCCAGCAGCAGGCTGTGTGCGGCATCGAACTGGCCGTGCAGTCGAACGCGGCGAAAGGCCGGGTCCTCGGTGTGTCGCAGCTCGGAGCTGGTCATCGGCTCAGCCACTCGGCGCTCGGCGTAGCTTTGCAGTAGCGCGCTTTTCTCCGCGCCCCGGCTCAATTGCCAGAACCCCAGTGACACCAGCATGGGCAACAGCAACGCGACCACCAGGGTCGGCACGATGCCCGGCCGAAAACGCTTCATGGCGTCGCCAGAAAGTCGGCAGTCGCGATAGCTATACTCAAGTGCATCGCCTTTCCCCCGGAGTCTCACCATGCTCAAAGCAGCCATCGTCCTGATGCTGATTGCCACGGTTGTCAGCCTGTTCAGCGGCCTGTTTTTTCTGGTCAAGGACGACAGCAGCTCGAACCGCCTCGTCATTGCCTTGAGTGTGCGTGTTGCGCTGGCCGCCATCACCGTCGGCTTGATTGCCTGGGGTTTTTTCAGCGGCCAGTTGGTGTCGCATGCACCTTGGTAAAACCTCAGAGCACGTAGACGAAAACGAACAGCCCGATCCACACCACGTCCACGAAGTGCCAATACCAACTCGCCGCTTCAAACCCGAACTGGTGCTCGTTATCGAAGTGCCCGCGCATGACCCGCATCAGCATCACAAACAGAATGATGGTGCCGATAGTGACGTGGGCGCCGTGGAACCCGGTGAGCATGAAGAACGTTGCGCCGTAGATGCCCGACCCCAGGGTCAGACCCAGTTCGTGATAGGCGTGAATGTATTCTTCGGCCTGAAAGCCGAGGAACGCGCAGCCCAGCAACACAGTGATCGCCAGCCAGATTTTCAGCGCACCGCGATGGCCCTTTTTCAAGGCGTGGTGGGCGATGGTCACGGTGACGCTGGAACTCACCAGCAACACCGTATTGAGCAGCGGCAGGCCCCACGGGCTGATCACGTCCTTGGGTGCCGGAAAGAGTTTCGGGTCCGGGTTGTTCAACAGCGGCCAGATAAATTCGAAGTTCGGCCACAGCATGTGCGCCATGCCTTTGGCGCCTTCACCGCCGAGCGCCGGGCCGGACACGTGCCGCACGTAAAACAATGCGCCGAAGAAGGCGATGAAGAACATCACCTCCGAGAAAATGAACCAGCTCATGCCCCAACGGAACGAACGATCCATCTGTGCGCTATACAAGCCGCCGCGACTTTCCTTGATGACCGTGCCGAACCAGCCGAACAGCATGTAGGCCAGCAGCAGGCCACCGACGAAAAAGATCAGCGGGCCGTGGGATTCAGGCCGCGCCGCTTTCAGGTCATTGAACCAGGTGGCCAGGCCAAATACGGTGACGAACATGCCGACGGTGGCGATGATCGGCCATTTGCTCTGGGCCGGTACGTAATAGTGTTCATGAGTTGCCATTTATTGTTCTCCTTATCGGGCACGCTCAACCGCCAGTGTTTACGGCTACCGGTGGATGTCGGGCGGTGATATCGAACAGCGTGTAGGACAGCGTCAGGTGCTTCACTTCCTTGGGCATGTCGCGGTCAACGATGAAACGTACCGGCATCTCGATCCGTTGACCGGGCTGCAGCACTTGCTGGGTAAAGCAGAAACATTCGGTCTTGTGGAAGTACGCCGCGGCATTGCTTGGCGCGATGCTCGGCACCGCTTGCGCGCTCATCGGCTTATCCGTCGGGTTGTGCGCGATGAAGATCATCTCGTTCACCGCCCCCGGGTTGGCCGTCAGCTCGTCACTCTTGGGATAGAAATCCCAGGACATGTCGGCGGCATTGGTCGACAGGAACTGCACGCGTACCTGCCGCGACGTGTCGACCGTTTGCTCGCCTTCGTACTGCCCCGAGGTCTTGCCATTGATGCCGAACGCCTTGCACATCACGTCGTAGATCGGCACCAGGGCAAACCCGAAGACAAACATCGCCACCACCACCAGCAACAGGCGGGTGACCAGCTTCTTCATCGAAATTGAGTCAGCCATGATTCCAACCCTCAACACATAACCCTGTGGCGAGGGGATTTATCCCCGTTCGGCTGCGAAGCAGCCGTAAAAACCGCCCGCCCGGTGTGCCTGTTACACCTCGATTGCAGGTTTTAGGTCCGCTTCGCGACCCAACGGGGATAAATCCCCTCGCCACAAAAGCAAGGCCAGTACCCATCCAGGCGAAGGTGTTCATTTCACTTCCGGCGGTGTGGTGAAGGTGTGATACGGCGCCGGTGACGGGATGCTCCACTCCAGGCCTTCCGCCCCATCCCACGGTTTGGCCGGTGCTGGCGGGCCGCCGCGAATGGTTTTGATCACGATGAACAGGAAGAAGATCTGCGTGGCGCCGAACATGAACGCGCCAATCGACGAGACCATGTTGAAGTCGGCGAATTGCAGGTTGTAGTCCGGAATCCGCCGCGGCATGCCTGCCAGCCCTACAAAGTGCATCGGGAAGAACGCCATGTTCATGCCGATGAACGAGAGCCAGAAGTGCAGCTTGCCGAGGGTTTCGTCGTACATGTGGCCGGTCCATTTCGGCATCCAGTAGTAGGCCGAAGCGAAGATTCCGAAGATCGCCCCGGGCACCAATACGTAGTGGAAATGCGCGACCACGAAGTACGTGTCCTGGTACTGGAAGTCCGCCGGGGCGATGGCCAGCATCAATCCGGAGAAGCCACCGATGGAGAACAGGATCACGAACGCCACCGCGAACAGCATCGGTGTCTCGAACGTCAGCGAGCCTTGCCACATGGTGCTGGCCCAGTTGAACACCTTCACGCCCGTCGGCACCGCGATCAGCAGCGTGGCGTACATGAAGAACAACTCGCCCACCAGCGGAATGCCGACCACGAACATGTGGTGCGCCCAGACGATGAACGACAGGAACGCAATGCTCGCCGTCGCGTAGACCATCGATGTGTAGCCGAACAGCGGCTTGCGCGAGAAGGTCGGGATGATCGAGCTGACGGCACCGAAGGCCGGCAGGATCATGATGTACACCTCGGGGTGACCGAAGAACCAGAACACATGCTGGAACAGCACCGGGTCGCCGCCACCGGCGGCACTGAAGAAGCTGGTGCCGAAGTGGATGTCCATCAGCATCATCGTCACGCACCCGGCCAGCACCGGCATCACCGCGATCAGCAGGAACGCGGTGATCAGCCAGGTCCAGACGAACAGCGGCATTTTCATTAGCGTCATGCCGGGGGCGCGCAGGTTGAGGATGGTCGCGATCACGTTGATCGCACCCATGATCGAACTGATCCCCATCAGGTGGATGGCGAAGATGAAGAACGTCACGCTTTCCGGCGCATAGGTCGTCGACAGCGGGGCATAGAACGTCCAGCCGAAGTTCGGCCCACCGCCGGGGGTGAACAGGGTCGACACCAACAGGATGAACGCCGCCGGCAGCAGCCAGAAGCTGAAGTTGTTCATCCGTGGCAAGGCCATGTCCGGTGCGCCGACCATCAACGGGATCATCCAGTTGGCGAGGCCGACGAAGGCCGGCATCACCGCACCGAAGACCATGACCAGGCCGTGCATGGTGGTCATCTGGTTGAAGAATTCCGGCTGGACGATCTGCAGCCCCGGCTGGAACAGCTCGGCGCGAATCACCATCGCGAACGAGCCGCCCAACAGGAACATGGAGAACGCAAACCACAGGTACAACGTGCCGATGTCCTTGTGGTTGGTGGTCAGCACCCAACGCATCAGGCCTTTGGCGGGGCCGTGGGCGTGATCGGTGGCATGACCATGGTCATCGATGACGGCGCTCATGGCGTGTCTCCTGCAAACAGATGGGCTGGGCAAGCCGGGGAGCGTAGCCCCGACCGGTTCCTTGGTTGCGCAATAGACCGGGTCATTTACTTTCCGCCTGTTTCAGCTCCAGCACTTCTTTAGGAGTGACCATGTCGCCTTTGTTGTTGCCCCAGGCATTACGTTCGTAGGTCACGACCGCCGCGATATCGACTTCCGAGAGCTGCTTGCCAAATGCCGCCATCGCGGTGCCTGGCTTGCCGTGGTAGACGATGCTCAGGTGTGCGTCTTTTGGTCCGGTGGCGATTTTCGAGCCTTTGAGCGCCGGGAACATTGGCGGCAAGCCCTGGCCTTCGGCCTGGTGACAGGCGACGCAAGTGGTGTGATAGACCTTGTCGCCGCGCTCCTTGAGCTCGTCGAGGGTCCATTCCTTGCTGGTCAGTTCTTTAAGCTGAAGGGCTTCGGCCTTGCGCTCGCCCAGCCATTTTTCGTAGTCGGCCTTTTCCTTGACCTCGACCACGATCGGCATGAAGCCGTGGTCCTTGCCGCACAGTTCCGCACACTGGCCACGATAGATGCCGGGCTTGTCGACGCGGGTCCAGGCTTCGTTGACGAACCCCGGGATCGCATCGCGCTTGACCGCGAAGGCCGGCACCCACCAGGAGTGAATAACGTCGGCGGACGTCACGAGGAAGCGCACCTTGGCGCCAATCGGCAGCACCAGCGGCTTGTCGACTTCGAGCAAGTAATGCTCGCCCTTGGTTTCCTTGTTGTGGATCTGGTCGGCGGGGGTCGTCAGGTTGCTGAAGAACTCGACGTCCTGGCCCAGGTATTTGTAGTGCCACTTCCACTGATAGCCGGTGACCTGGATATCGATATCCGGCTCACTGGCGTCGTACATCTTGATCAGGGTCGCCGTCGCAGGAACCGCCATGGCCACCAGGATCAGGAAGGGCACGATGGTCCAGAGGATTTCAACGGTGGTGCTTTCATGAAATTTTGCGGCCACCTGCCCGGTGGAGCGGCGGTGGACCATCATCGACCAGAACATGGCGCCGAAGACGATGATGCCGATCACTACACAGATCCAGAAAATGGTCATGTGCAGGTCAAATACTGCGTGACTGATTTCAGTCGCTCCCGGCGCCATATTCACAGTCCAGGCGGCTTGCGCCTGGCTGAAAATCGACCACAACAGGAGGCCCATCCAGACGTGTGGATGTCGCATCATTGCGGGTTCCCCTTATCGTTCTTGTTATCCCGCCGGCTTTCACCTGCGGCAAGGGAGCGGCTTTTTCAGACTACGAACTTGAATCGCCGAGCCTTTGCTGCGTGTGCAGTCGGGCGTCATCAGCTAACTCCATTCCCACCCGAGTATAGACAGGGAGTGCTACCTCGCAATGTGATGGCGTAAATGATCTGAAACAGCTGGGACTTGCGTTCAAGGTCACGAATGGAGAAGGATGCAGACGAGTGGTGGCAAATCGATATAACGGAGGCGTCTCAAGGATGAAACAATTATGACAAATGCGTCTTAGCATTTTTCATAAGCCAGCTAAGTTATGTCTTCCCTATTTCATTGCCTTTGTTTCCTGGAGTTTTCATGAACACCGCCGCATTGCGCGAGCAGATCCAAAAAGCCCAACAACACGAGGCCGAGACCGGCCTGCTGACGCGTCAGCTGGAAAGCAAACTGCCTCATCTGCACCCGTCGATCCAATTGCCGGAGGCGGATGCCAACGGCGTGCTGACGCGTTTTGTCGCCGCCTACATTGATGAAGTTCCTGATCTGCTGGACGCAGCCAATGAAGTCGCCAGGGAAGCGGGTATCGAATCACAGATCAAACCGGTGCTGAAAATCGCCGAGCAGTACTTTCTCCAGCCGCCGACGATCATGGCGGGGCACATCGGGCTCGACAGCCTGCTGGACGAAGCCTATCTGGCGCATCGGTTTGTCGAAGAGGTCAATGACCTGTACATCAAGCATTTTGGCCAGCCACTGATCCCATTGGACATGACTGTCGCCAACCTGATTGCTCACCAGCTCATCGGTGAGGAGTTTGCCAACCAACTGGATGAAGTGGTGCACCACGCGGTGGACAACATGCTCGACGATGAGAGCTTCGCGCTGGAGTCGGTGGAAATCTACCGTGAAAGGCTCAGCAGCCCGGACACGGGTGCCGCGTGGAAACGCTGGCCGTGCATGTCCCGCCGGTTGGGCGTAGGCCTGGAGCTGGATCAGCCGGCGGCTTGATTATTTAGAGTCAACACCATCCCTTGTGGGAGTGAGCCTGCTCGCGATAGCGGTGCATCAGTCGACATCAATGTTGAATGACACACCGCAATCGCGAGCAGGCTCGCTCCCACATTGGTTTTGTTTTATGCCGTAGAACCCACTCCGGATGTAGTCCGTAACCGTCCTTCAAGCCTGCGCTTCAACCCCCGCGCTTCAATCAACAGCTTCGACCCTTTGGCCGCATTCGCCCGGCCCCATTCCTCAAGCAATTCCAGACACGAGTGATCGATGTAGCTCAGGTTGTTGAGCGGCACATGCACCGTCGCGCCTGGGGGAATGGTGCCCAACACCTGGGTCAATGCCGGCACCTTGAGGAAAGTTGCTGCCCCCGTCAGTCGCAGCTCCATCTCTCCATCCGCCGGCAGGTCGATCAGGCTGATCTTCAGCCGCGACGCTTTCCAGGCCAGTTTGGCCAACGTCAGTCCGAAGCCGATCAGTACGCCGGTCAGCAAGTCGGTGAAGATGATTGCCAGCGCCGTCGCCGCGTAAGTGAACATCGGCATCCGGCCATAACGGCCCAGGCCGCGGAAAGCCTTGAGGTCGACCAGTTTGAAGCCGGTGTACACCAGCACGCCTGCCAGGCTCGCCACCGGAATGCTTTGCAACACACTGGACAGCAGCAACACGAAAGCCAGCAACCACAGACCGTGGAAGATCGCCGACATTCGCGTGGTGGCACCGGCCTGGACGTTGGCCGAACTGCGCACAATCACACCCGTCATAGGCAGCGCGCCGAGCAGACCGCAGAGCATGTTGCCGACGCCCTGTGCCGACAATTCCCGATCGAAGTCGGAGCGTTGACCACTGTGCATACGGTCCACTGCTGCAGCCGAAAGCAAGGTTTCAGCGCTGGCGATGAAGGCTACGGCGAAAGCAGCGATCAGTAGGGTGGGGTCGGCCAGATTGAGCAAGTCGGCAGGCTTCAGCCAGTCGATGGCTTCTGCCAGGTTGGCCGGGACTTCAACGCGCTTGACCTGCAAGGCGAGCATCAGGCTGGCGACCGTCGCCAGGCCTACGCCAAGCAGTGCGCCGGGAATGAAGCGCAGGGAGTGGGGGCGGAATTTCTCCCACAGCCACATCACCGCAATCGTCGACAGCCCCAGCAAACCGGCTTGCCAGCCAAGGGAAGGCAAGGCCTGGATAACGGCCACCGGGAAGGCTGCGAGGTTGTCCAGCCCGGAAGGTTTGGGCACGGCATCGAGCATCACATGCACCTGTGAGAGCACGATCAACACGCCAATCCCGGCGAGCATGCCGTACACCACCGCTGGCGCCGTAACACGAAACCAGCAACCCAGCTTGAAACGCCCGGCCATCAATTGCAGAAAACCTGCGAGCAGCAAGATGGGCCCGAGCATCGCAATGCCATGCTGGCGTACCAGCTCGAATACCAGCACCGCCAGACCCGCCGCCGGGCCACTGACTTGCAGCGGTGAGCCGGCAAGCCAGCCCACCACCAGCCCACCGATGATCCCGGTGATCAAACCCTTGGCCGGCGGCAAGCCCGAGGCGATGGCGATGCCCATGCACAAGGGCAGGGCGACCAGAAACACAACCACTGAAGCGAGCAGCTCCCGTGGCAGAACAGCTTTGAGTTGCGCAGCACGCATGGTAATTCTCCCGAAGTTTTCTTCAGGCATGGCAAGGCCGGACCGCTGAAACAGCGGCCGGGGTCAAACCACACAGATTTTTAGGAAGATTTAGAAGCGCGCTTTGGGCGTCGCCACCGGAATCGGATGGCTGCCATCGAGCGGCAGGAAACCGCCCTGGTCCGCGTCATAAGCCTTGATTGCGCTGGTTTCGATGTCGTAGACCCAGCCATGGATGAACAGATGACCGTTCGCCATGCGCGAGGCTACAGAGGGGTGAGTACGCAAGTGCTGCAATTGGGCGATGACATTTTCCTCGGTGAGGATATGCATCGTCTCGTTTTCGTCGGCGCAGTTGCAGTTGTCGTGCACCATGGTTTTCGCGACTTCCGCATGCCGCAGCCAGGCTTTGACCGTGGGCATCTTTTCCAGGCTGTCGGGGTTAAGCACCGCGCGCATCGCGCCGCAATCGGAGTGGCCGCAGATGATGATGTGCTGCACGCCAAGCGCCAGGACCGCGTACTCGATGGCCGTGGAAACGCCACCGTTCATTTGGCCGTAAGGCGGTACGACGTTGCCAACGTTGCGGGTCACGAACAGATCGCCAGGCGAACTGTGGGTGATCAGTTCGGGGACGATGCGCGAGTCGGCACAGGTAATGAACATCGCCCGTGGCTGCTGAGCCGTAGCGAGTTTTTTGAAGAGTTCTTCCTGCTGCGGAAAAATCTCATGATGAAAATGCAAAAAGCCGTCAACAATATGCTTCAACGCTGCATCGGCGGTTTCCGCCTCAGGTTGGGCTGAAGCCGACGCAGCCAACGGCTGTTTATCCTTGTCACTCATGATTCATCCTCTTTGGCGGAGTCAGGGAATTGTCCCGTTTTGTCCGGTATGAAGCCAGTGGCTGTTAAAAAACATCCAGGCCGAATATCTCGACCCGTCAGTCACTCGATGAACAAGGTATCTGCCGAAACTTAACTCAAACTGAATCAAACGCTCTAGAACGTGTGTTCCAGGTCACAGAAAACGTGACCAGCCTGATGGCCAATCGCTTTTTCCACTATCAAACCATAAGGCAATTGTCCTCAAATCAATGACATCTGGCGACCTGGCGGACAGAAGGCATTGCAGTCCAGATCGAATCCTTCCCGACGATTGAGCCCCAGGCGCTTGATGGTTTTGGCAAAACGTTGCGCCAGCAAATCGGCAAACGGCCCTTCACCGCGCATCCGTGCGCCAAACCTGCTGTCGTAGAGCTCCCCGCCACGGCTCTGGCGGATCAGGCTCAACACATGCGCGGCACGCTGAGGATAGTGGGCGGCCAGCCATTCTTCGAACAAGGGCGCCACTTCCAGCGGCAGACGCAACATCATATAGGCTGCACTCTGGGCACCGGCGGCATGCGCCTCGGCGAGCAGGCTTTCGAGTTCGCTGTCGTTGATCATCGGAATCATCGGCGAACACAACACGCCCACCGGAATGCCGGCTTCGCGCATCACGCGGATGGCCCGCAACCGAGCCTTGGGCGCAGCCGCGCGCGGTTCGAGAATACGTTTGAGTTCATCGTCGAGGGTGGTGAGGCTGATCATTACTGCCACCAGCCTTTGCTCGGCGAGTTCGGCGAGCAGATCCAGATCCCGGAGAATCAGCGATCCCTTGGTGATGATCGTCACCGGGTGTCGATAACGCAGCAGCACTTCCAGAGTCTGGCGAGTGATTTTGTGTTCGCGCTCGATCGGCTGATAGGGATCGGTGTTGGACCCCAGGTTGATCGGCGCGCATTGATAGCCGCGTCTGGACAGCTGTTCTTCCAGCACATCGGCGGCATTGGTCTTTGCGATCAGTTTGGTTTCGAAATCGAGCCCCGGTGACATGTCCCAATAAGCATGGCTGGGTCGCGCATAGCAGTAGATGCAACCGTGTTCGCAGCCGCGATAGGGATTGATCGAACGATCAAAAGGCAAGTCCGGCGAGTTGTTGCGGGTGATGATGTTCTTAGCCGTTTCGATGCGCACCTCGGTGCCTTGGGTGATCGGCGCTTCCTGATACCAGCCGTCATCCTCGGCCACCGAACGATTCGGTGCAAAGCGGTTGTGCGGGTTGGTGGCGGTGCCACGACCGCGAGGTGGCAAAGAAGTAGCCATCGAGATGATCCTTAAGCTGTATGTTCATACAGTATAGGTCCGCAGCCGAATAGGCCAGTGCCGTTCGGCGCCTGAAAATGTGTCAAGTATGGGCTAGTTGTTCGTTCACTAGTGAGTTTCTTGTCATTATGAGAAACAGATAGACAGTGGCTTAGTTGTTGTCAATCGGTAGTATGCGCTTCACACGAAGTTGTCGTGTTGTAACTATTAAAAGGAATTAATTAATGTCGAATTACAACCAGCGCGGTATCTTTCTTCAATTGTTGGCCCCGTCTGTATTTAGTCCGAAAGAAGTTCGGGTCTCCATGCAGTTTGCTCTCAAGGAAGAGGGTTACGATCCGGAAAGTCGCACACCCACCTACTCCCTACTGGACTCCAGCACCCGCGAAGCCGTTTCGAATGACGGTGGTGCAACCTTCTCCATGCGCCAAACTCCTGCCGACGTGAACGGTGATGGAAGCCTCGATGCCCAGGACAAAGCAGTTCTGATTGCTCTGGCAACGGCATATTCGAAAATCATTAATCCCTGATTGTTCTCAAATGCGTGCTACCTATAATTATTGATACGCCAGTGCCTAAACCAAGCACTATTAAAGCGGTACGAAATTTACGTACCGCTTTTTTATTAAGCACCAGACCGTGACGAAGCTGTTCAATTCACGCTTCTTTGACAGAAGTCTCACGGGTCTTTGACTGCTCAGGGACGATGCTATGTGGCATCTAACTACCTTATTCCCACACGGTTGTCCGAGCATGCCCCGATTGCGCCTTTTTCCTGTGACATTCCTGTTGTCGCTAGCCACGCTTTTCAACCTGACGGTAGCCCTCGCGGACGACACCGATTCACCCCGCCCGGCGGAATGGGCTCAATCCGTAGAGGTGCAATACAACCTCTATCAAATGTCCCCGACTCTTTATCGCAGCGCCTTGCCCGACAGCGGCGCCGTACCGTTATTGAAGAAACTCAACGTCGCCACCGTCATCACTTTCCTGCCCGAGTCGGATTCAAACTGGTTGTCCACGCCGGGCATTGCTCAGGTACAGCTGCCCTATCGCACCAATCATGTGGATGATGCGCAAGTACTCACGGCCCTTCGCGCGATCCAGACCGCCGAATCCAATGGCCCGGTGCTCATGCACTGCATGCACGGCTCGGACCGCACCGGCTTGATGGCGGCGATGTATCGGGTGGTGGTGCAAGGCTGGAGCAAGGAAGACGCCCTGAACGAAATGACCCAAGGCGGCTTTGGTGACAGTGTCCATTTCAAGGACGGCGTGCGTTACATGATGCAGGCTGATGCCGACAAGCTTCGGACCGCGCTAGCCAACGGCGATTGCAGCACCAGCCCGTTTGCGGCCTGTTCGATGAAGAGTTGGTTCCAATCGGCCCACGTTGAGTGAGTATCGGCTCAATGAGTAGCGCTGGTTGGCAAGGTCGCAAAATAATTGTCGGCGATCGGCCGTCCGAGGAATTCTTCCAGGGCGACCAGCAACGAGCGCGAATCGCCCGGTGAAAAAAAAGCTTCGCGGAACGCCCTGCCGGTCTGCGGGTTGAATACCCAGTCTTGCTGGAACCGTTTAAAGGCTTCGGTCGCCAGTACGTCCGACCATTTGTAGGCGTAAACCGACGCCGCGTACCCGGTCACCATGTAGTCAAAGCTGTTGGCAAACCGACAATAGGGTGGCAGTTGCAGGTGGGGAATTTCGCGCTGCACGTCGTCGAAGATTTTCTCGACGCTGCGGCCATCACCTTGGCTGCGGTGCAATTCGAAGTCAAACAATGCAGCCATCAACAGCTCTGCGGATTGCCGGGAGGTCTGGGTTTGAATGGCTGCCAATGCTGTGTCGACTCGTGCTTCGCTCAGGCGCTCTCCGGTCTGGTGGTGAGCAGCCAACCACAGCAGAAACTCCCCAGACAGACACCAACGCTCGAACAATTGCCCGGTGAACTCCGCTGTATCGCGTCCCAGCTGGGTAATACCCGACAGGCGATGGTGAGGCGAGCGGGTCAGAATGTGTTGCAGGCAATGGCCGAACTCATGGAACAAAACGCGCAGGTCCTGGTGGGCGAGAAGGCAAGGATGCTCGGCATTCCCGGGCGTGAAGTTGCCATGAAGCACCGCTATAGGCCGCGTCAACTGCCCTTCGGCGTCCAGCCGTCGATTACGTGGGGTGGAAGTCCAGGCAAAGTCCGGCGCTTCATCCCGATGAAAAGGATCGAGGTAAATATGCCCGATCACCATGTCGTACTCGCTGATTTCAAGCAGGCGCACGCTGTCATGCCAGCGACTGAACACCGTCAGTTCGACGATCCGGATACCAAACATGCGCTCGCTGAACAGGCAAAGCCGCTGCAAGGTCCCATCTAGCGGAAAGTAGACTCGAAGGTTTTTCAGCGCCTCGCCGAGACGTTGCTGGCGTAATTGTTCGATGAGGAATTCATGGTCCCAAGGCTGGACCTCACTCATGCCACGCTCGAGCGCAAACGCGTCGAGCGCCTGCGCATCCTTCTCAATGTCCGGTGTGGCCTGCAGAATCTGCCGCCGCAGGAAACCGGTCACTTGCTCGGTGGATTCGGCCATCTCCGTCACAAGGCTGAGTTGCGCGTAGTTTTCGTACCCGAGCAACAAGGCTTTCTGGTGACGCACAGACAACAGCAACTCCAGCACCGGAGCATTATCGAATTGCCCGGCGTGGGGCCCTTGATCCGAAGCCCGGGTGAAATAGGCGACAAAGTATTCTTCGCGCAGGGATCGGTCTTCGGCATAGGCCATGACGCGATGGTAGGTGTCCTGGTCCAGACGCATGAGCCAGCCTTTGTGCCCTGCCTGTTGCGCATTGAGTGCCAGACGCTCCAGTGTCGCGGCGGACAGACCGCTCAATTGCGTGACGTCGTCGATGCGTTTGCTCCAGGCGGCGCTGGCGTGTTCCAGGTTGCTCAGGAACAGGCCTTGCAGCACACCAATGTCGCGATTCAGTCGTGCCAGCGTCTGCTGTCGTTCGATGGGCAACTCGATTCCTGACAAGCGAAATCTGCGCAGGACTTTGTTCAGCACCGCTTTGCGCGGTTCATCGTAATTCATGGCGGCCGGACTTTGCGTCAGCCGCTGATACGCCCGGAACAGTGCCGGATTACCCATCTTTTCAGCCTTGTACCGCGCAACGGCGTCACCGCACGTCTCGCTGGCAGTGTCCCAGGCCTTGCCCTCGTGTTTCACCAGTGAAAGGGTTTCGATGATGCCCATGGCCTCATCGAGGCGCGCATCGGTTTCATCAACAGCCAGTACCAGATCGTCCCAGTTCGGAATCGCGGATTGGCTTGCAATAATGTCGGCAATAGCCAGGCGATTGTCTGCAATGATTGTTTCGATCGCCGGCACCAGATGTTCGGCGCGGATGTCCGGCCAGGGCGGCAAGTCCCAGTGCTGCAGCAGAGGATTGGTATCAGGCATGGGCGTCTTCCTTGAATAGGGCTGAAGGATTCAGCCTATGGAGGAAGCGCGGGGGAGGGGCGGTAAATAGATACCACCTTCCACCCCGCCAAAGGGTGAAAGGTGGCGTCGACATCAATGGTGTTCGTCAGGCTTCTTCTTCAGCTTCGGGTTCGGGAAGAACTGCACGGCCTGAACCTTGGCGTCCGGTACCTTCAGCGCCGAAGTATTGACCCGCGTGCCCAATTCCTTGGGCACCGACAAACCCTGTTCATTGAGCGTGTCCGAATAACCGCAGGCCACGCATTCGCGATGCGGGACTTCGGCTTCGTTCCACATCATCAATTTGTCCGGCTCGCTGCAAGCCGGGCAGACCGCCCCGGCGATAAAGCGTTTTTTCGTGATCACTGGTTCCTCACTCATGCTGCCGCGTCCTCACTCAGGCCGCTATGGCGCAAGAGTGCGTCAATCGATGGCGCACGGCCACGGAAGTCGACGAACAGCACCATTGGCTCCTGAGAACCGCCACGCGCCAGGATCGCTTCGCGGAACGCACGACCTGTCTCGGCATTGAGTACGCCGTCTTCTTCGAACTTCGAGAAGGCGTCGGCCGACAGCACTTCAGCCCATTTGTAGCTGTAGTAACCCGCCGCGTAACCACCGGCGAAGATATGGGCGAAACTGTTCGGAAAACGGTTGTAAGCCGGCGGACGCATTACCGACACCTCATCACGCACGCCTTCGAGCAATTGCAGCACGCTGCGACCGTCGCCGTGGGTGGCGTGCAGTTCAAAGTCGAACAGCGAGAACTCCAGCTGACGAACCATCATCAGGCCGGACTGGAAGTTCTTCGCCGCGAGCATCTTGCCCAGCAGGTCTTGCGGCAGCGGTTCGCCCGTTTCGTAATGACCGGAGATCAGCGCCAGACCTTCGGGCTCCCAGCACCAGTTCTCCATGAACTGGCTTGGCAGTTCCACCGCATCCCAGGCCACGCCGTTGATGCCGGACACGCCGGCATGCTCGACGCGGGTCAGCAGGTGATGCAGGCCGTGACCGAATTCGTGGAACAGGGTGGTGACTTCATCGTGGGTCAGCAGGGCCGGTTTGCCGCTGTCGGCCGGGGTGAAGTTGCACACCAGATTGGCCACCGGGCTTTGCAGCACACCGCTGATCGTGCGGCGACGGTCACGGGCGCCGTCCATCCAGGCACCGCCACGCTTGTTGGCGCGGGCATAGAGATCGAAGAAGAAGCGGCCGACGTGCTGGCCGTTTTCCTTGATTTCAAACAGGCGAACATCCGGGTGCCAGGCGTCGAAGCCTTTCAGCTCGGCAATCTCGATGCCGTACAGGCGCTGGACGATAGCGAACAGGCCGCCCAGCACTTTGTCGATCGGGAAGTAAGCGCGCAGGGCTTCCTGGGCAACGCTGTAACGTTGTTCGCGAAGCTTCTCGCCGTAGAAACCGCTGTCCCAGCTTTGCAGGTCCGGGCAGCCTTGTTCGGCGGCGTAAGCCTTGAGCTGTTCCAGGTCCTGAACGGCGAACGGTTTGCTGCGTTTGGCCAGGTCGCGCAGGAAACTCAGCACCTGATCGCTGGATTCAGCCATTTTGGTGGCCAGGCTCAGTTCCGAGAAGCTGGCGAAGCCCAGCAGTTTTGCAAGCTCCTGGCGCAGGTCGAGGATTTCCTCCATGACCGGGCCATTATCGTTTTGACCGGCGTTCGGGCCTTGGTCCGATGCACGGGTGCAATAGGCGGCGTAGACTTCTTCGCGCAGGGCTCGGTCCTGGGCGTAGGTCATCACCGCGTAATAGCTCGGGAATTCCAGGGTGATCAGGAAGCCGTCCAGGCCTTTGGCCTGGGCAGCGGCTGCCATTTGCGCCTTGGCCGAATCGGTGAGGCCGGCGAGGGCGGCTTCATCGGTCACGTGCTTGGTCCAGGCTTGCGTCGCGTCGAGCAGTTGGTTGGAGAAGCGGCTGCCCAGCTCCGACAATTTGCTCTGCACTTCGGCGTAGCGCTTTTGCTCGGCTTCCGGCAGGTCGATACCCGACAGACGGAAGTCTCGCAGGGCGTGTTCCAGGATAGTTTTTTGCGCTACGTCGAAACCGGCGGCTTCCGGGCTGTTCGCCAAGGCTTCAAAGGCTTCGAACAGCTCACGGTTTTGGCCCAGCTCCGTGGAGTAGGCGCTCAACGCTGGCAGGCAGGACTCGTAGGCTTCGCGCAATTCGGCGCTGTTGCACACGGCATTCAGGTGGCTGACCGGGCTCCAGGCCGCGCCCAGACGATCATTCAGTTCGTCCATCGCCAGCACCAGGCCGGCCCAGGTCGGTTGTTTGCCCTGGCTGGCGAGGATCTCGATAATGGCGGCACGGTTGTCAGCCAGGATCTGATCGATGGCCGGTTGCACGTGTTCGGCACGGATCGCCGAGAACGGCGGCAGGTCGTAGGACTGCAAAAGAGGGTTGTTCACGCTCACGGTTGGCACCTTGGCTGGAAGAAACATGCGGCCATCTTAATTACAATCGACGCTCACCGCAGCTATCGGCAACAGAGAGAAACCCTATCGTGACCCTTCGCAAGTATCAGAACCACATGCCACTGCTGGGCAAAGGCGCTTTTGTCGACGGCTCGGCGGTGGTGATCGGCGACGTCGAAATCGGTGAAGACAGCTCCGTCTGGCCGCTGACGGTGATTCGTGGCGACATGCACCGCATCCGGATCGGTGCGCGCACCAGTGTTCAGGATGGCTGCGTGCTGCACATCACTCACGCCGGGCCGTTCAATCCCGATGGCTTTCCCTGCCTGATCGGGGACGATGTGACCATTGCCCATAAAGTCATGCTGCATGGCTGCAGCGTCGGCAACCGGGTTCTGATCGGCATGGGCAGCATCGTCATGGATGGTGCGGTGATCGAGGACGATGTGATTGTCGGCGCTGGCAGCCTGGTGCCGCCGGGCAAACGTCTGGAAAGCGGCTTCCTGTATGTCGGCAGCCCGGTAAAACAAATCCGCCCGCTGACGGACAAGGAACATGCCTTTTTCACCTACAGTGCGGCGAACTACGTGAAGCTCAAGAATTTGCATCTGGCGGAAGGCTACGACCAGCTCTGAGTCTTCGCCTTTAATCAGGATTCAACATGCATTACCACACCGTACTGTTCGACCTCGATGGCACCCTGACCGACCCGCGCGAGGGCATCACCCGTTCGATCCAGTTTGCCCTGAGCAAATTGGGCATCGATGAGCCCGACCTGACCAAACTCGAACACTTCATCGGCCCGCCGTTGTTGCAGGCGTTCATGCAGTTCTACGATTTCGATGAGCCCAAGGCCTGGGAAGCCGTGAACTTCTACCGTGAGCGCTTCAAGGTCACCGGTCTGTACGAGAACCGCGTGTTCGACGGCGTCACACCGCTGCTGGAAACCCTTGGCGGACAAGGGCGACAGCTGTACATCGCGACCTCAAAACCATGGGTTTTCGCCCGGGAAATCGCCCGGCACTTCGACTTCGTCAAACACTTCAAAGTGATTTACGGCAGCGAACTGGACGGGACACGCACCAACAAGGTCGAGTTGATTGCTCACCTGATGACCGAAGAAGGCCTGGACCCGGCGAACACCCTGATGATCGGCGACCGCAAGCACGACCTGATCGGCGCGCGCAGCAACGGGCTGGATGCGGCGGCGGTGGGTTATGGTTTTGGCAGCCGGGAAGAATTGAGCGCAGAAGCACCGGCCTATCATTTCGAAACGCTGGACGAGATGCATCAGGCGTTTTTGCAGCGTTGACACTAAAATTGTGGCGAGGGAGCTTGCTCCCGCTGGGTCGCGGAGCGGCCCCAATTCGGCAGGCCTGGCATGGCGACGGCTTCGCCGCCGAACGGGAGCAAGCTCCCTCGCCACAACTTATTTGTCTGTCAGCTTCCTCAGCGCGGCTTTTCTCTCCCCAACCGGCAACGCCCCCAGCTGCTCGACGGCCGCATAAAACCTCTCCCAATCCCCTCCAACCTGCCTGAACAACGCCGCAAACGCCGGCACCCATTGGTCATACAGCCCAAACGGCAACAACCGGGCATTGTTCATCGGGGCGTTGATCCACGCGTCGTAGCGTTTATCCCCAGCCCATCTGCTGTCGCGCAATTGGCGATATTCATTGCGCAGTCGTTCGAACTCTGCCGCTTTGCGTTGGCGCATCTGGTCGGTGGGCAGCGGCAGGGCGTAGAGTTTTTCAAGCCGCGTACGGGTGTCCAGAACCAATTGAATGAACTGGTCGCGCCGCTGCGCCTGGGCACCGTTTTCCGGGGGTAAACCACGCGACGCGCGCCATTGTCGGGTGCCTTCCTGCTCGACGAAGGTGGCGAAAGACTCGTTGAACTCCGTGTCGTCCTTCACATAGAAGCGCTGATGCGCGAGCTCATGGAAGATCAGCGTCGCCAGCCGCTCGTCGCCCCAACCCATCATGGAGCTGATAATCGGATCGTTGAACCAGCCGAGCGTCGAATAGGCCTCGACGCCGCCAATCGACACGTCCATACCTTTCAGGCGCTGCAACGCTGCTTCGCCGCGGGCAGCGCTCTGGCTGTAGTAACCGCGATAGGCGACGCAACCGGCGATGGGGAAGCAATGGTTTTGCGGTGTCAGGGAAAATTCCGGCGTGGCGAATACGTTCCAGACCACGAACGGTCGGCCTATGTCGGCATAGAGGCGGTAGCTCTGGTTATCCGGCAGATGCAATTGTTGGCTGGCGAATGTCCGGGCCTTTTGCGATTGGGTCAGATGCGCACGCAACGTCGGATCACGAGACGGATCGGCAAGTACCTCGGCCACCGGCTCCCTGGCCCGAAGTAACTGCAGCTGGCCACTGGCCAATTGGCTGTAATAGCTGATGCCAGCGCAGCCGCTGAGCAATAAAAGCAACACACCCGGAAACAAAACGCGCAAAACGCGATCAAGTAACCCAAGGCTTGGAAGCGGCCTGATCAAAATAAAATCATCCCTGGAAAGTCTGCCCGCAAGACTATCCCGCTTGACTGGAGCTCCGCTATGCGCAAATTGATGCTGACGGGAGGCTTGTTGATGCTGACCGGCTGTGCCGGATTCGGATTACCTCACCATGATCCGTCGCAAGCGTGGATCGAGCTGGATTCACAACAAGAAGACACTGCCCTGCAAGCGCTGGAAGTCGATGACAAGGCTTCCACCGACAAGCGTTATTTCGAGGTGCATCCGGGCAGTCATGAGCTGACGGTTCGTTACCAGTTTCCGGTCCAGCCCACCAACATCGGCCCGGACGCCGAACCACTATGGCGAGACTGCCAGTTGAACGTGAAATTCAATGACTTCAACGCCGGTCAGCGGTATCAGCTGCAAGCGGGGAACATCGGCTTCCGGCCGTGGGCAAAGCTCTATGATCAGCAACGAAAAGTGATTGGCCAAGGTACCCCGGCAGGCTGTCAACGCAGCTGATCAGCGTTATGCTGAATGAACCTTCTTTGGGACATTCGTCATGCGCAGGTTGATGCTGTTGCTCGCTGCAAGTGTTGTCGCAGGCTGCCAGAGCCCGTTACCGGCGGTAAATCCGCAGATGGCCTGGATCGAGTTCTCGACGCCGTTTCCCAACGATAAGTTGCTGATGGCCGAGCGTCTGGATAAACAGCGATTGCGCGACGGGCGTTTTTTCCAGGTGACGCCCGGCAGCCATGAGCTGGTGGTCAGATTTGACTTTGAAGTGCCCGGTGGCGGGGGCATGGGCACGATGAGTTCACCCGCGGAACGGCTGTGTTACCTGACCATCAACTACGATCATTTCGAAGCCGGCCAGCGTTATGTGCTGGAGGGCCGGTCGATCTCGTTCACCCCTGGCGCCCGGTTGTACAACGCCAAGCGTGAAATCGTCGCTGAGGATCGGGAGTCTTATTGCCTGATGTGAGGCGATTAGCGGTCGTTCTTTTGGTAAATGATTTTTCTGGTGCCGTTTTCACAGCTGCCGACGACCATGTTCTGATCGTGCACTTCGTCATTGGTGACGATTTCCAGGGTGTAGGACGAGACGTTATTGGCCTGGATCTTGGCCTCGATCTCGGCCTTGAGTTCTTCGCAGGATTTCGGTGCCGCGAGGGCCGAAGTGGCCAGCGCACAACAGATAATCGCCAAGGCAAAACGTTTCATGGTTGAAGCTCCATTGAGGCAGCGCGCAGGGTACTGCGTTTCGGCTGCTGTCATTTATTCGACCACAGTTTTGCGGAGCGAGTTCTGATGTCGCTCACAAAGCTTATGTTTAGCCGTTGGGAATGTGTTGCTTACAAGATCGCTTTCGCGAGCAAGCTCGCTCCCACATTTGGAATGCATTTCAATGTGGGAGCGGCGGTGCGGCGATCCGACTTGCTTGCGTAGGCGTCAGTCCATTCAGCGAATGATCATCAGCTGACCAGCGTCGCATCCAGGCTGATCTTCGCATTCAGCACTTTGGACACCGGGCAGCCTTCTTTTGCCTTGTTGCTCAGTTCCTCGAACTGCGCCTGAGTGGCCCCGGGAATTTTCGCCTTGAGGATCAGTTTCACAGCAGTGATCGCAAAACCACCTTCTACCTGATCCAGAGTGACTTCAGCGTTGGTATCGATGCTGTCAGCCTTGAGCCCGGCATCGCCCAGAATCATCGAAAACGCCATGGAGAAACAGCCCGCATGGGCCGCGCCGATCAGCTCTTCCGGGTTGGTGCCCTTGCCGCCTTCAAAACGAGCCTTGAAGCCGTAGGGCGCTTCTCTGAGTACACCGGTTTCAGTGGAGATCGAGCCGATGCCGGTTTTCAGATCACCTTCCCAATGAGCCGATGCTTTCTTCGTTATAGCCATGTCTGCCTCCTCAAGTTCCGGCGCGAAACGTCGCACCTGCGTAATTTTCGGTTGCTAGGGTTCTGAGGATAGACGGTGGTGCAAAGTTCACCTGATCTGATTTGTCCTACCGTTATCGTAGGAATTTTTGGTCTGGCTATTGAAACTCGGGTATATGCCCTCATTGCATGAAGCACGCTTATAGATTCGGCAGGTTTTCGTTCGTGAGAAAAAACCTGCGCCCTCAATTGGAGAAGCAGGCTTATGAAACGACTGTCCGATATCAAGTTCTCGACCCTTGATCTGGTGCCCGTGCGAGAGAACGGCAGCGCGGCCCAGTCGCTGCGAAACTCTTTGGACCTGGCGCAGCATGTCGAGAAATTCGGTTATAACCGCTTCTGGGTCGCCGAACACCACAACATGGACGGCATCGCCAGTTCGGCCACCTCGGTCCTGCTCGGCTACCTGGCCGGTGGCACGTCGACCATACGTGTCGGCTCCGGTGGTGTGATGCTGCCCAACCATGCGCCGCTGGTGATCGCGGAGCAATTCGGCACCCTCGAAAGTCTGTATCCAGGCCGGATCGATCTGGGTCTGGGCCGCGCGCCCGGTTCTGATCAAATGACTGCCCGCGCCTTGCGCCGCGAACGCTCCGGCAGCGCCGACGAGTTTCCGGAAGATGTCGCCGAGCTGGTGCGTTACCTCGGACCACGCACGCCGGACCAGCGGATCATCGCCATGCCGGGCACCGGCACCAATGTTCCCGTCTGGCTGCTGGGCTCCAGCCTGTTCAGCGCACAGTTGGCCGGCGAGCGCGGTTTGCCCTACGCCTTCGCCTCGCATTTCGCACCGCGCCTCATGCACGAGGCGATTCGCGTCTACCGCAATCACTTCAAGCCTTCAGCGGTGCTGGATAAACCTTATGTGATGCTCGGCGTGCCGTTGGTTGCCGCTGACACTGACGAGCAGGCGGATTACCTGGCGACGTCGGTTTATCAGCGCATCCTGGCGTTGATGCGTGGCCAAAGCCTGGTGCAGCGGCCACCGGTGAAAACCATGGACGGACTGTGGCTGCCCCATGAGAAAGCCGCCGTGGGTGATTTCCTCGGTCTGGCGATGGTGGGCAGTCCGCAGAAAATCCGCGCCAAGCTTGAGGTGCTGATCGAGCAGACTCAGGCTGATGAGCTGATTTTCACCTGCGATCTGTACGAGCATTCCGATCGCGTGCATTCCTATGAGTTATTGGCGCAGGTCATGAAGGGCTGAGGCTCGGGTGACGCGCATAAAAAAAGCCGACGCATTTGCGTCGGCTTTTTGATTTGCGCAGGACTCGGCCTATTTCGTGTAGACGATGACCTTGGTGCCCTTTTCACAGGTACCGACGATTTTCCCGCCAGCCTCAGCGCCTTTATCGACGATTTCCAGTGAATAGTTGGAAACGCCCTTGGCATCAAGTTTCGCTGCGATTTCAGCTTTCAGTTCTTCACACGATTTGCCGTCGGCGAAGGCTGTTCCTGCAAGGCTCAATAAACCTACCGCTAAAATAAAATGCTTCATCGGTCGCATTCCCTCGTCGGATCAAAGGGAGCATCCAGCCATCAGCCGGAGGCACTCATGTAACGCTTGCCATTTCCCTATGGCACTCGGCCAGCGCACAAGTTCAGAAGCCTGGCTCACACTCAGCTGCTGGCAATCCGGAACCCGACTTTGAGCGTCACCTGAAAGTGGGCGGCCTTGCCATCCTTGATGTGCCCGCGGGTTTCGGTCACTTCAAACCATTCCAGGTGCTTGATGCTTTTATTGGCTTCGGCCAGCGCGTTGTTGATCGCGTCTTCAATGCTGCTGGTGGACGAGCCGACCAGCTCGACTTTCTTGTAGGTGTGGTGATCAGTCATGGCGTTCTCCTCAGGGTGTGAAATACAGCCTAGCAGTGATTTTTCGTATTACTTCTGTCGGCTAATGCAACGCAGAAGTTCAGATTTACTGCACTTTCTCGAACCCCTGAAGTCCCAACCAACACACGCTACTCATCATCAATGAAGGAGAGCCACCATGGCCAACACCTCTTTACGTAAAGCCTCATTGCAAAGCATGGAAGCCGAGATCGAGAGTCTGCTGAAATCTTTGGAAAATTTGAAAGACGACGCTTCGGACGAGTCGCGTAAAACCCTCAAAGTGCTGAAAGGTAACGCCGAGAACGCGCTGAAGCATTCGCGCCACCTGCTCAGCGATGCGTATGAAGAAGTCAAAGTCAAAACCCGCGAAACCGGGATTGCCACTCGGGACTACGCCCAGGAACACCCTTGGACTACAGCGGGCGTCGCTGTGGGTGCGTTGGGCCTGCTCGCGGCTTACCTGCTGTTCAAGCGCGGCGACTAATCTGTCTGGCGCAGTTCAGTCTTGAGCCACTGCGCCAACTGCCGGGCGCGTCCGTCTGCGGCGCGCTTGGGTAGCCACAAAGCCAGTTGCGCCGGGGTTTCACAGAATCCCCAGGGCGCAACCAGGCGACCCGCCTTCAAGTCCTCGGCCACCAGCGGCTCAGGTGCAATCGCTACACCCAGCCCAGCTACTGCGGCTTCCAGTAAATAATACAAATGCTCGAAACCTTGACCGTACTTCAACGCCTTGGCGTCGAGGCCGCTTTGCTGTGCCCAGCTCGGCCAGGCTTGCGGGCGCGAGGTGGTGTGCAGCAAAGGTTCGTTCAATAGCGCGGTGGCCGGCGCGCCTTGCAGCTTTTCATAGCCGGCGAAGCGTGGGCTCATTACCGGCCCGATGCGTTCGCTGGCCAACTCATAGACTTGCATGTCCGCCGGCCATGGTGGCTCGGCAAACACCAGCAAGGCATCCAGTCCCGGCCGACGCGGGTCGAGATCGCCTTCGCCGGCCGACAGGTGCAGGCGCAGGTCCGGCAGATCGGCATTCAAGCGTCCCAGACGTGGAATAAACCAGCGCGCCAGCAAACTGCCCGAGCAACCCAGTACGAACGGCGCGTCGGCGGTGCGTTGGGTCAGCTCCGCACAAACAGTGCGAAGACGCTCAAAAGCTTCGCCGCTGGCATCGCGCAGCCGGACGCCGGCATCTGTGAGTTTCAGGCCGCGGCCTTCCTTGATGAACAGACTCACGCCCAAGTGTTCTTCAAGCACCTTTAGTTGCCGACTGACTGCGCCATGGGTGACGTGCAGCTGTTCGGCAGCCTGACTGACGCTGTTCAGCCGTGCAGTGGCTTCAAAGGCGCGAAGGGCGTTCAGCGGGGGAAGATCATGGCTCATGGGATCTGTGAGTTTTCCTGACAGGTTGTGGCGATCTTATCGGTTTTCAGGCTGGGGCGTCAGGGGTAGAGTGACCGTCATTGTCATCTCACGAATCCTGATGGAGCGAACCATGACCCAGACTAATCTGCGCAACGGCCCCGACGCCAACGGCCTGTTTGGCTCGTTCGGCGGCCGTTACGTCGCCGAAACCCTGATGCCGTTGATCCTCGACCTGGCCCGTGAATACGAATTGGCCAAGGAAGATCCGGCGTTCAAAGAAGAATTGGCCTACTTCCAGCGCGATTATGTCGGACGTCCAAGCCCGCTGTATTACGCCGAACGCCTGACCGAATTCTGCGGCGGTGCGAAGATTTATCTCAAGCGCGAAGAGCTGAACCACACCGGCGCGCACAAGATCAACAACTGCATCGGCCAGATCCTGCTGGCGCGGCGCATGGGCAAGAAACGCATCATCGCCGAGACTGGCGCCGGTATGCACGGCGTAGCGACGGCGACCGTAGCTGCACGTTTCGGCCTGGATTGCGTGATCTACATGGGCACCACTGACATCGAACGTCAGCAGGCCAACGTATTCCGCATGAAGCTGCTGGGCGCCGAAGTGATCCCGGTTGTTGCCGGGACCGGCACCTTGAAAGATGCGATGAACGAAGCACTGCGTGACTGGGTGACCAACGTCGACAGCACTTTCTATCTGATCGGTACTGTCGCCGGTCCGCACCCGTACCCAGCCATGGTTCGCGACTTCCAGGCCGTTATCGGTAAGGAAACCCGTGACCAACTGCAAGCCCAGGAAGGTCGTCTGCCGGACAGCCTGGTGGCGTGCATCGGTGGCGGTTCCAACGCCATGGGCCTGTTCCACCCGTTCCTTGATGACACAAGCGTCGAGATCATCGGTGTGGAAGCCGCCGGTTACGGCATCGAAACCGGCAAGCACGCCGCCAGCCTGAACGGCGGCGTGCCGGGTGTGCTGCACGGCAACCGTACCTTCCTGCTGCAGGACGACGATGGCCAGATCATCGACGCTCACTCGATTTCCGCCGGCCTCGACTATCCAGGCATTGGCCCGGAACACGCATGGTTGCATGACATCGGTCGCGTTCAGTACACCTCGGTGACCGACGACGAAGCCCTCGACGCGTTCCACAAGTGCTGCCGTCTGGAAGGAATTATTCCTGCACTGGAAAGCGCCCATGCCCTGGCTGAAGTGTTCAAACGCGCACCGACGCTGCCGAAAGATCACCTGATGGTGGTCAACCTGTCCGGCCGTGGCGACAAAGACATGCAAACCGTGATGCACCACATGGAAAACTCTCAACACGAGCAGTCCAAGCAGGAGAAACACTGATGAGCCGCCTGCAAACGCGTTTTTCCGAACTCAAGGAACAGAATCGCGCCGCCTTGGTGACCTTCGTCACCGCCGGCGACCCGAGCTATGACACTTCCCTGGCGATCCTCAAAGGCTTGCCCGGTGCTGGCGCCGACGTGATCGAGCTGGGCATGCCCTTCACCGATCCGATGGCGGACGGCCCGGCCATCCAGCTGGCCAACATCCGCGCCCTCGGCGCCAAGCAGAACCTGGCAAAGACCCTGCAAATGGTTCGCGAATTCCGTGAAGGCAATACCGAGACGCCGCTGGTGCTGATGGGTTACTTCAACCCAATCCACATGTACGGCGTTCAGCGCTTCATTGCTGACGCGAAAGAGGCCGGCGTTGACGGCTTGATCGTGGTCGACCTGCCGCCGGAGCATAACGGTGAGCTGTGCGACCCGGCGCAGGCAGCGGGCCTGGACTTCATCCGCCTGACCACGCCGACAACCGATGATGTGCGCCTGCCGACCGTTCTGAATGGCAGCTCCGGCTTCGTCTACTACGTCTCTGTTGCCGGTGTGACCGGTGCGGGCGCAGCGACGCTTGAGCATGTCGAAGAGGCCGTTGCTCGCCTGCGTCGCCACACGGACCTGCCGATCAGCATCGGTTTCGGTATTCGTACACCGGAGCAAGCGGCGTCCATCGCGCGTCTGGCCGATGGTGTGGTGGTGGGTTCGGCATTGATCGATCACATCGCCAATGCCACCACGCCTGAACAAGCGGTGGATGGCGTGCTGAGCCTTTGCTCGGCGTTGGCTGACGGCGTGCGTAAGGCCCGCGTCAGCTGAAGGTAAAGTTCCTGATACAGAGGAATTAGAGCCTAGCGGCACAGACTAAACAGCAAGACCGAGGGCTTCAGGACTACGTTCTGAAGCCCTTTTTGCTGTATGTGCAGTGAGGAAAGACCTGATGAAAATGCCGAAACGTCTGATTGCCAGCCTGGGCGTACTGATGCTCAGTGCCACCCCGCTGCTGCACGCGAGCGCCGATCAGCGCGACGATCACGACCACGGCGGCCCGCAGCAGGGTCATTACGATAACCACGGTGACAATCATGGCGATGATCACCGAGGCCCGCAGGACAATCGTCGCGGCGGCCCTCCGCCACGAGACTTCGGTCCGGTGCGTCAGACCATTCATGATAACCACGGCTATTTTGTACGCGGTGCGCCACCCCCTCCAGGCATTCATCTGGTCCGTGGTCGTCCGCTGCCTCACGGCTATTACGGTGAGCGTCTGGATAATCGTGCCTTGGGACGGCTGCCGTATTACCCGGGCTACGAATGGCGCCGTGCGGGGGGCGACATTGTGCTGATCGCGGTGGGCAGCGGGATCGTCTATGAAATTCTGGAAGGCGTGCTTTGATTTAACGTGCAGGCAAAAAGAAGGCTTCGTGGATCATCCACGAAGCCTTCTTGTTTATGGCAATTCCAATCCGCCTGCTGCTTTATGCAATTTGCGCAAATGCTCGCCTACCTGTTTCAGGTTGGCTTCATTGGCCGCCATCTCGGCCGCCCGGCTTGGTTCGAGCAGTGCCCTGACTTCCTTGTCGAGATCGCCGGTCAGCACTTGAAGCTGCTTCTGCCGCAGGTTGCTTTCCGATTCCAGGCGTTGCCATTCATTCGGTTGGGGCAATCCATATCCGCCGGTGCCGAGCAACTCCGCCGGACGGCTGAGGAAACCGCTATTGGCGAGAATCTGCTGCAAGGTCGCGTTCGCCTTGTCCATGCCGCCGTTCTTCAATTCCCGAGCGCCCAGATAACGCTGTTTCACTTCATCCTGGGCTAACACCAACTGTTGACGGAAGCTCGCCTGCTCCAGCAACAGCAACGCGGCGCTGGTGCGCAGATCAGCCTGCTCAAACCATTGACGGCGCTCGGCAGCTTTCAATGCCAGCCAGTCTTCGACCTTTTCCTGCTTGATCGGCAAGTGCTTCTTCAGCACTTCGAACATCGCTTGATAACGGTCACGGAAGGAGTCGAAGCGATAGCCCAGTCGCAACGCTTCGCGTGGGTCATCCAGCACGCTGGTGTCCGCCAGCCCGCGGCCCTTCATCACTTCCAGCAAGCCGTTGGGCATGATGCTGTCGAGCCCGACCAGTTTCGCGTTGTTGCTGCCGCTGCGCAGCAATTTCAGACCTTCCACCGCGCAGTTGTTCGACAGGAAGTAATAGTTGCCGTCGTAACTCCAATGCATCTCGGCGGCGTGTTCCACCACGTCTTCGATTTCGTTGCGCGACAGGTTCAGCGGTACCGAGGCCAGGCTGCGCAGTTCAGTCTTGGTGTATTCGTCGATCACTTGGGCCAACGGCAATACAAACAGCCGCGACGGATATTTACCCACCAGCCCATCCCAACTCGAAAGCTGTACGTCGCCAACGAAGGCGCGATAAGACAAGACCAGGTGCTGGTCGAGATCGAGGCGGCAGTCCGGTCCCCTTGGCCGGCCCGGCGCGCAAATCACCAGGCGCAACATGCTGTGGCCCCAGCGACTGACCCAGTTCTGGTTGGCTTCGGCCAGCAAATAGTCGACGGCGTAGACCCGTTCCGGATCGACCTGGCCCAGCGGTTGTTTGGCGAAGTCGTTACCGGCATTGAGGAAGGCAAAGGATTTGCCGCAAGCATCTTTGGCAGCGGGTGCCCAGCCGAAATGTTCTTTGTAGTAGCGATACAGGGCAGGACGACGGCAGGCGTAGCTCGGGTCGAGAAGGAAATACTCCATGTTGACCGCGACAAACTCTTTGGGGCTGCTCGTTTCGTAGATGTCCGGGCTGCGGGCGATTTGCCGGTTGTGCTGTTCGCGTTCGCCACGACGACCGACGTATTGCGGCCAGCCGGCCAGATCGAGCAGGCGCGGGTCATCGCTCAGAGTGAAGCGGCGGTCTGACTGACCGCGGCATACATCCGGGATGCCAATCAGGCCTGAACTGCTGTTGCGCCGGGTGCATCGCTGGATCAGCGTGCGCTCCGCGTCTGGCCACAGGCGCGATCGGTCATAAATATGGGTGAGTTCATGCAACACCGTGGCGAGCATTTCGCGGCGCACGGTGCCATGGGGGCGATAGGTTTTCTTGGTGGCGGCGCTGCCGTTAGTGAGGCTGACGAGCAAGTTGCGATTCAGGTCGAGCTCTGACACCAGCGATGCCTGGCCATAGGCATTGCTCGGCATGTCGTCGGTCCAGCCGACATCAATGCGCCGGTCCAGTTGTTCGATGAAGCGTGGCGGCAAGGCCTGCATGGCTTCATCGAGCAACGCCTGACTGGCTTGCTGTTGTTCAGGACTCAGACCTTCGGTCTTGAGCCGTAATTGCAGACCAGCCTGGGCCGTGTTGCAGAGTAGCAACATCAGCCCGGCCAGCAGCCAGGCGCTTGTCGACCTCACAGTGCGAGGATGGCTTCGGCGAGCACTTGGTCGCTGGCATCGCGTGCTTCCGGTACGCGAGTACGCAAGGTGTTGATGGCCGCTTCAAGGTGCGCGCCACGTATGTCGCCATCGCTGGCAACGAAACTCGCCGCATCATCGTGGGCCTCACGGATGATCTTCGAGTCACGGATCGATGTGGTGGTATCGGACGTAAAATCGAGCGTGCGCTGAGTGGCATTGATGATGATGTTACTGGTGGCGACCAGGGTGTGCGCCTGGGTCACATCGGCCAATAAAAGCAGGCCTAGGGCAACAGCAATCAGAGGGCTACGCATGGAACGACTCCGCAAGGACAAAGGATAACTATTGGACGAGAATTGCCTGCGCCAGTTCAAGGTCGCTTGCATGAAGTTTTGGTTGGCTCCGGCGTAGGTAGATCAACGCGGATTCCAGTTGCGCACCGAGTAGTTGGCCGTCAGTGGCGATGTACGCCGCAGCGTCATCGTGTGCCGCGATCAGCAACTTACGGTCGAAGGGGGCGGCGGTCACCATGCTGGTGGCGTAACCGGTGACCACGACACCTTGCGTCGACAGGTTGAACGCGTCGTAGGCATAGGCCGAGGCCGAGGCCGACCAGCAGGCCGCGAGAAATACTGAAGTGAAAAACCGCTTTGGAAAAAAACGCATGGGACTCGATTGCTGAAAGCGAGTCCAGAGGCTAGCGCAATGCCCGGACTAGAGCCAGCGCCGAAACATTGGGACACGACACGCGTGCCCCACGTAACTGCGTCGCTTAGATCGTCAGGATGGCCTGTGCCAGCTGTGCATCAGTGGCATTCAGTTGCGGTGCCTGATGGCGAATGTGGTCGAGTGCGCTTTCCAGTTTTACGCCACGAATGGCGCCTTCGCTGGCGACGAAGCTGGCGGCATCGTCACGGGCCGCGCGGACGATCTTGTCATCGCGAAAGGATGAAGTGACATCGGAAGTTGCGTCGGAACTGGACTTCAGCGCGCCGACGACGGCATCCGTGGTCACGATAAAGCTGGTCGCGTGGGAATTGGCAGCCACGGCAAGCAGGGCTGCAGCGCTGAGCAGACGAAGACGGGACATGGTGTAACTCCTTTGAATAACCGATTGAGAGGTGTTGAGGTAGCTGTTGAGTCAGACGCCTGTCGCACAGCGCTCGCCACGTTCTGGTTTGATATTAGGCCTGCTTTTATCGGTTCGAATAGTCCTTCTGCTAAAACAGGACTTTAGCGCCAGAACGGTTTATCCAGTTCATTCAGTCGATCCGCATGGCTAATGCCCAAGTCAGAAAGTTGCTGATTAGTGAGTTGGCCCAGCAAACGCCGGGTGCGGGCTCTCTCAAGGGCGGCGGCAAGCGAATTCAGCAATCGTTTCAGCCTGTGAAGTCGAGGCTTCTTTAGAAGGGTGGGGGCAGAAACATTCTGTAGATTATCCATGGTGCGCAGTCCTTTTGCCGCAGAGTCAGGACTTCATGTTGAGCGCTGCGAGTCTGGACCTACAGATACACTGTCGTGAAATTGTACCGGTTCAATCTGATAATTATTTAAACTGTACTTGTTGTCGGCCATTCCTTTTGTACGGCCACCGACCAAGGCCGAAAACGACAAAGCCCGTCGTGGTTTCCCACGACGGGCTTTGTTTTTTCAATTTGGAGTGCTGGCGGTGGACCCGGTGGGTCAGAGCCAGCGACGCTAACTTAGCGCCAGAACGGCTTGCTCAGCTCTTCGTAGCGTTGTGCTTCGCTAATCCCGGCATCAGCCAGCAGACGCGAATCCAGGCGAGCCAGTTGATGGCGGCTGGAGATGCGGCGCTGCCACAGCATCAGGTTGGCAATAACGCGAAGAGGCATGGAAGCCTGGGTTTTTGCAGCGGTATCTTCGAAGAACAGTTCGGAACTGAGTGTACGTTCCATGGTTGACATCCTTCCGCTTGTGGCGGGATTAGGTAGTGGTTTAACTGATGCCAATGATCCTCTCGTTTGGCTAGTCTCTGTAGATACAGTTCACCTGTATTGTGAGGGACCAGTTAACTGTTAATAGGGGGTGTACTGGTCTAAATTGAAGCAACTGTACCTGTGAGCACTATTGTGGTGCGTTTTTGGTGTTTTGACTCGGATTTGTGGGCAGATACTGTAGGAAAAGACCGGTACAGCAGTACAGTTTTTCACGGAATGAAAAGAGATAAGTAGCAGCTGACGCAATTGTGTTTGCGTCAGCTGTTTTATCGGTGATCAGACCGCCAGCATTCTCCCGGTCTCTTCCAGGTTCATGTGCCAGCTCAGGGCATCGCGCAAGATATGTGGGGTGTGCCCGCCCAAGGCGCAAGCCGCCGTGAAGTAGTCATCCAGTGCCTGGCGATAATCCGGGTGCACACAGTTATCGATGATCACCCGCGCCCGCTCCCTTGGCGCCAGACCACGCAAATCGGCCAGACCGATCTCCGACACAAGGATGTCGACGTCATGCTCGGTATGGTCGACGTGGCTGACCATCGGCACCACGCTGGAAATCGCGCCACCCTTTGCGATCGATTTGGTCACGAAGATTGCCAGGTGCGCATTGCGCGCAAAGTCACCGGAACCGCCAATGCCATTCATCATCCGTGTGCCGCAGACATGGGTTGAATTGACGTTGCCGTACAGGTCGAATTCCAGCGCCGTGTTGATGCCAATGATACCCAGGCGACGCACGACTTCAGGGTGATTCGAGATCTCCTGCGGCCGCAGTACCAGTTTGTCCTTATAACGATCGAGGTTGCCGAACACATCGGCATTGCGCCGGCTGGACAAAGTGATCGAACTGCCCGAGGCAAAACTCAGCTTGCCGGCGTCGATCAGGTCAAAGGTCGAGTCCTGCAGCACTTCGGAGTACATGGTCAGGTCTTCGAAAGGCGAGTCGATCAAGCCGCACATCACCGAGTTGGCGATGGTGCCGATACCGGCCTGCAACGGGCCGAGCTTGTTGGTCATGCGCCCTGCGGCCACCTCTTGCTTGAAGAAGTCGATCAGATGATCGGCAATGGCCTGAGTATCGACGTCCGGTGGCAGCACAGTGGACGGCGAGTCGGACTGATTGGTGATCACGATCGCGACAATCTTTTCCGGCGGAATCGGGATGGCGGTGCTGCCGATGCGATCGTCGACCTTCACCAGCGGAATCGGCGTCCGGGTCGGGCGGTAGGTCGGGATATAGATGTCGTGCAAACCCTCGAGGTTCGGGTTGTGCGCCAGATTGATCTCGACGATCACGTGTTTGGCGAAAATCGCAAAGCTGGCTGAGTTACCCACCGAAGTAGTCGGCACGATATGGCCCTGCTCGGTGATCGCCACGGCTTCAATCACGGCGATGTCCGGCAGCTTGAGCTGCTGGTTGCGCAATTGCTCCACGGTTTCCGAGAGGTGCTGGTCAATGAACATGACTTCGCCGGCGTTGATCGCCCTGCGCAGCGTGCTGTCGACCTGGAATGGCATGCGCCGTGACAGTACGCCGGCTTCGGTAAGCTGTTTATCGAGGTCGTTGCCCAGGCTGGCGCCGGTCATCAGGGTGATTTTCAGCGGGGTTATTTTGGCGCGTTCGGCCAATGCATGGGGCACGGCTTTGGCTTCACCAGCGCGAGTGAAACCACTCATGCCGACGGTCATGCCGTCCTGAATCAGAGCAGCAGCATCAGCGGCGCTCATCACCTTATCCAACAACGAAGGCAAGCGAATACGATCACGGTACATGGATGGTTATCTCGGGTAACGGAAGCAAGGTAAGCAGTCTAGTGATTTGAAAAAAATCCGTCCCGCTACCATGGTCGAATGCAGACCCCTGATTTAGAGCCTTTGGTCGGGTTTCACGGGGAATAAAAAAACCCCAGCCTACTAAAGGCTGAGGTTTTGGGTATTGCGTTGGAGCAGGTTTTACTCGATGGCTTTGACCATGTCTTCGATGACTTTCTTGGCGTCGCCGAAGACCATCATGGTTTTGTCCAGGTAGAACAGTTCGTTGTCCAGACCGGCATAGCCGCTGGCCATCGAGCGCTTGTTGACGATCACGGTCTTGGCTTTATAAGCCTCGAGGATCGGCATGCCGGCAATCGGCGATTTCGGATCGTTCTTCGCCGCCGGGTTGACCACGTCGTTGGCGCCGAGCACCAGCACCACGTCGGCCTGGCCGAACTCGGAGTTGATGTCATCCATCTCGAACACCTGCTCGTAAGGCACTTCGGCTTCGGCCAGCAGGACGTTCATGTGCCCTGGCATCCGGCCGGCGACCGGGTGGATCGCAAACTTCACGTTGACTCCCCGGTGAGTCAGTTTCTCCGCCAGCTCCATCAGCGAGTGTTGGGCGCGTGCCACCGCCAGGCCATAACCCGGAACGATGATCACGGTGTCGGCGTTGGTCAGCAGGAAGGTCGCGTCGTCAGCCGAACCGGATTTCACCGGACGTGCCTCTTTCGAACCCGCCGGGCCAGCCGCATCCGCGGTGTTGCCGAAACCACCGAGCAGTACGTTAAAGAACGAACGGTTCATCGCCTTGCACATGATGTACGAGAGGATCGCACCGGAAGAACCCACTAGCGAACCGGCGATAATCAGCATCGAGTTGTTCAGCGAGAAGCCGATACCTGCCGCTGCCCAGCCGGAATAGCTGTTGAGCATCGACACAACCACCGGCATGTCCGCGCCGCCGATCGGGATGATGATCAGCACACCCAGCACGAAGGCCAGGGCCAGCATCAGCGCGAAGGCACTGAGGTTGCCGGTGAGCATGAAGGTGATGCCCAGAGCCAGTGTCGCCAGACCCAGCACCAGGTTCAACTTGTGCTGGCCACCGAACTGTACCGGTGCGCCCTGGAACAGGCGGAACTTGTACTTGCCCGACAGTTTGCCGAAGGCGATCACCGAACCGGAGAAGGTGATTGCACCGATGGCCGCGCCCAGGAACAGCTCCAGACGGTTACCGGCAGGAATCGCATCACCCAGCTGTTTAACGATGCCCAGCGATTGCGGCTCAACGACAGCCGCAATCGCGATGAACACCGCGGCCATACCGATCATGCTGTGCATGAAGGCGACCAGCTCCGGCATCTTGGTCATTTCAACGCGCTTGGCCATGATCGAACCGGCAGTGCCGCCGACCAGCAAACCAACGATGACGTAACCGATGCCGGCGGTTGCCAGTTCAGCGCCGAGCTTATAGATGAGGCCCACGGTGGTGAGAATCGCCAACGCCATGCCGAGCATGCCGTACAGGTTGCCGCGACGGGAGGTTGTCGGGTGGGACAAGCCTTTGAGGGCCTGGATAAAGCAGATCGACGCGATCAAGTAGAGCGTCGTTACAAGGTTCATGCTCATTACTTCGGCGCCTCTTCTTTTACGACTTTCGGGGCTTTTTTCTTGAACATCTCAAGCATCCTGCGGGTCACCAGGAAACCACCAAACACGTTCACGGCCGCCAGAGCCACCGCCAGTGTGCCCATGGTCTTGCCCAGTGGCGTCACGGTCAAAGCCGCGGCAAGCATGGCGCCGACGATGACGATCGCCGAGATCGCGTTAGTCACCGCCATCAGCGGCGTGTGCAGTGCAGGCGTAACGTTCCAGACCACGTGATAACCGACATAAATCGCCAGCACGAAGATGATCAGGTTGTAGATACCGGGGGAGATAAGCTCTTCCATCGTCTGAATCCCTGCTTAGGCGTTTTTGCGGATGACTTGGCCGTCGCGGCACATCAGGCACGCGGCGACGATGTCGTCTTCGAGGTTGATCTCGAACTGGCCTTCTTTGTTGAAGACCAGCTTCAGGAAGTCCAGCAGGTTGCGTGCGTACAGGGCCGAAGCGTCTGCCGCAACTGCGCCGGCCAGGTTGGTCGGGCCGCAAATGGTCACGCCATTTTCGATCACGACCTGATCAGCAACAGTGAGCGGGCAGTTGCCGCCCTGGGCTGCCGCGAGGTCGATGACCACCGAGCCTGGCTTCATCTGCGCCACGGTTTCCGCGCTCAGCAGCGTCGGTGCCTTGCGGCCCGGGATCAGTGCGGTGGTGATGACAATGTCAGCCTGCTTGGCGCGTTCGTGCACGGCCAGGGCCTGACGTTGCATCCAGCTGGCGGGCATTGGCCGGGCGTAACCGCCGACACCGACAGCACATTCGCGCTCTTCATCGGTTTCGTACGGCACGTCGACAAACTTGGCGCCCAGAGATTCGATCTGCTCTTTTACCGCAGGACGCACATCAGATGCCTCGATCACTGCACCCAGACGTTTCGCCGTGGCGATCGCCTGCAAACCCGCAACGCCAGCGCCCAGAATCAGCACGCGCGCCGCTTTCACGGTGCCCGCAGCCGTCATCAGCATTGGCATGAAACGAGGGTAATGGTGAGCGGCCAGCAACACGGCTTTATAGCCGGCGATGTTCGCTTGGGAGGACAGCACGTCCAGGCTTTGAGCGCGGGACGTGCGCGGAGCCGCTTCCAGCGCGAACGCTGTGATGCCGCACTCAGCCAGCTTGGCAATGGTTTCATTGCTGAACGGGTTGAGCATGCCCACCACAACGGTGCCGCTCTTAATCAGCGTCAGCTCGCTGTCGCTGGGGGCGACCACCTTGAGAATCAGCTCGGCACCGAACGCATCGTTGGCGCTGCCAATAGTTGCGCCTGCCGCTTCATAGGCACTGTCGACAACGCTGGCGTTAATGCCGGCGCCGCTTTGCACAGTGACCTTATGACCCTGGCCGATCAGCTTCTTGATGGTTTCCGGGGTTGCAGCAACCCGTGTTTCACCCGTCTGGGTTTCGAGAGGAACACCAATGTGCACGTCAAATCTCCTGCGTGATCTTATTGAGTAAACCCAGGCACTTCGGATGGTGCGGCTGGGGCGGCCGATCAGCACGATCCCGCCAAATCTGGGCGGGGCGCGGCATTTTGCAGGCGAACTTTGTGCCCTTCAAGGGATTATGACGGGTGACGGAAAATTAACTACAAGTCACCCCGTGACCGAATGTCGCAACCGACCGCCTCAATCCCTTGCAGGCCGTGCCTTGTAAGGATTTTGGCCGAAATTCAAGAATTTACACATCGGCCCGGTGAATGAAGCGTCATTGCGGGTGAATAGAGGCTCAAAGCCATGCCGGCAGGCGCTTGTGGGACGTTTGTACTGCTTGTTGGTACAGTCTGCGAATTGCGACAAATACTTATATCTGTAGGGCTTTGATTTTGCTGACTACGGGGTCAGTTAACCGCTTGAGGCCTTCATCCTTCTAGGCTGTAGCCTTGTGCCTGGTTGACCAGCCAATCACGAAATGCCCGTAAAGAAGCCGATTCTACCTTTCGCTCCGGAATCATCAGGTAATAAGCCTTGATGCTCGAAAGTGCTTGGGGGTTAGCTATCACCAGGCGTTTCTCCGCCAGTTCGCGTTGAATCAGGAATGGCGGAATCAGCGCGATCCCCATGTCGTGCATCGCCGCTTGGGCAAGCATGGAGAATAGCTCGTAGCGCGGTCCTGTCATGTCACGTGGGACATTTAGGCTCTGAAAGTTGAACCATTGACGCCAGGCATAAGGGCGCGTGGTCTGTTGCAGCAAGGGCAATTCGGCAATTTCGCCGGGCGTCAGAATGGTTTTTTTACCCAGTAGCGTAGGGCTGCACACCGGCATCGGATTTTCGCCCATCAGCCTGTGGGATTCGGTACCCGACCAATCCGCATCACCGAAGTAAATAGCAGCATCAAAGTCGGTGTCGGCAAACAGGAAGGGGCGCGTGCGGTTTGTGAGGTTGACCGTCACCTCGGGATGTTTGTGCTGGAAGTCCTTGAGCCGTGGCAGCAACCACTGAGTACCGAAGGTCGGAACCACGGCCAGTTCGATCACGTTGGCGCCTTGTTGTCCCATCACAGACAAGGTGTCCCGTTCAACCGCATCGAGTTGGGTGGCTACTCGGCGGCTGTAGGAAAGGCCGGCTTCTGTCAGCTTCACTCCGCGCCGCGAGCGTCGGAAGAGTTCGACGCTGAGGAACTCCTCCAGGCTGGCTATCTGTCGGCAAATGGCCCCTTGGGTGAGCGAAAGCTCTTGCGCCGCTTTGGTAAAGCTTTCGTGGCGCGCTGCCGCTTCAAAGCTGATCAGGGCGGTGGTGCTAGGGATTTTCCGGCGCATGTACTTCAACCTCACTAATGCATCGCGTAAAGGCTATCTCGCGACGTTACGGAGTGAGAAATTAGCACAACAGTATGCAAAATCCTCGTTTGCCGTAACGGCGAACCGGGCCTAGGATCAGTCCACGTTATTTGACCCGATTCGAGAGGACACACTCATGGGCGGTAAAGCTAGCTTCAACTGGATCGATCCCCTGCTGCTGGATCAACAGCTCACCGAAGAAGAACGCATGATCCGCGACACTGCCGAGCAATTCGCTCAGCAGAAGCTTGCACCGCGTGTTCTTGAAGCTTTCCGCCATGAAAAGACTGATCCGGCGATCTTCCGTGAGATGGGCGAAGTGGGCCTGTTGGGTGCGACCATTCCCGAGCAGTATGGTGGCAGTGGCCTGAACTACGTCAGCTACGGGCTGATCGCTCGTGAAGTCGAGCGTGTCGACTCCGGCTATCGCTCGATGATGAGTGTGCAATCCTCGCTGGTCATGGTGCCGATCAACGAATTCGGTACTGAAGCCCAGAAGCAGAAGTACCTGCCGAAACTGGCCTCGGGCGAGTGGATTGGCTGCTTCGGTCTGACAGAGCCTAACCACGGTTCTGACCCGGGCGCGATGATTACTCGTGCACGCAAAGTGGAAGGCGGCTACAGCCTGACCGGCAGCAAGATGTGGATCACCAACAGCCCGATCGCCGATGTGTTCGTGGTTTGGGGCAAGGATGATGCGGGCGACATCCGTGGTTTCGTTCTGGAGAAAGGCTGGAAAGGCCTGAGCGCTCCGGCGATTCACGGCAAGGTGGGTCTGCGTGCATCCATTACCGGCGAGATCGTCATGGACAACGTGTTCGTCCCTGAAGAGAACATCTTCCCTGACGTCCGTGGTTTGAAAGGTCCTTTTACTTGCCTCAACTCCGCGCGCTATGGCATTTCCTGGGGCGCACTGGGCGCAGCAGAGTTCTGCTGGCACACCGCACGCCAGTACACCCTGGATCGTCAGCAGTTCGGTCGTCCATTGGCCGCTACTCAGCTGATCCAGAAGAAGCTTGCCGACATGCAAACCGAAATCACCTTGGCACTGCAAGGCTGCCTGCGTCTGGGTCGAATGAAAGATGAAGGCACAGCGGCAGTCGAGATCACCTCGATGATGAAGCGCAACTCCTGCGGCAAGTCCCTGGACATCGCGCGCATGGCGCGTGACATGTTGGGCGGCAACGGCATTTCCGATGAGTTCGGCGTCGCTCGCCACCTGGTCAACCTGGAAGTGGTGAATACCTATGAAGGTACGCATGACGTCCACGCACTGATTCTTGGTCGTGCGCAGACCGGCATCCAGGCGTTCTATTAATAGGAGAACGTCCATGGGCGCGCTTTCGCATCTACGGGTACTGGATTTATCGCGAGTGCTGGCCGGACCTTGGGCCGGGCAGATCCTTGCGGACCTTGGCGCCGAAGTGATCAAGGTCGAGCGTCCGGGCAATGGCGATGACACGCGCGCCTGGGGGCCTCCCTTCCTGAAAGACGCCTATGGCGAGAATACCAGCGAGGCCGCCTATTACTTGTCGGCCAATCGCAACAAGCAATCGGTGACCATCGACTTCACGCGGCCGGAGGGGCAAAAGCTGGTGCGTGAACTGGCGACCAAATCGGACATCCTGATCGAGAACTTCAAGGTCGGTGGCCTGGCGGCTTATGGGCTGGACTATGAGTCGCTTAAGGACATCAATCCGAATCTGATTTATTGCTCGATTACCGGGTTTGGCCAGACCGGGCCTTATGCCAAGCGTGCGGGTTATGACTTTATGATCCAGGGCCTTGGTGGGTTGATGAGCCTGACAGGCCGACCTGAGGGAGACGAGGGTGCGGGTCCGGTGAAAGTCGGTGTTGCGCTGACTGACATTCTGACCGGGCTCTATTCGACGGTGGCGATCCTTGCTGCGCTGGCTCATCGGGATCATGACGGTGGCGGTCAGCACATCGACATGGCGTTGCTGGATGTTCAGGTGGCATGCCTGGCCAACCAGGCGATGAACTATCTGACGACGGGCAATGCACCCAAGCGCTTGGGTAATGCTCATCCGAACATCGTGCCGTATCAGGATTTTCCTACGGCGGATGGTGACTTCATCCTCACCGTGGGTAATGACGGTCAGTTTCGCAAGTTTGCGGAGGTGGCCGGGCAGCCTCAGTGGGCGGATGACCCGCGTTTCGCGACTAACAAGCTGCGGGTGGCGAATCGTGCGGTGCTGATTCCGCTGATCCGTCAGGCGACGGTCTTCAAGACCACAGCTGAATGGGTGCTGCAACTGGAGCAGGCCGGCGTGCCGTGCGGGCCTATCAATGACTTGGCCCAGATGTTTGCCGATCCTCAGGTCAAGGCGCGTGGGTTGGCGATCGAGCTGCCCCATGTACTCGCAGGGATGGTGCCTCAGGTGGCTAGCCCTATTCGCTTGTCGAAGACGCCGGTGGAATATCGGAATGCACCACCCTTGTTAGGCGAACATACGCTGGAGGTTCTACAGCGGGTGTTGGGGCTGGATGCTGATGCGGTCGCCGCTTTCAAGGTTGCGGGGGTGCTCTGACGATCTCTTCTATATAGAGGAGTGATTTTGCTCCTCCTATATAGAAGGGAAGCGGTCTGTTTTCGACTTTCCGCAAGTTATTGATAGAAAAGCCAAATTAAGGGTTGACGGCAGATTCTGGAAGTCTATAATTCGCCCCACTTCCGGCGCAGTCGAAACGGAAAACTCCTTGGTAAACAAAGAGTTACGCAGTTTTCGACAGCGAGTTGCTTCAGGTCATCGAAGCCCAGAAG
>NZ_JBOFQE010000061.1:0-12053 GCF_051660785.1 Pseudomonas sp.
GAGCCTGCTCGCGATAGCGGTAGATCAATCAACATTTATCTCGACTGAGACACCGCTATCGCGAGCAGGCTCGCTCCCACAGGTTTTGCGTGGTCAGGCCGTGGCTTTGGTGGGCAGTACGTCATTGGCGATCATTTCGCCAAACGGCCCGGTGAGGTTGGTGACGCCGCGCCCTGCGAGGCTCGCGTACGGCTCGGGCAGCAGCGGGAACACCAGCTCGGCAAAGCGGTAAGCCTCTTCGAGGTGCGGGTAGCCGGAGAAGATGAAACTCTCGATGCCCAGGTCTGCGTACTCCTTGATCCGCGCCGCCACTTGCTGCGGGTCACCGACCAGCGCAGTCCCCGCACCGCCGCGCACCAGACCCACACCGGCCCACAGGTTGGGCGAAATTTCCAGGTTGTCGCGCCGCCCGTCATGCAACGCGGCCATGCGTCGCTGGCCTTCGGAATCGAAACGCGAGAACGACTTCTGCGCCGCGGCGATGGTCTCGTCGCTGATGTGTTCGATCAGTTTGTCCGCCGCTTTCCACGCCTCCTCGGCGGTCTCGCGAACGATCACGTGCAAGCGAATCCCGAACTTCACCGTGCGACCGTTTCGCGCTGCACGCTCACGCACATCGGCGAGTTTTTCCGCAACGGCGGCCGGCGGTTCACCCCAGGTCAGGTAGACATCCACCTGCTCGGCGGCGAGTTCATGAGCAGCTTCGGAGGACCCGCCAAAGTACAGCGGCGGATACGGTTTCTGCACCGGCGGATACAGCGCCTTGGCGTTCTGCACTTGCAGGTGTTTGCCTTGGAAATCCACCGATTCGCCTTGCAGCACGCGGCGCCAGATTTGCAGGAATTCGTCGGTGACTTCATAGCGCTCGCTGTGATCGAGGAAGATGCCGTCACCGCGGTTTTCGTCCGGGTCACCACCGGTCACCACGTTGATCAGCAAGCGGCCATTGGACAGTCGATCCAGCGTAGCGGCCATGCGCGCCGAAACCGTCGGCGAGATAATCCCGGGACGGATCGCTACCAGATACCGCAGGCGTTCGGTCAGCGGCACCAGTGCCGAAGCAATCACCCACGAATCCTCGCAGGAGCGTCCGGTAGGAATCAGCACACCGTGATAGCCGAGGCTGTCAGCGGCTTGCGCCACTTGTTTGAGGTAGTTGAGGGTCACCGGGCGCGCGCCCTGAGTAGTGCCCAGGTAATGGCCGTCGCCGTGGGTCGGCAGGAACCAGAAAACATCCATGAAGAAATCCTTAAGCGATTTTCAGCAGATTTTTGGGGTGTACGCCGAACAATGGCGCGGCGCGTTCCGCAGCCAGTTGAATGCGGGCCTTTAGAAGTTCACTGGTTATTTGGTAATTACTGAAATCGGCTTCGGTGGCGTAGACGCCAATCGGCAAGGTCAGTGCCTGGAAGAAACTGAACAGCGGCCGCAACTGATGATCGAGCACCAGCGCATGCCGTTCGCTGCCGCCGGTGGCGGCCAGCAACACGGGCGTGTCGATCAGCGCATTGAGGTCGATCAGGTCGAACAGGTGCTTGAGCAGGCCAGGGTAGGAGCCGCGATAAACCGGCGCGGCGACGATTAGCAGGTCGGCGTTTTCGATCGCTTGCAGCTCGGCTTCGATCTCGGCGCTCAATTCCTGGCGGGACAGTGCGGCGCCCAGTGGCCGGGCGATGTCGCCCAGTTCGATCAGCTTGCTCTCGATCGGCAGTTGCTCGGCCAGCTCGGCCAATAGCGCTTGGGTCAGCACCAGGGTGCGAGACGGACGCCAGGTACCGCCTGAGAGGGCAACGACTTTCAATGGACGCGACATGATCAGTTCCTTTTTAAACAGTTGCTCAGCGAGCAGTAAGTAGTCACAGGGCTTGAGCAAGAGCTGTACCAATCCTTGCAGGCCTTGTTTTACGGGGCTCGCAGCGCATGGTTCAGTGAGTACTGTGCGATTTCGAAGACTGTTTGTTGAATGACTGTTGCCTGGAAAACAGTTGCGTGGGCAACAGTGCGTGAGGCGATGGGGTTGTTATAAAGGCTGCTTGTTATTCCGTAAAAGACCTTAAATTAATATTTATAGATCGTTTGGAGATATGCGGCGGATTGGCTGAACGTCGTTAGGCAAATTCGATAGCCACTATCGAGAGCGTTGATTTCTGCCCGTAGAAGGGCGCGGGTAGCCTGTGTTCATTGCCCCGAACCCAGATGCCAGGACGCCAAAGATGAAACCTCTAATCGCCACTTTCTTGCTGCTCGCGGTCTCCGTTCTCGCCGGATGTGCCAGCCATGTTTCACCCGAGTTGCGGCCCTACACCGCCGAAGAAAGTCGGGAACTGGCGTTGGAAGCCTTGAATCGTCGTGGTTTGTCCTTCGACGAGTACCATGCGAAAAAAGCCGAATTGCTCGGCCAGCCGCAAAAACCGTTCAGTTTCGACAAACAAGGCGAGATGAACGCCGAACGTGCTGTACAGCTTCACGGTCGTCCTAGTTGATCGAAAACTGTACCGTTCGAAGTTTTACGTAACTGTCCATGGGTTTCCCCCGGGGCGTGCGATAGGGTCAACACCTGACTGACCCTGATTGGACTGCCGCTCATGCTCTCGCTCGATTTGCTGCTGGGCTTCGCCCTGTTTGCCCTTGTCACCTCGATAACGCCTGGCCCCAACAACACCATGTTGCTGGCCTCGGGGGTGAACTTCGGCTTTCACCGCACCATCCCGCACATGCTGGGCATCACCTGCGGTTTCTTCGTGCTCGTCGTGGCGGTCGGTTTCGGTCTGGGCGCCGTGTTTCAAACCTATCCATTGCTCTATACGGTGCTGCGTTACGTCGGCGCGGCGTACTTGCTGTATCTGGCGTGGAAAATCGCCCACTCAGGTCCTGTCTCCGAGAGTGAGCAAGGCGACAGCAAGCCGATCAGCTACCTGGGCGCAGCGGCATTTCAGTGGGTCAATCCCAAGGCGTGGATCATGGCCATCGGTGCCATCAGTACCTACACGCCGATGCAGGGCTACTTCACCAATGTGATTGTGATTGCCGCGGTCTTCGCCTTGATCAACCTGCCGAGCGTCAGCGTCTGGGCTGGCTGCGGCACCTTGTTGCGCAATGTGTTGAAGGATCGTCGCTGGTTGCGCCTGTTCAACTGGGGCATGGCCTTGCTGTTGGTGGCTTCGCTGTATCCGTTGTTGCTCGAGAGCTTTAGCTGACACTTCGCTTCAACCGGTTGGCCGATGCCTGTTAAGCTCGACTTCAGGAGCGTTCCTACGCACTTTTAAATGAAGTTGTTCTTCTTTAACGGCCTCCGATCAGGTATTTCTAACGCTCTGAACGATCGGCGCAGCTCACGAGGCTGCGCCTTGATGGTTCAGTGACGAGCCTCCTGATCCCGGAACATGCTCTGCGAGTTTTCTATGAATAAACGTCCTCTGTATTTTGACTACGCCGCCACCACGCCGGTGGATGAGCGGGTCATCAAGGTCATGGTCGAGTGTCTGGGTTTCAACGGAAACTTTGGCAACCCGGCGTCCAGCTCCCATGCCTTCGGCCAGCAGGCCCGGCAAACGGTCGAGCAGGCGCGGCGCCAGGTCGCTGAGCTGGTCGGCGCCCAGGCGGAACAGATCGTCTGGACCTCCGGCGCCACCGAATCGAACAATCTGGCCCTCAAGGGCGTGGCCCAGGCCCGCGGTGTATCGGGCGGCCACATCATCACCAGCCAGATCGAACACAAAGCCATTCTCGACACGGCGAAGCAGTTGCAGGACACCGGCGTTGCCGTGACGTATCTGGTGCCTGACGCCGAGGGGCTGATTACCCCGCAAGCGGTCAGCGAGGCAATGCGCGAAGACACGTTTCTGGTGTCATTGATGCTGGTCAACAACGAGCTGGGCACGGTCAATGACATTGCAGCCATCGGCCAGATCGTGCGTGAGCGTGATGCGTTGTTCCATGTCGACGCGGCCCAGGGCGCGGGCAAAGTGGTGATCGATCTTGCCCGCTTGCCGGTGGACCTGATGTCGTTTTCGGCGCACAAGATTTACGGTCCGAAAGGCATCGGCGCCCTGTACGTCGGCCCGCGTGCGCAGCAGCGTTTGCAGGCGCAGATTCACGGTGGCGGTCACGAGGGCGGTTTGCGTTCCGGGACCCTGGCGACTCACCAGATCGCCGCCATGGGCGTGGCCTTCGCCTTGGCAGCCGCCGCGTTCGAGGAAGAAAAAGCCACGATTGTGCGGCTCCGCGAACGCTTGCTCGAGCAGCTGCTGGGTATCCCCGGTGTTCGGCTCAACGGCAGCCCGACTCAACGTATTCCCCATACACTGAGCCTGACCTTCAGCGAAGGCGAGTTCAATTCCGCGGTGCTGAGCAGCTCGATCGCGTTTTCCGCGACCTCGGCCTGTAACTCGGCCAGCAACGCGCCTTCCCATGTATTGCTGGCCCTGGGGCATGACGCCCGCTCGGCGAGTCGCACCATCCGCTTGAGTCTCGGCCGGTTCACCACTGAACAGGATGTCGACCAGGCGATACAACTGATCAAAGCAGCCTGCGCCAGTGCCCCGGCATTCTGGCAGTAAGGCCTGACAGTGCCGGCGTTGATCGGCACTCAACAATAATGATGAAGTGATTAGCAGGAGACATGATGAGTACGCAGCTTTCGATCAATGGATCGGTGCCCGAGCGCCTGGCGCAAACCCGCGAACTGATGAGCCGGGAGGGCATTCATGCCCTGTTGGTGCCGTCGGCCGATCCACACTTGTCGGAATACCTGCCGGGCTATTGGCAAGGGCGGCAGTGGTTGTCGGGCTTTCATGGTTCGGTCGGCACACTGATCGTGACCCCGGACTTTGCCGGTGTCTGGGCCGACAGCCGTTATTGGGAGCAAGCGACCAAGGAACTCAATGGCAGCGGCATCGAACTGGTCAAGTTGCAACCGGGCCAGCCCGGTCCGCTGGACTGGCTCGCCGAGCAAACCCCTGAAGGCGGCGTCGTCGCGGTGGATGGCGCGGTGATGGCCGTGGCGTCGGCGCGTACCCTGGGCGGCAAACTCGAAGAACGCGGCGCACGTCTGCGCACCGACATCGACTTGTTGAGCGAAGTCTGGAATGACCGTCCAACGCTGCCGAACGAGCCGATCTATCAACACTTGCCGCCTCAGGCGACCGTCAGCCGTGGTGAAAAACTCGCGGAGCTGCGTGAAGTCTTGAAAGATCGCGGCGCTGACTGGCACTTCATTGCCACCCTCGATGACATCGCCTGGCTGTTCAATCTGCGTGGCGGCGACGTGTCGTTTAACCCGGTGTTCGTTTCCTTCGCATTGATCAATCAGGAGCAGGCCACCCTGTTCGTGGCCCTGAGCAAGGTCGATGCCGAACTGCGTGCAGTCCTCGAACAGGACGGCGTGACCCTGCGCGATTACAGCGAAGTGGCAGACGCCTTGCGAGCGGTGCCGAGTGGCGCGAGCCTGCAAGTCGATCCGGCGCGCGTGACCGCCGGTTTGCTGGAAAACCTGGAAAGCGGCGTGAAACTGGTCGAAGGCCTGAACCCGACCACCTTGGCCAAATCCCGGAAAAGTCTGGCCGATGCCGAGCACATTCGTCAGGCCATGGAGCAGGACGGCGCGGCGCTGTGCGAGTTCTTCACTTGGCTAGACACGGCGTTGGGCCGTGAGCGCATCACCGAACTGACCATCGACGAACACCTGACCGCCGCGCGTACCCGACGTCCCGGTTATGTGTCGCTGAGCTTCAACACCATTGCCGCGTTCAATGCCAATGGCGCGATGCCGCACTACCACGCCACCGAAGAAGAACACGCGGTGATCGAGGGCGACGGTCTGTTGCTGATCGACTCTGGCGGTCAATACCTGGGCGGCACTACCGACATCACGCGGATGGTGCCGGTCGGTACGCCGACGGATGAGCAGAAACGCGATTGCACGCGGGTGCTCAAAGGTGTGATTGCACTGTCCCGTGCACAATTCCCTAAAGGAATTCTCTCGCCGTTGCTCGATTCGATTGCGCGCGCGCCGATCTGGGCTGAAAACGTTGATTACGGACACGGCACCGGTCATGGCGTCGGCTACTTCCTCAACGTTCACGAAGGTCCGCAAGTCATCGCCTATCAGGCCGCTGCGGCCCCGCAAACCGCGATGCAACCGGGCATGATCACATCGATCGAGCCGGGTACTTATCGTCCGGGCCGTTGGGGTGTGCGGATCGAGAACCTGGTGCTGAACCGTGAAGCAGGCAAGAGCGAATTTGGCGAGTTCCTGAAATTCGAAACCCTGACCCTGTGCCCGATCGACACCCGCTGCCTGGAACCGTCGCTGCTGACGCTGGACGAGAAGCAGTGGTTCAACGCTTACCACGCCGAGGTGCGCGAGCGTTTGAGCCCGTTGCTGGAAGGCGCGGCCCTTGAGTGGTTGAACACCCGCACTGCGGCGATTTGACCGGTTGGAGTTCAGGCGCTGTTTCGAGCGCCTGACTCATGTAGTCGACAAAGGCTTTGACCCTGGCGGATTGGCGACGATTCGCCGGGGACACGGCATGAATCGGCAGCGACTGCGCGGTGTAGTCCTGCAAAATCGCGGTCACTCGCCCGGCATTCAGATCCTCACTGAACAACCACACCGGCGACAACGCAATCCCCAGTCCTCCCAGCACCATCTCGCGGATCGCCTCGGAGTTGTTGCTTTGCGCATTACCCCTGATTCGCACTTCGTGACGTTGGGCACCTTTTTTGTAAACCCATAAGTTCTGACTGTTGAGCAGGTTGAATTGCAGGCAATTGTGTCCGCACAGTTCTTCCGGTGTTTGCGGCTGGCCGAATTGTTTGAGGTAGTCCGGCGTTGCGACGGTTATTCGGTGGGTGGTGCCGATGCGGCGGGCGATGAGGCCGCTGTCGGTCAACTCGCCGATTCTGAACGTAACGTCCAGGCCTTCGCTGACCAGGTCCTGATTCTGATCGCTGAGTTGCAGGTCTATCTGAACCTGCGGGTGTTGTTTCAGAAAACCTGGGAGTCGCGGTGCAATTTGCAAACGTCCGAAACTCACCGAGGAACCGATCTTCAGGTTGCCGGCGACGGTTTCGCGTCCTGATTGAAAACTGTGTTCAGCCGCGTCCACGGCCGCGAGGATTTGTCTGCATTCGCTGTAGTACCGATGACCTTCGTCAGTCAGAGAGAGTTGACGCGTGCTGCGGGAAATCAGCTTCCCGCCCAGTTCGGTTTCCAGCGCCCTCAACACTTTGCTGATGGTTGGCTGGCTGGTCTGCATCTCCCGGGCGACGGCAGAAAAGCTGCCCCGTTCGACGACCCGGACGAAGATGACCATTGCGTTGAGTTTATCCACGGGTTTTCTCATTGATGCCAAATGGGCATGGTCACTATAGCTATATAGCGTCTTATCGGCATGAGTAAGCGGGAGGAAGATTAGTCCTGCAGCCAACTCTGACGGGAATTTGCGAAATGACTGACTCACTTGAAATGCGTGCTCTGATTGTCGACTCGGCCAATGGGCCGCTACGCTTGGTTTCCATTCAACGACCTGCGCCTGGACCGGGTCAGATATTGGTCCGGATCAAAGCCAGCGGGGTGAACCCGTTGGATGCGAAGATTCGTTCGGGGCAGGCTGCTCATGCACGCCAAGCGTTGCCAGCGGTGCTTGGGATGGATCTGGCGGGGACAGTTGAAGCGTTGGGAGAGGGCGTTAGCGGATGGCTGCCGGGTGATGAGTTCTACGCGATGGCGACCGGAATCGGTGGTGCTCAAGGTTCACTTGCGGAATTCGCGGTAGTCGATGCGCGGTTGCTGGCGCGCAAACCGGGTAATCTGAGCATGCGTGAGGCAGCAGGGTTGCCGTTGGTACTGATTACCGCATGGGAAGGATTGGTGGACCGGGCTCGGGTTCGAGCGGGTCAGAAGGTGCTGATTCACGGCGGTGCCGGTGGTGTCGGGCACGTGGCTGTACAAATTGCCCTGGCCTTCGGAGCTGAAGTGTTCGCCACTGGCTCGGCGGGGCAGCAGGCAATCATCGAAAGCTTCGGTGCGACGTTTATTGATTACCGCAAGTCTTCGGTTGAGGACTATGTGGCGAAGCACACGGCGGGAGAGGGGTTCGATATTGTCTACGACACGGTGGGCGGAGAAACGCTGGACGCTTCCTTCAAGGCCGCTCGGGTTTATGAGGGGCATGTGGTGAGCTGCCTCGGCTGGGGACAGCACAGTCTGGCGCCGTTGTCGTTTCGGGGGGCGACTTACTCCGGGGTGTTTACCTTGTTGCCTTTATTGACTGGCAAGGGTGGGGAGCGTCACGGGCAGATTCTTCGGGAAGCCGCGCAGTTGATTGAGGCCGGTAAGTTGAAGCCGTTGCTCGACCCGCGGCAGTTCACCTTGCAAACCGCCGGGGACGCCCATGAACTGCTCACTACTGGAGCGGCTCAAGGTCGCTTGGTCGTCGAGATTTAATTCAGGGCCTCAATGACGAAATCCAGTCGATCCTGGCCGAAGAACATCTGATCACCGACGAACATGCACGGTGCGCCGAATACGCCTCGTTGGACCGCCTTCTCGGTGTTGTCCTTGAGAGCGGCTTTGACTTCCTCGTCGGCGGTGAGCGCCAATACCTCGTTCGGATCGAAACCGTTTTGCGTCAGCACGGCAGCAACAGTCGCTGGATCATCGAGGCTGCGTGCCTCGACCCAGAGTGCGTGGAACAGGCAATCAATGAACGCCAGGAAGCGTTCGGGATGACGCAACTGCATACCTGTTACGGCGCGCATCAGCATCAGCGTGTTGATAGGGAAGTGGGGGTTGTACTTCAGTGGGACGCCGTAGCGTTGGGCGTAGCGGTCCAGGTCCTGAAACATGTAGCGACCTTTGGCCGGGATGGTCGCCGGTGAAGCGTTGCCGGTGGCTTTGAAGACCCCGCCCAGCAGCATCGGTTTGTAGATCAATTGACTGTCTGTCTGCTCGCAGATTCTCGGCAATTGCGTATAGGCCAGGTAGGTGGCGGGGCTGCCTAGATCGAAAAAGAACTCCACGGTTTTGCTCATGATCGGTGCGCTCTGCTTATTGTTTTGTTGTAGGGGAGGAGGGCTTACCAGCGTTCGTTCCAGGGGCGAAGATCCAGTTCAAAGGTCCAGGCGTCCCGTGGCTGGCTGTGCAGGTACCAATAGTTCTCGGCGATGTGCTCGGGATTGAGGATGCCGTCCTCGTCCTTGGTCGCGTACTTTTCCGGGAAACTGTTGCGAATGAAGTCAGTATCGATGGCTCCGTCGACGACGACATGGGCAACGTGAATATTCATCGGTCCCAGTTCGCGGGCCATGCTTTGAGCCAGTGCGCGAATACCGTGCTTGGCGCCGGCGAACGCTGCAAATCCCGATGCCCCGCGCAGGCCGGCGGTGGCACCGGTGAAAAGAATCGTACCGCGTTGGCGCTTGGCCATTCGCTTGGCCACTTCACGAGCATTGAGAAAACCCGAGAAGCAGGCCATCTCCCAGATCTTGAAATACTTGCGGGCGGTTTCTTCGAGAATGCTGCACGGCACATTGGCGCCGATGTTGAAAACGAACGCCTCGATGGGGCCGATCTCGGTTTCAATCTGTTCGACCAGCGCAATCACGTCCTCTTCCTTGCGTGCATCACAGGCAAATCCGTGGGCGTCACCGCCGTTGGCCTTGATGGCGTCGACCAACGGCTGGAGTTTGTCCGCGCTGCGGCGAGTAACGCAGGCAACGAAACCTTCCTGCGCAAAACGCTTGGCAATGGCGCCGCCGGTGGCATCACCCGCGCCTACAACCAGTACGACCTTCTTATTATTCATGGGTATATCCCTTTGCTAAACGATCGTTAACTGAACGAACGTTATGCTACGATTCGACAGGCGTCAAGACGATCAACCCTGAGGTAAAGGCAATGCGTTACTCGGCCAATCACAAGCTTGAAACCAAAAAGAAACTGCTGAGCAGCAGCGCTGTGTTGGCCAAGAAATCCGGTTTCTCCACGGTGGGTGTCGACGGCTTGATGAAAGCGATCGGCTTGAGTGGCGGCGCTTTCTACAGTCACTTTTCGTCGAAGGACGAACTGTTCGCCTCGATCGTCGAGCGCGAGTTGTGCCAAAGCCTGGAGCGATTGGGTGCTGGTCAGGATCGCGACAGGCTGGAACGTTGCCTGAAGCATTACTTGAGCATGGCCCATGTCGAGCACCCGGAATCCGGTTGTGCGTTACCGGTTTTGGGAGCCGAAATTGCCCGTTCGGACATTGCAATTCGCCAGCAGGCCGAGCTCTGGATTTGTCAGCTGCAGGAGCGTTGGGCAAGGGTTCTGGAAAGCGACAGCCTGGCATGGGCCATTCTGTCGCAATGCATCGGTGCGTTGGTCGTGGCGCGAATGTTGGCCACTCCAGACATTCAGCGCACCGTGCTGAAGTCCAGTCACGAGGAGATTGGCCGGCAGATTGCCGGGCGGCATCAATCTACTTGCAGATGACGATCATGCTTCGGCTGGTATAGCCGGCAGGGTTGAGACCAAATGGATAATCGCCTGGTTCTTCCACCGCATCCCCCGACTTGGCGATGACCTTGTAACCCTTGGGCGCGCACGAGTTGGCGGCGCTGGTGTAGCACTTGTCCCAGGATGAAGAGAGTCCTGAACAGTTGATGTGCAGCCCTTTCTTGCCATGTTTGACTTGTGTTTTCGAGGTTGCCGCGCAGCCCGCAACTGCAAGTACGGCGATCAGTAGCAAAATTCGTTTCATTGCTGTCCTTATAGCGTTCCCGGATCTCATGCCCGGGTCTGGCTGCATTCGCTTTCGCTTGAAGCGTTCCGATATCCCTATCCTGAAAAATCCATGTCTGTCACCGGGTTACGGGCCTAAACATGGCCTAATTGAGCGGCAAATACCAGACCTGCGTCAAATCCTGGTATCAATCCACCGCGACCACAGGCTTGGCAGCACTTCCCATGGTCATTGTCGCCCCTACGGAAGCCAGAATGATGCACATGATCGCCATCCACTGTGACAGCGTCAGGTACTCGTGGAGGAACAGCAGGCCGGACAGCGCACCGAAAGCGGGTTCGATGCTCATCAATGTGCCAAACGTCCGGGTTGGCATTCGTGTGAGAGCGACCATCTCCAGTGTGTAGGGCACGGCGGTGGACAGAAGGGCAACACCGATGGCCACGGGGATCAATGATGGAGTCAGCAGGGCGGCACCGGCATGGACGATGCCGATTGGCGCGACGAACAATGCGGCAATCATCACTCCCAGTGCAGCGGTCTGCACACCATTGTCGGCGCCGGCCTTCTGGCCGAATAGAATGTAAAGCGCCCAGCAGACACCGGCTCCCAAGGCATAACCGGCACCGACAAGGTCGATTCCCGCACTCGTCGCTCCTGTTGGTATCAAGAGCAGCAAGCCGATGGCAGCCAGGGCGATCCACAAAAAGTCGATTGCGCGGCGTGATGCATAGATCGCCACCGCCAATGGTCCTGTGAACTCCAGGGCTACGGCAATACCCAGGGGAACGGTGCGCAAAGACATATAGAAGAGGAAGTTCATGCCACCCAGCGCCATTCCGTAGACGATAACGGTGCGCAGGGACTTTGCAGTGAGCTTCGCCCGCCATGGACGCAATATAAGTAGCATGATCACGCTGGCGAAGATCAGTCGCAGGGTAGTGGTCCCCTGAGCACCGATAATCGGGAACATGCTTTTGGCCAGTGAGGCTCCGGACTGGATCGATGCCATGGCTATTAATAGCAGGCCAACCGAGAACAGGGTCGAGGCGAGGCTGCGGGGATGGTCATTCATTACGTGGCATCGTCCGAAGTGGGGAGCGAGAGTGTCGTGTTGGGCAATATACTGCGCATTTACGGCGATTGCGTCTATATATAAGCAGTGATTTGAGCTGCCTGATAGAAAAGCTAAATTAAGGGTTGACGGCAGATTCTGGAAGTCTATAATTCGCCCCACTTCCGGCGCAGTCGAAACGGAAAACTCCTTGGTAAACAAAGAGTTACGCAGTTTTCGACAGCGAGTTGCTTCAGGTCATCGAAGCCCAGAAG
>NZ_JBOFQE010000062.1:0-64051 GCF_051660785.1 Pseudomonas sp.
GAGCCTGCTCGCGATTGCGGTGTGTCAGTCGACATCAATGTTGAATCAACAACCGCAATCGCGAGCAGGCTCGCTCCCACAGGGGATCTGCGCCACGCCCTTCACAATCGGAAGGCCAAAAAAAACGGCCCGCCTCCAAATGGAAGCGGGCCGTTTTCATGTTCGGCGAAAGGTCAGAGCCTCAGCTCGTCCCCATCACTTGTTCAGGCGGAAATCAGCCTCGGCAGCAGCGAAGCGCTGAAGCATGCCCTGAGTTGGCGCGCCCAGTTTGCTGACGATGTAGATCGCCAGGCTGGCGAAGATGAAACCAGGGATGATTTCGTACAGGCCCAGCAGCTCGAAGTGCTTCCACACGATCACGGTGATCGCGCCGACCAGGATGCCGGCCAGTGCGCCGTTGCGGGTCATGTCTTTCCAGATCACGGAGATCAGCACAACAGGACCGAATGCAGCACCGAAACCGGCCCAGGCGTAGCTGACCAGACCCAGCACGCGGTTTTCCGGGTTAGCGGCCAACGCGATGGCGATCAGGGCAACCAGCAGCACCATGGCACGACCGACCCAGACCAGTTCCACCTGGGAAGCGCTTTTACGCAGGAAGGTTTTGTAGAAGTCTTCGGTCAGGGCGCTCGAGCACACCAGCAACTGGCAGCTCAGGGTGCTCATGACGGCAGCCAGAATGGCCGACAGCAGTACACCGGCGATCCATGGGTTGAACAGGATTTTGGCCAGCTCGATGAACACGCGCTCGTGGTTTTCGGTCACAGGACCGGCCACTTCAGGGTGCGCCGAGAAGTAGGCGATACCGAAGAAACCTACCGCGACGGTGCCGCCCAGGCACAGGATCATCCAGGTCATGGAGATACGGCGAGCGTTGGCGATCGACTTGACCGAATCCGCCGCCATGAAACGCGCGAGGATGTGCGGCTGGCCGAAGTAGCCCAGGCCCCAGCCCATCAGCGAAATCACGCCGATGAAGGTAGTATTTTTCAGCATGTCGAAGTTGCTTGGATCTTGCGCTTCGATGGCCAGGAACGTGGTGTCGACGCCGCCAGTGGCCAGCAGCACGATGATCGGCGTCAGCAACAGGGCGAAGATCATCAGCGTGGCTTGTACGGTGTCAGTCCAGCTCACTGCCAGGAAACCGCCGACGAAGGTGTAGGCAATCGTCGCCGCAGCACCGGCCCACAGCGCAGTCTCGTAGGACATGCCGAAGGTGCTTTCGAACAGACGGGCGCCGGCCACGATGCCGGAAGCGCAGTAGATGGTGAAGAACACCAGGATCACGACGGCAGAGATGATCCGCAGCAGGCCGCTTTTGTCTTCAAAACGGCTGGAGAAGTAATCCGGAAGGGTCAAAGCATCGCCGTTGTGCTCGGTCTGCACGCGCAGACGGCCGGCGACGAACAGCCAGTTCAGGTAAGCACCGACGATCAGGCCGATGGCGATCCAGCTTTCGGACAAACCGGACATGTAGATGGCGCCCGGCAGGCCCATCAACAACCAGCCGCTCATGTCGGAGGCGCCGGCGGACAATGCAGTCACGACGCTGCCCAGGCTGCGACCGCCCAGAATGTAGTCAGAAAGGTTGTTGGTGGAGCGATAGGCCATGAAGCCGATCAGCACCATTGCTGCGATGTAGATCACGAACGTGATCAGTGTTGGATTGCTTACGCTCATTAAGTTACGCCCTGGCTTTGTTTTTATGTAGCGGCGGTTTTTGTTAACCGCTCGCAAACGACGACGTTTGGCAGACGATTGTGGATCCCGCGCATTTATGACTGATGTTTCCCCAGGAAAGCCATCAGCCGGCACACCTGTCTTTTTGACCGGTTGCACCTTGGGCGCGAATCCTATTCAACAACGCAAATAAGGTGCAACCCATTTCTTGAGAATAAGTTGCACCTAGTCGGATTTACCTGAAAAAGCCCCGTTTTTGCTCCCTTTTAGGGCAGTCGCGGCGTTTTACTAGAATTAAAAGCACCAAGCAGGAGCGGTACGTTCGTACCGGAAATTATTTCCTGACGAGCTGCTTATTATTCCGATAAAAAAAGGGTTGCACCCGGTTGCACCTCAAAGGTTGCCCAGCTAATCTTGCGGCCAGCTGATGCCACGCGGTCGTGGCAAACATGAGGATAAAAATATGGCTACCACCACCCTTGGGGTCAAACTTGATGACCCGACCCGCGAGCGCCTCAAGGCGGCCGCGACCTCGATTGATCGCACGCCACACTGGCTGATCAAGCAGGCAATTTTCAATTACCTGGAAAAACTCGAGGGTGGTGCAACCCTGACCGAGCTGAACGGTATGACCAAGGATTCCGACGACGTCGTCGATGCGCCTCTGGATCATGTCCACCAGTGCTTCCTCGAATTCGCCGAAAGCATCCTGCCGCAATCGGTACTGCGCGCCTCGATTACCGCCGCTTACCGTCGCCCGGAACCTGAAGTGGTGCCGATGCTGATCGAACAGGCACGCCTGCCTGCAGCGATGGCCGAAGCCACCAACAAGCTCGCCTCCTCGATTGCCGAAAAACTGCGCAATCAGAAGAGCGCCGGCGGCCGTGCCGGGATTGTTCAGGGTCTGTTGCAGGAATTTTCCCTGTCGTCCCAGGAAGGCGTAGCGCTGATGTGCCTCGCCGAAGCGCTGCTGCGCATCCCGGACAAAGGCACCCGCGACGCGCTGATCCGCGACAAGATCAGCACCGGCAACTGGCACCCGCACTTGGGCAACAGCCCGTCGCTGTTCGTCAACGCCGCCACTTGGGGCTTGTTGCTGACCGGCAAACTGGTCGCCACCCACAACGAAGCCGGCCTGACTTCGTCCCTGAGCCGCATCATCGGCAAGAGCGGCGAGCCGATGATCCGCAAGGGCGTGGACATGGCCATGCGCCTGATGGGCGAGCAGTTCGTCACCGGCGAAACCATCGCCGAAGCCCTGGCCAATGCGAGCAAGTTCGAAGCCAAGGGCTTCCGCTATTCCTACGACATGCTGGGTGAAGCCGCACTCACCGAGCATGATGCCCAGAAATACCTGGCCTCGTACGAACAAGCCATTCATTCGATCGGCAAAGCATCCCACGGTCGTGGGATTTATGAAGGCCCGGGCATTTCCATCAAGCTCTCGGCACTGCACCCGCGTTACAGCCGCGCGCAGTACGAGCGTGTGATGGACGAGTTGTACCCGCGCCTCCTGTCGCTGACCTTGCTGGCCAAGCAGTACGACATCGGCCTGAACATTGACGCCGAAGAAGCCGACCGCCTCGAGCTGTCGCTGGATTTGCTCGAGCGCCTGTGCTTCGAGCCACAACTGACTGGCTGGAACGGCATCGGTTTCGTGATCCAGGCTTACCAGAAGCGTTGCCCGTACGTGATCGACTACGTGATCGACCTGGCTCGCCGCAGCCGTCATCGCCTGATGATCCGTCTAGTGAAAGGCGCGTACTGGGACAGCGAAATCAAGCGCGCCCAGGTCGAAGGCCTGGAAGGCTATCCGGTCTACACCCGCAAGGTGTACACCGACGTTTCCTACATCGCCTGCGCCCGCAAGCTGCTGTCGGTGCCGGAAGTCATCTACCCGCAATTCGCCACGCACAACGCCCACACCCTGTCGGCCATTTACCATATCGCCGGTCAGAACTATTACCCCGGTCAGTACGAGTTCCAGTGCCTGCACGGCATGGGCGAACCACTGTACGAACAGGTTGTAGGCAAAGTTTCCGAAGGCAAGTTGAACCGTCCGTGCCGCGTGTACGCACCGGTCGGCACTCACGAAACATTGCTGGCGTACCTCGTACGTCGTCTGCTGGAAAACGGTGCGAATACCTCGTTCGTCAACCGTATCGCCGACCAGTCCATTTCGATCCAGGAGCTGGTGGCCGATCCAGTGGCCAGCATCGAGCAGATGGCGACGCTGGAAGGCGGCTTCGGCCTGCCGCACCCGCGTATCCCGCTGCCGCGTGATCTTTATGGTGCCGAGCGCGCCAACTCCAGCGGCATCGACATGGCCAACGAACATCGTCTGGCTTCCTTGTCCTGCGCTTTGCTGGCCACTGCTCACAACCACTGGAAAGCCGCGCCGAAGCTTGGTTGCGCCTCCAGCACTGAAACGCCTGCGCCAGTGCTCAACCCGTCCGATCTGCGTGACGTGGTTGGCCATGTACAGGAAGCGACCGTTGAAGACGTCGACAACGCGATCCAATGCGCCCTGAAGGCTGCACCGATCTGGCAGGCCACCCCGCCGGCCGAACGCGCTGCGATTCTGGAACGTGCCGCCGATTTGATGGAAGGCGAGATCCAGCCGTTGATGGGCCTGCTGGCTCGGGAAGCCGGCAAGACCTTCGCCAACGCTATCGCCGAAGTGCGTGAAGCCGTGGACTTCCTGCGTTACTACGCAGTGCAGGCACGCAACGATTTCACCAACGACGCCCACCGCCCACTGGGCCCGGTGGTCTGCATCAGCCCGTGGAACTTCCCGCTGGCGATTTTCAGTGGTCAAGTCGCTGCGGCACTGGCTGCCGGTAACCCGGTACTGGCCAAGCCTGCGGAACAAACCCCGCTGGTCGCTGCTCAAGCCGTGCGCTTGATGATCGAAGCCGGGATTCCGGAAGGCGTGCTGCAACTGCTGCCGGGCCGTGGCGAAACCGTCGGCGCCCGTCTGGTCGGCGACGATCGGGTCAAAGGCGTGATGTTTACCGGCTCCACCGAAGTCGCTCGTCTGCTGCAACGCAATGTCGCCGGTCGCCTGGATGCACAGGGTCGCCCGATTCCGCTGATCGCCGAAACCGGCGGCCAGAACGCGATGATCGTCGACTCCTCGGCACTTACCGAACAGGTTGTGATCGACGTTGTGTCGTCGGCCTTCGACAGCGCCGGTCAACGTTGCTCGGCACTGCGTGTGCTGTGCTTGCAGGAAGATTCCGCTGACCGTGTCATCGAAATGCTCAAGGGCGCCATGGCTGAATGCCGTCTCGGCAACCCTGAGCGCCTGTCCGTGGACATCGGCCCGGTGATCGACGCTGATGCCAAAGCCGGCATCGAAAAGCACATCCAGGCCATGCGCGACAAAGGTCGCAATGTGTACCAGGTGGCGATCGCCAACAGCGAAGAAGTCAAACGCGGCACCTTCGTGATGCCGACGCTGATCGAACTGGAGAGCTTCGACGAGCTGCAACGGGAGATCTTCGGCCCGGTGCTGCACGTGGTTCGCTACAAGCGCAAAGACATTGACCTGCTGATCGGTCAGATCAACGCTTCCGGCTACGGCCTGACGCTGGGTGTGCACACCCGGATCGACGAAACCATCGCCAAGGTCATCGACAACGTCAACGCCGGTAACGTCTACGTGAACCGCAACATTGTCGGTGCCGTGGTCGGCGTGCAACCGTTCGGCGGCGAAGGCCTGTCGGGTACTGGCCCGAAAGCCGGTGGCCCGCTGTACCTGTACCGTCTGCTGTCGACCCGTCCTACCGATGCGATCGAACAATCCTTCGCTCGCGGTGACGCCATCGCAGCACCGGACGTTCGTCTGCGTGACGCCATGAGCAAACCGCTGACCGCGCTGAAAGCCTGGGCCGACAGCAACAAGTTCGCTGACCTGAGCACCCTGTGTGTGCAGTTCGCGGCGCAATCGCAAAGTGGGATCACTCGTCAGCTGGCAGGCCCGACCGGCGAGCGCAACAGCTACGCCATCCTGCCGCGTGAGCACGTGCTGTGCCTGGCGGAAGTCGAAGGTGATTTGCTGACTCAACTGGCGGCGGTACTGGCTGTCGGCGGTTCGGCGGTGTGGCCGGAAGCTGAATTGACCAAGGCACTGTTCGCACGCCTGCCGAAGGACATTCAGGCGAAGATCAAACTGGTTGCCGACTGGGGCAAGGACGAAGTGGTGTTTGATGCGGTTCTGCATCATGGCCATTCCGATCAGTTGCGTGCGGTGTGCCAGCAAGTGGCCAAGCGTGCCGGGGCGATTGTCGGGGTTCATGGTCTGTCGCAAGGCGAGACCAGCATTGCGCTGGAGCGTCTGGTGATTGAGCGGGCGTTGAGCGTTAACACTGCTGCGGCGGGTGGTAATGCGAGCTTGATGACGATCGGCTAAACCGTAAGATCTCTGGGCATCCGCAATGGACGTCCGGAGCGCAACACCCACTGTGGGAGCGAGCCTGTTCGCGATAGCGGTCTATCAGTCACATCTTTTTTGGATGTGCAGCCGCTATCGCGAGCAGGCTCGCTCCCACAGTTGTTTTGTGGCGTCTGCTAAGTCGTCGCTCTGCACTACCATCACGCTCATCAATCATCCTGTTCAGCCTTTATTCCCACGCCTAGACTCGGTTCATTCCAAAAAAAGGTAGGCCGACATGTCCGAGACGTTGCTCAGTTCCCGCAATCTGGCTTTCGAGCTGTACGAAGTCCTCGATGCCGAAGGCCTGACCCAGCGTGAGCGTTTCGCCGAGCACAACCGCGAAACCTTCGATGCCGCCATCGGCACGGCCCGCAGCGTCGCCGAGAAGTTCTTCGCCCCGCACAACCGCAAGAACGACGAGAACGAACCGCGCTACGAGAACGGTCAGGCGATTCTGATACCGGAAGTGAAACCGGCAGTGGATGCGTTTCTCGAAGCCGGCTTCCTCAACGCCGCGCGCAGTTTCGACGCAGGCGGCATGCAACTTCCTACACTGTTGTCTCAAGCCTGCTTCGCGCATTTCCAGTCGGCCAACGCGGCGTCGACCTCGTACCCCTTTTTGACCATGGGCGCGGCGAACCTGATCGAAAGCTTCGGCACCGACGAGCAAAAGCAGCGCTTCCTGCAACCGATGATTGACGGACGCTTCTTCGGCACCATGGCGCTGACCGAGCCTCACGCGGGTTCGTCGCTGTCGGATATTCGTACACGCGCCGAGCCTGCGTCTGACGGCACCTGGCGACTTAAGGGCAACAAGATTTTCATCTCCGGCGGCGATCACCCGCTGTCGGAAAATATCGTGCACATGGTGCTGGCCAAGTTGCCGGACGCACCGGCCGGGGTGAAAGGTATTTCGCTGTTTATCGTGCCCAAGTTCCTGGTCAACGATGACGGCAGCCTCGGCAAGCGCAACGACGTGCTGTTGGCGGGCCTGTTCCACAAGATGGGCTGGCGCGGCACCACCTCTACGGCGCTGAACTTCGGCGATAACGGTGAGTGCGTCGGCTACCTGGTGGGCAAGCCGCACCACGGTTTGAGCTACATGTTCCAGATGATGAACGAGGCGCGGATCGGTGTCGGCATGGGCGCGGTGATGCTCGGTTACGCCGGGTATCTGTATTCCCTGGAGTACGCTCGCGAGCGTCCGCAGGGTCGCGTGCCGGATAGCAAGGACCCCAACACCGCGCCAGTGGCGATCATTCAGCACGCTGACGTCAAACGCATGTTGCTGACGCAGAAAGCCTATGTCGAAGGCTCGTTCGACCTTGGGCTCTACGCAGCGCGGCTGTTCGATGACACCACCACGCTGGAGACTGAAGAGCAGCGCAAGCAGGCTCATGAGCTACTGGATTTGCTGACACCGATCGTCAAATCCTGGCCGTCGGAGTTTTGCCTGAAGGCCAACGAACTGGCGATCCAGATCCTCGGTGGCCACGGTTATACCCGTGAGTACCCGGTGGAACAGTATTACCGCGACAACCGTTTGAACCCGATCCATGAGGGCACCCACGGCATTCAGTCGCTGGACTTGCTGGGACGCAAACTGGCGCAGAACGGTGGGGCGGGGCTCAAGCAATTGATCCGTTTGATTGCCAACACCGCCGAACGGGCGCAGGCGCATGAATCGTTGACCGCGTTGCGTGAACCGCTGGAAAAACTGGTTGCACGTCTGCAAGCAGTGACCATCGGTTTGCTGACGGATCTGGGGCAAGGCAAGGTCAACAGCAGCCTGGCGAACTCGGCGTTGTACCTGAAGGTGTTCGGGCACACGGTGATTGGCTGGCGCTGGCTGGAGCAGGCGATCCGTGCGGAGGAAGGGTTGGCCAAGGGGAATGCGGCGGATGTGAGCTTTTATAAGGGCAAGCTGCAGGCGGCGCGGTATTTCCTGACGTGGGAAGTGCCGGGTTGTCACCATGAGCTGGCGATTCTTGAGGCTCGGGATGATGTGTGTCTGGGAATGCAGGATGAGTGGTTTTGATAATGGAGGGTGAGGCGAAGTTTTTCACCAGGCATCAAATCCACCCCTCACCCCAGCCCTCTCCCCAGTGGGGAGAGGGGGAAAGGGGGCCGATCTGCATAGTTTTCAGAACCTGAGCTCGACTCGGTTTTTCAGGTCGATGTAATTCGAAGAACAACTCGGTCAGTCCCCTCTACCCCTTGGGGCGGTCCGACGTTTCGGGAGGGTTAGGGTGAGGGGCAGCCCTAACCGACACACCACAAAACCTCACTTCAACCGAAACCCACCCATCTGCCGCGCCAAATCATCCGCCAACCGCTGCAGCGTCTGGCAATCCTCACGGCATGCTCTCACTTCCCCCGCCGTCGCCCGGGCCAGATCGGAAATCCCCTGCACATTGCGGTTGATCTCTTCCGTCACCGCCGATTGCTCTTCCGTCGCCGTCGCCACCTGATGGTTCATGTCGCTGATACGCTCGACCTGCCCGGTAATCGCCGTCAACGACGCACCGGTACGCTGGCTCGACTCAACCCCTGTCCCCGTCGCAGCCTGCCCGGAATGCATGGATGAAACCGCATTCTCCGCGCCCTGCTTGAGGCTGCCGATCATCTGCTGAATCTCGTCGGTGGACGCCTGAGTGCGTCGCGCCAACGTGCGCACTTCGTCCGCCACCACCGCAAAACCACGCCCCATGTCCCCGGCCCGCGCGGCTTCGATGGCGGCGTTCAGTGCCAGCAAATTGGTCTGCTCGGAAATTCCGCGAATCACCGCCAGTACTTGATCGATCGACGCCACCTGATTGGCCAGTTCGCCCACAGCACCCGCCGCGATGCCGATTTCATCGGACATGCTTTCTATATGGCGGATCGAACCGCCCACAACCTCACGCGCCTGCATCGCTTCATCGCGAGCATTCTGAGACGCAACGGCTGCGTTACCGGCGTTCTGGGCGATTTCCTGCACGGTCAGGCCCATCTCGTGCACTGCCGTGGCGACCATGTCGGTCATTTCCTGCTGACGACCCGAACGTTCGGCGGTGTTATCCACCACCCGCGCGACCTGGCCGACGGCGGTGCGCAAGCGCTCACTGGTGGTCAGCACTTCGCCAATCATTTCGCGCTGACTGTCGAGGAATCGATTGAAGCCGCGCGCCAGATCACCCAGCTCATCGGCGCGACTGGAATCTAACCGGTGGGTCAAATCTCCCCCACCGCTACCGATGGCTACCAGCGCCGCTGTTACCTGACGGATCGGCCGCACCAACCCGCGCGCCAGCAAAACCACCAGCAACAGGCACACCAGCGCCACCGCCAGACCAATGCCGCTGCTCATCCACATCGCGCGACGGGCCTCGGCATAGATCTGTGACTGTGGCACTTCGGCCACCAGGGTCCAGCCCAGATCCCGCAACGGCAGGCTCAACGCCAGATAATCTTCGCCGTCGCGGACAAAGCTGCTGTTGGTGGCAGTTTTTTGGCCCATCACGGCTTGCGCCGCAGGGGCGCCGATCTGCTCGGCCAAGGTGCGTTTGCCACTGAATTGCGCCTCGGGATGAACCTGGATCAAACCGTCGGAACGCACGAGATAGACCTTGCCGCGCTCACCGAAGTTGAAATTGTGGATCAGCTCTGACAGCTCTTTCATGCTCAACCCAAGCCCGGCAACGCCCACGACTTTGCCGGCCTGCTCGACCTTGAGGTCGATGAACAGCGCCAATTCTCCGGTCGCGGTGTCATTGTCGATATTGAGGGTGCGCGGCTGATTGCTGTCGAGGAATGCGTAGAACCAGGCGTCCTTGGGATTGGAGCGGCTAAGGGTCCGGTCCAGGCCTTTTTCAGTGAAGTAATGGTTTGAAGCGGTGCCAACTATCAGGGCGGTGAAGGCTTTGTGTTCAGCACGAATGCCTTCCAGATACTGCACAAACGCATCGGTCTGGGCACTGTTTTCACCCCCGGCCAGCCAGTCGCGCACCATGCTGTTGCTGGCGATGTCCTTCGCGGCGGTAAGAGGTTGAACGAGGATTCGTTCGATGTCGTTGCGCATCGCTTCGATGCTCGACGGCAGTGCCTGTTCGACCAGATAGCTCTGGGCGAGACGGTTGACCACGAGGGTATAAATGCCAACCACGATCAGGATGCTGACCAGCAGGGCGGTGCCCATGCTGAGGATCAACTGCCATTGAATACTGCGTCGCCAGAACTGCATGGAGCACCCCCAAAGAATAAGAGGCTGAAACACTGCAACAGCCGTGCCGATTGTATACAACTCAACCGACAATCTATTCTTTGGTTGTGCGCAAAGCCGATCAAGCCTGATTGATCGTCTTGGAGATCACTTCAACCGTGGCGCTGACTTGCTCTTGGTAACGGTCGAGTTCCTGCTTGTGCTGCTTCTGCATTTCAATCTGCTGGGAACACAGATTCATCGCGGCCAGCACCAGCAGTCGATCACCGATCAGCGTCGGATACTTCCGTTTAGTGTCGGCCAAGGCAGCTTTCAACATCATTGCGGCGTCCAGCAGGGTTTGCTCTTCCCCGGCCGGCGCCTTGATCGAATAGTCCTCCCCCAAGATCGAGACGACTTTTACCCCTGCGGCGCCGTGATTCATGCGCTGACCGGGCCGGCGCTGACGCGCTCAACCAGGGCCTGAATGCGGGCCGCGGTGGCGCCTTGTTTCTCTTCCTGCTCCATCAGGTTCAGTTGCAGGCTTTCGTTTTCATCCTTGGCCTGGGCCAGTTCTGCGTTCAGGGTCTGGTTGGTGGCGAGCAAGGTCTGGTTCTGTTGCACCAGATCGCTGACAAGCTGTTCCAATTGGCTTAGGGATGCTTCCAACATTTTGATTTTCCAAGCATTTTCAAGGGGCGCGTACGATAAAGAAAAGTCACCACGGATGCCAGGGTTATTCAGGCGCAAGGCCTTGATTTTCCTGGCGGGCGACCTTCCTCGCGAGCTTTAAAGACTGTGATTGGCGGATCTGGTTCCTGCACTTCGTCGCCGGGGGCCCTCTGCGACAAAACCGCGCAGGCGCTCAAGACTTTAGTTGTATGACCGATAAGTCACTCATACGTCAGCTTCAGCGCCGCACGGGTGCGTCCACTTTGGTAAACAGCATGTCCCTTCGTAATATGAATATCGCACCGCGGGCGTTCCTCGGTTTCGCCCTGATTGGCGGTTTGATGCTGGTTCTGGGCGTGTTTGCCTTGAACCAGATGAGCAAGATTCGCGGTGCCGGCGAAGACATCGCCTCCATGAGTGTGCCGAGCATCAAGAGCCTGGACGAATTTACCCAATTGACCCTGCGCCTGCGGGTGCTGTCCTACCGTTTGCTGGTCAACCGTGAACCGGACGTACAACAGAAGACCTTCGATCTGTTCGAACTGCGAAATCAGCAGATTCGCGACGCTCAGAAGGTCTACGAACCGCTGATCAACGGCCCGCAAGAGCGCGCCGCCTACGATCAATACGTGCAGTTGCTGGCGCAATACCGCCAACTCGAAGACCGGATGAAGACGCTGTCGCGCAACAATCAGGTCGACGAACTGCGCTCGATGCTCAACAGCGAACTGCTGTCCAATTCCGAGGCCGTCAACTCGGCCCTCGCCAAGTTGCTTGAGATCAACACGCAACAGATTGAAGCCACCGACACCCGTGCCGGTGAGCAGTATTCGACCTCGCTCAATCTGGTGATCACCTTACTGGTCATTGCCAGCGGCCTGACCTTGCTGTTCGCCTGGTTGTTGACCAACAGCATCACCAAGCCGATTGCCAACGCCCTGAGCGCGGCTGAAGAAATCGCCGAGGGCAATCTGACTCGCCCGATCCATGTCGATGGCGAAGACGAAGCCGGCCGCTTGCTGCTGGCCATGTCGAAGATGCAGGACAAGCTGCGCGACACCCTGCAGCGGATTTCCGGCTCGGCCACGCAACTGGCCTCCGCCGCTGAAGAGCTGAACAGTGTCACCGACGAAAGCGCCCGTGGCTTGACCCAGCAGAACAACGAAATCGAACAGGCCGCCACCGCTGTCAATGAAATGACCAGCGCCGTGGAAGAAGTCGCGCGCAACGCGGTGAGCACTTCCGAAGCCTCGAAGAACGCCACCACCTCGGCCGGCGACGGTCGTGACCTGGTGCAGGAAACCGTCAGCGCCATCGAACGCATGAGCGCCGATGTGCAGAGCACGGCGACCTTGATTGGCGATCTGGCCAATGAGTCCCGTGACATCGGCAAGGTGCTGGACGTGATTCGCGGCCTGGCTGACCAGACCAACCTGCTGGCGTTGAACGCAGCGATTGAAGCCGCACGGGCCGGTGAAGCCGGACGGGGTTTCGCGGTGGTAGCGGATGAGGTTCGTGCACTGGCGCATCGCACCCAGCAGTCGACCAGCGAAATCGAACGCATGATCGGCAGCATCCAGAGCGGCACCGAACACGCGGTGGATTCGATGCGCAACAGCACCGAACGCGCCGAATCAACCTTGAACATCGCCCGTGGTGCAGGTCTGTCGCTGGACACCATCAACAGCGCCATCGTCGAGATCAACGAGCGCAACCTGGTGATCGCCAGCGCGGCGGAAGAACAGGCACAGGTCGCCCGTGAAGTAGATCGCAACCTGGTGAACATTCGTGATTTGTCGGTGCAATCGGCGACCGGGGCGAATCAGACGAGTGCGGCGAGTAATGAATTGTCGCGATTGGCGCTGGACCTGAACAACATGGTTGGGCGGTTTAGCCTCTGATCGGGATTTGGGGGGCTTTCAAGAGCCACCCCTCACCCCAGCCCTCTCCCCAAAGGGGAGAGGGGGAAAGGGAGCCGATCTTCATGCTATTCAGAACCTGGGTTCGGCTCGACATCGATATCTCAGGTCGCAATATTTCGCACATACACTTCGGTCAGTTCCCTCGCCCCTCGGGGAGAGGGGGAAAGGGAGCCGATCTTCATGCTGTTCAGAACCTGAGTTCGGCTCGATATCTCAGGTCGCAGTATTTAGAACAAACACCTCGGTCAGTCCCCTCGCCCCTCGGGGAGAGGGTTAGGGTGAGGGGGCCGATCGCAAGCCGAACAAAAAATCTGAACACCACACCGTCAAAACCTTTTTGACAGCATCACATTTCAACAGGTTAGAATCGCTGGCACGCAGACTGCATGGTCAGTTTGTGCCCGCCTTTCAGCTTTCTGGAGTACTGCCTTTGAATGCGACGACCATCAACAGCCTGTTCTTGATCGGCGCGTTGCTGGTGGGTGCGAGCATTCTGGTGAGCTCACTTTCGTCCCGCCTCGGCATCCCGATTCTGGTGATTATCCTGGCCGTGGGCATGGCCGCCGGCGTCGATGGCGGCGGCATTATCTTTGATAACTACCCTACGGCTTATCTGGTCGGCAACCTCGCACTGGCGGTGATCCTGCTCGATGGCGGCTTGCGTACCCGGGTCTCGAGTTTCCGCGTGGCGCTTTGGCCCGCACTGTCGCTGGCCACCGTCGGGGTATTGATTACGACTGCCCTGACCGGCCTGGTCGCCGCCTGGCTGTTCAACCTGAACATCATCCAGGGCCTGCTGATCGGCGCCATCGTAGGTTCGACCGACGCCGCGGCGGTGTTCTCGCTGCTGGGCGGCAAAGGCCTGAACGAACGGGTCACCGCCAGCCTCGAAATCGAATCCGGCAGTAACGACCCGATGGCGGTGTTTCTCACCGTTACCCTGATCGACATGCTCGCCAGCGGCCAGACCGGCCTGCACTGGAACCTGCTCTCGCACTTCGTGCGCGAGTTTGGCATCGGTGCCGTCATCGGCCTCGGCGGTGGCTGGGTCATGCTGCAACTGGTCAACCGGATCAACCTGGCCAACGGCCTCTATCCGATTCTGGTGATTGCCGGCGGCCTCGCGGTGTTCGCCCTGACCAACGCCCTGCACGGCAGTGGCTTCCTGGCGGTTTACCTCTGCGGTCTGGTCATCGGCAATCGCCCGGTGCGTAGCCGTCACGGCATTCTGCACATGCTCGACGGCATGGCCTGGCTCGCTCAGATCGGCATGTTCCTGGTGCTGGGACTGCTGGTGACGCCTCATGACCTGCTGCCCATCGCCCTGCCCGCTCTGGGTTTGGCATTGTGGATGATTCTGTTTGCGCGGCCGCTGTCGGTGCTGGTCGGCCTGCTGCCGTTCAAAGCATTCCATGGCCGCGAAAAGGCATTTATCTCCTGGGTTGGCTTACGCGGCGCAGTCCCGATCATTCTGGCGGTGTTCCCGCTGATGGCCGGCCTGCCGAATGCGCAGCTCTACTTCAACCTCGCGTTCTTTATCGTGTTGGTGTCGCTGCTGGTACAGGGCACGAGCCTGCCGTGGGTGGCGAAGCTTTTGAAAGTGACCGTCCCGCCGGAGCCGGCACCAATCTCGCGCTCGGCGCTGGAAGTGCACGTCACCAGCGAGTGGGAGTTGTTCGTTTATCGCCTCGGTGCCGAGAAATGGTGCATCGGTTCGCCCCTTCGCGAGCTGAAAATGCCCGAAGGCACGCGTATCGCCGCGCTGTTTCGTGGCCAGCAACTGCTCCATCCGTCGGGTAGTACGGTGCTCGAAGTCGATGATTTGCTGTGTGTTATCGGCCATGAACACAACCTTCCAGCGCTCGGAAAACTCTTCAGTCAGGCACCGCAACGCGGCCTCGATCTGCGCTTTTTCGGCGACTTCGTACTCGAAGGAGATGCCCAGCTGGCCGCGGTTGCGGCGCTGTACGGGTTGAAGGTCGAAGGCATCGATCCGGACATGTCCCTGGGCCATTTCATTGCCCAGAAAGTCGGCGGTGCTCCCGTCGTCGGTGACCAGGTGGAGTGGAACAACACCATCTGGACCGTCGCGGTCATGGAGGGGAACAAGATCGGCAAAGTGGGCGTCAGATTCCCCGAAGGAAGTCGCCCCGGTCCGGGCTTGTTCCTCTAAACTCCACACTTCGTCTCGTTTTCGATCGGTCTCTATGTCAACCCTGCGCACTTTTTTCATCATGGCCCTGCTGGGCTTGAGTCTTTCTGTCGGTACCTTGCAAGCGGCCGAACCGCCGACCAGCGAAGCCGTGCAGGCGAGTCTGGACAAGATCGCCGATCGCAAACTGCCGGAAGCGGATCAGAAGGCTCTGCAGTCCGTCCTGCAAAGCACGCTGACGCAGCTCGGCAACCAGCGTGATTACGAACAAAAGCTGGTCGCACTCAAGCAGCAGTTGGCCACCGCGCCCAAGCAGAACATCGAGAATCAGCGTGAGCTGGCCAAACTCAAAGCCTCCAGAATGCCGCCGGTGCCGCAACGCTATGCCAATCAGTCGATCCAGCAGCTTGAGCAAATGCTCACCGAGCGTTCGACCCAGCAAAGCGACTTGCAGAAGGCGCTGGCCGATGCCAACAGCCTGGTGATTACCGCTCAGACCCGCCCCGAGCGCGCACAGGCCGAAATTTCCGCCAGCCAGACACGCATTCAACAGATCAACAACATCCTCAAGGCCGGCAAGGACGCCGGCAAGACCTTGAGCGGCGAACAACGTGACCTGCTCAATGCCGAGCTCGCGGCACTCAATGCGTTGATTCCGCTACGTCGCCAGGAACTGGCTGGCAACAACCAGCTGCAGGATCTGGGTAACAGCCAGCACGACTTGCTGACCGAAAAGTCCGATCGCCTGGATCAGGAAATCCAGGAGCTGCAAACCCTGATCAACCAGAAGCGCCTGGCGCAGTCTCAGGAGACGGTGACGCAGCAGTCCATTGAAGCGCAGAAGTCCGGCGGCAGCGCGCTGCTGGCCACCGAAAGCGCGGCCAACCTGAAGCTCTCGGACTACCTGCTCAAAAGCACTGACCGCCTCAATGAAGTCACCCAGCAGAACCTGCAGACCAAACAGCAGCTGGACAACGTGACCCAAAGCGATTCGGCGCTGGACGAACAAATCAACGTACTCAAGGGCAGCCTGCTGCTGTCCAAGATTCTCTATAAACAGAAACAGTCGCTGCCGCGTCTCAAGCTCGACCGCGACCTGGCAGACCAGATCGCCGATATTCGCCTGTACCAGTTTGAAGTGAGCCAACAACGGGAATTGCTCAGCAATCCCGCGACCTATGTCGACAACCTGCTGTCCACCCAACCGCCGGAGCAAGTCACCCCGCAGCTGCGCAAGAGCCTGCTGGAACTGGCCACCACCCGCGCGGACCTGCTGGAGCGCCTGAACCGCGAACTGAGTGCGGTACTCAACGAATCCATCACCCTGCAACTGAACCAGAAACAACTGCTCAGCACCGCGCAAAGCCTGCGGGCGACCCTTGATGAGCAGATGTTCTGGATCCCCAGCAACAAACCGCTGGACCTGGAATGGATGCGCGCCGTGCCGGAGCGTCTGGAACGTCAGGTCACTACGCTGCCGTGGGCTTCCAGCCTGAGCGAACTGAGTGATGGCCTGACCCAGCGGCCGCTGCTGTTCCTGCCGCTGGCGTTGCTGATCGGCGCCCTGCTGTGGCGGCGCAAGAGCTTGTATGCCCGACTGAACAAGGTTCACCAGGACATCGGCCACTTCAAGCGTGACAGCCAGTGGCACACGCCGCAGGCGATCCTGATCAATATCCTGCTGGCGATGCCGGTCTCACTGGGCCTGGCCTTGTGCGGCCTGGCCTTGCAGATCGACGCCCGCGGCCAGAACGCCAACATGGGCGCAGCGCTGCTGCAAATGGCCCAGGCCTGGCTGGTGTTCTACACCGCTTACCGAACCCTCGCACCGGGTGGCGTGGCTGAGCTGCATTTCCGCTGGGAAAAACCTCAGGTCGAATTTCTTCAGGGCTGGGTCCGCAGGCTTGGGCTGGTGGTGATGGCCTTGGTCGCCGTGGTGGCGGTTGCCGAACTGCAACCCTCGACGCTGGCCGATGACGTGCTTGGCATGCCGGTGGTGCTGACCTGCTACGCCTTGATGGCCTGGCTGCTCAGTCGCCTGCTGATCAGCAGTCCGACGCACCAGAACGCATCGTTGTTCCGTAAAGCCGTCGGGATCATGTTCACCGTCCTGCCCGTCGCGTTGTTCGTCGCCGTGTGCTTCGGCTACTACTACACCGCGCTTAAGCTCAGTGACCGGTTGATCAACACCCTTTACCTGCTGATGTTCTGGCTGGTGATCGAAGCGACTTTCGTTCGTGGTCTCAGCGTTGCAGCACGACGCCTGGCCTACCAGCGCGCCCTGGCCAAACGTCAGGCCGCCAAGGAGGCGGGCGACGGCGAAGCGGTAATCGAAGAACCGACGCTGGACATCGAGAAGGTCAACGAACAGTCCTTGCGCCTGATCCGTCTGGCACTGCTGGGCGGTTTCATCGCGGCGTTGTACTGGGTCTGGTCCGATCTGATCTCGGTGTTCTCGTACCTCGACAACATCACCCTTTACGAATACACAAGCGGCACCGGCGCCAACATGAGCATGGTGCCGATCAGCATCGGCGACATGCTCGGCGCGCTGATCATCATCGGCATCACCTTCGCGCTCGCACGCAACTTGCCCGGTCTTCTGGAAGTATTGGTGCTGTCCAAACTGAACCTGGCGCAGGGCAGCGCCTATGCCACCACCACGTTGCTGTCCTACGTGATTGCCGGCGTCGGTTTCGTCTCGACCCTGTCCACCCTCGGCGTGAGCTGGGACAAGTTGCAATGGCTGGTGGCGGCGCTGTCGGTCGGTCTCGGTTTCGGGATGCAGGAGATCTTCGCGAACTTCATCTCCGGCATCATGATTCTGTTCGAGCGTCCGGTGCGGATCGGGGACACGATCACCATCGGCAACCTGTCGGGCACGGTCAGCAAGATCCGCATCCGCGCCACGACCATCACCGACTTCGACCGCAAGGACATCATTGTCCCGAACAAGACGTTCATCACCGGACAACTGATCAACTGGTCCCTGACCGACACCATTACCCGGGTGACCCTCAAGCTCGGCGTCGACTACGGTTCGGACCTGGACCTGGTGAAAGAGCTTCTGCTCAAGGCCGCTCGTGACAACCCGCGCGTCCTGAAAGACCCGGAACCCCATGTGTACTTCCTGAACTTCGGCGAAAGCACCCTCGACCACGAGTTGCGCATGCACGTGCGCGACCTCGGTGACCGCAACCCGGTGCTCGACGAGGTCAACCGCTTCATCAATCGCGAGTTCAAGAAGCAGCACATCAACATTTCGTTCCGGCAGATGGAGGTTTACCTCAAGAATCTTCACGGCCAGGAATACAAAATGGTGCCGATCGAACCGGAAGCCAAAACCATCGTGCCGCTCGTGGATGGCAAGTCGCCCCTGCAGCCACCGCCCGCCAAGCTCGACTAACTGTCCTATCCCTAGCAGAATGCTCGGACATTCTGCTGGAGATGGCCGTTGAAAGCCCTCGACGAACTGACCTTCGATAATCGCTTCGCCCGCCTGGGCGATACGTTTTCCGCCCATGTGCTGCCCGAGCCCATCGACAACCCGCGTCTGGTGGTGGCCAGCCCTGCCGCCATGGCGCTGCTCGACCTCGACCCGGCCGTGGCGCACACCCCGGAGTTCGCCGAGTTGTTCAGCGGCCACAAGCTCTGGGCCGACGCGGTGCCTCGGGCGATGGTCTATTCCGGGCATCAGTTCGGTTCCTACAACCCGCAGTTGGGCGATGGTCGCGGTTTGTTGCTGGGTGAGGTCTACAACAAGGCCGGCGAACATTGGGATCTGCACCTCAAGGGCGCCGGACAGACACCCTTTTCGCGCATGGGCGATGGACGCGCGGTTCTGCGTTCGTCGATCCGCGAGTTTCTCGCGTCCGAAGCGCTGAATGCCCTGAACATCCCGACCACCCGCGCCCTGTGCGTGATCGGCTCCGACACTCCGGTGTGGCGCGAGAAACAGGAACGCGCAGCCATGGTCCTGCGCATGGCGCCGAGCCATGTGCGTTTCGGGCATTTCGAATATTTCTACTACACCAAGCGCCCCGAGAAGCAGAAAGAACTCGGCGAGCACGTATTGGCCATGCATTTCCCCGAGTGCCTGGAACAGCCGGAACCCTATCTGGCGATGTTCCGCGAAATCGTCGAGCGCAATGCCGAGCTGATCGCCAAATGGCAGGCCTATGGCTTCTGCCACGGCGTGATGAATACCGACAACATGTCGATCCTCGGCATCACTTTCGATTTCGGCCCGTTCGCCTTCCTCGACGATTTCGACGCCCACTTCATCTGCAACCACTCGGATGACCAGGGCCGCTATTCCTTCAGCAATCAGGTGCCGATCGGCCAGTGGAACCTCAGCGCCCTCGCCCAGGCCCTGACGCCGTTCATTAGCGTCGACGCCCTGCGCGAAACCCTCGGCCTGTACTTTCCGCTGTATCAGGCTCACTACCTGGACCTGATGCGTCGCCGCCTCGGTTTCACCACGGCCGAAGACGATGACCAGAAACTGCTGGAGCACCTGCTGCAACTGATGCAGAACAGCGGCGTCGATTACACACTGTTCTTCCGCCGCCTGGGGGATGAATCCCCCGAACTGGCCGTCGCCCGATTGCGCGACGACTTCGTCGACATCAAGGGTTTCGATGCCTGGGCCGAACTGTATGTCGCCCGCGTGGCTCGTGAAGGTGAGGTTGATCAGGAACAACGCCGCAAGCGGATGCACGCGGTCAATCCGCTGTACATCCTGCGCAACTATCTGGCGCAGAAAGCCATCGATGCAGCAGAGAGCGGCGATTACTCAGAGGTTCGGCGACTGCACGCGGTGCTGAGCAATCCGTTCGACGAGCAAGCGGGGATGGAGAGCTACGCCGAGCGGCCGCCGGAGTGGGGGAAGCATTTGGAGATCAGTTGTTCGTCGTGATCACCCAAGGCGTCGCGTTTGAAACATTCTTGTTTCTCGTGTCGATCCAACCTTAAATCACGCCAGACATCTTCATGCCCCACAAAGCCTCCGTTTCGCGTCAGTGCAGTATTTACATTTAGAGTTTCAATGCACTCAGTGTTCGATAAAAGCTCTGAGATTGAAAAACGCTTATGGGATTTAACTGTCATTGATACGAAGGACTCCAAAATGAAATTGCGAGTTCGAAGCTGTCGCGAAAGACTAAAAGCCAAACCTTTCGCCGTAAATCAGTATGGACGCCAGTATGCGTAGGCCTTATCCGCAACTTAAGAAGGTTAAAGCCTACACATCACTGTCTTGATATAAACCATCATCGACTCCAGATCTGCTTCATAGACCGCCGAAATCAGAGCTCCGACCATGACCGAACCACTCCTCATCCCCTGCCCTCACTGCAACGGCCTCAACCGCATCCCCGCCGAGCGCCTCAACGATCACCCAAAGTGCGGCCGCTGCAAGGCCGAGGTCCTGCTGAACAAACCGTTCGAGTTGAAGCAAGGCGATTACGCCAGCCAGATCAAGGGCGATCTGCCGCTGCTGGTGGACGTGTGGGCGGAGTGGTGCGGGCCGTGCAAGTCGTTTGCGCCGGTGTTCGAGCAGGCGGCGGGGCAATTGGCGGGGAAATGTCGGCTGGCGAAACTGGACAGCGAGGCGAATCAGCAATTGTCGGCGCAGTTGGGGATTCGCTCGATTCCGAGTTTGATTCTGTTCAGGAACGGCCGGGAAGTGGCGCGTCAGAGCGGGGCGTTTCCGTTACCGCAGTTGATGAGCTGGTTGCGTAGCCAGGGGATCTAAGAACACCGCAAATTCCATGTGGGAGCGAGCCTGCTCGCTCCCACATGGACTCGGTGTCGTTTGCAATAATCAGGCGTTTTCGAGCAGGTTATGCAGCTCGACGAATTGCTGCGTCAGCTTGTGCCGCGGGTCGAGGTGGATCAGCGGTGTATTGGCCTGGTGAGATTCGCGCATGCGCACCGAGCTGGTCAGGTACACCGGCAATACCGGCAAACCTTCGGCGATCAACTCGTCGAGGATTTGCTGCGGCAGGCTGGCGCGGGCCTGGAACTGATTGACCACGATGCCTTCGACTTCCAGGCCTTCGTTGTGGTCATCCTTCAATTCTTCGATTTCCGCCAGCAGGCCGTACAGCGCCTGGCGCGAGAAGCTGTCGCAGTCGAAGGGGATCAGCACCCGGTCAGCGGCAATCAGTGCCGATACCGCATAGAAGTTCAGCGCTGGCGGGGTATCAAGGTAGATGCGGTCGTAATCCTCCCCCAGTTCCTCAAGCAATTTGCGCAGCTTGTTGATCTTGTGTTTGGCCTCAAGTTTGGGCTGCAGATCAGCCAACTCGGCGGTCGCGGTGATGACGTGGAGGTTGTCGAACGGCGTTTCGTAGATATCGACCTGGTTTTTTTTCGAGAACGGCCCGGAGGACAGGGTTTGCTTGAAGAAGTCGGCGATACCCATCGGGATGTCTTCCCCGGTGAGCCCTGTCAGGTACTGAGTGGAGTTGGCCTGGGCATCGAGATCCACCAACAGAGTGCGATAACCCTCGCTGGCGCTGACCGCCGCCAGATTGCAGGCAATGCTGGATTTGCCCACGCCACCTTTCTGATTGAACACCACGCGCCGCATGTGAAAAACCTCCGTGTATCAAAGAATGACCGAGTGTAGTAGTCCACGGCGCTGCTTAGCTACCTCGTCGGCACGGGGACTACACAGTCAGCGGCAATCTCTTAATAAAAAAACTGAGAACTCCGCCATTGATCGCTAACGAAGCCGACAGATTTGCTCGCCACGATGTGGATAATGGCCAAACGACAGCTCCCCACGGACCAACCAGTACATTTGATTGAGCAAAATGTAACCATCATTTGCTACACGCCCGTCGCAACGGGATAATGCGCGCCACTCGGCGCTATGCGTCACGTAAGGTGGTCGCGCGTTTTACGACTCGCCGCGTCAAGAAAGCCCGCAGGGGCGGGATGAATGCCTGTGATCAATTTCAACATCGCCCAATGGCGCGCCTGGGCCCCTGGGCTCGAAAGCGTGGACGATTGGCAGGCCTGGAGCCGACAGCCGGTCGTGCTTCAGAGCAGCGATGCCGCCCCCGATGTGTCTTTTCTGCCGGCCATGCAGCGCCGGCGGCTCAGCCGTCTGGCGCGGATGGCATTCAGCGTGGGGTGGCCCCTGGCCGATGGTCGGCAGGACCTACCGTTGGTCTTTATTTCCCGCCATGGCGAAACACCCCGCACGTTCGAAATCCTGCGCGATCTGGCAGCAGAACAGCCGTTGTCACCGACGCAATTCAGCTTGTCGGTTCACAACGCGGTCATTGGCCTGTGGTCGATCATGCGCGGTGAAACCAGCGAAATGACCGCCCTCGCTGCCGCCGGTGACGGCCTTGAACACGGCATGCTAGAGGCTGCGGCTCTGCTTGCCGAAGGCGCGCCCGCCGTACTGCTGATCGTCACTGAAGAAACACCGCCCGAGGCCTACTCGGCCTGGATCGACGACGTGCCTTTCCCTTATGCCGTCGGTCTTTTGCTGACCCCGGGCACCGACTGGCAGCTGTCCCTGAACAGCACTTCGGATGCGTTGTCCAACGCCCACTGGCCCCATGCCCTGAATCTCTTGCGTACCCTGCTCGGCCAGCAGACCACCTGCCAACATGCCTGGAAAAATCGTGTATGGACCTGGCAACGCAACCTGTAACCGAAAAGAACCGCGACGCCTATTACTGGCGTCTGCTGGCGACCGCCGCAAGCTTCACCCTGTTCGGGTTGGGCGGGCTGTGCCTGCGACTGGTGGTTTTTCCGTTGCTGAACTGCCTGCCCGGCGATGCCCAGACTCACCGGCTACGGGCACGGAAAACCGTCAGTCGCTGCTTCTGGTTTTTTGTCCGGTTCATGGCCCGTACCGGCGTACTGACCTACGACATCCAGGGCGCGGAGAAACTAGGTCGCCCGGGCCAGATGATCATGGCCAATCACCCGTCGCTGATCGACGTGGTGTTCCTGATCGGGCTGGTGCGTCACACCAACTGCGTGGTCAAGAAAAGCCTCTGGGAGAACCCCTTCACCCGCGGTCCGCTACGCTGCACCGAATACATCAGCAACGACGGCAGCATGGACATGCTCGACGCCGCGGCTGACGCACTGAAAAGTGGGCAGACCCTGATCATCTTTCCCGAAGGCACTCGCACCCAGCCAGGCGAACCGCCGGCCTTTCATCGGGGCGGTGCGGCAATTGCCCTGCGTGGTGCGAAAATCCTGACCCCGGTGATCATCAAGGTCAGTCCGACTACTTTGACCAAGGCCGAACCCTGGTACCGCATCCCGAAACGCCGCGTGCACTTCAGTTTCCGTGTGGGGGCCGATATAGACCCACAAGCCTTTGCCGCGTGTGGCCCTGCGCCTCAGGCTTCGCGCAAGCTCAACGATTATTTGCATTCTTACTTTATTAAGGAGCTCGCCGAAGATGAGCGATCTACACCGTGACATCAAACTGCTGATCATCGACTCCTTGGGTCTCGAAGACATCACCGTCGACGACATCGGCGACGACCAGACCCTGTTCGGCGAAGGTCTGGGCCTGGACTCGGTAGACGCCCTGGAACTCGGCCTGGCGATCCAGAAAAAATACGGCATCAAAATCGACGCCGACGCCAAGGACACCCGTAATCACTTCAGCAACGTGGCGAGCCTTGCGGCGTTCGTCACCGCAAAACAGGCAGCTTGAGACCGGACCATGCAAACTCGTGATGACATTTTCAACACCCTGCGCGATGCCTTGGTCGAACTCTTCGAGCTGGACCCTGAGCGCGTGAGCCTCGAATCCAATCTGTATCAGGACCTGGAAATCGATAGCATCGACGCTGTCGACCTGATTGATCACATCAAGCGTCAGACCGGCAAGAAAATCGCCGCCGAAGAATTCAAATCGGTGCGCACCGTCAGCGACGTGGTCGAGGCGGTCTACCGTCTGGTTCAACCGGCCGCATGAGTCGACTGATCGGCCTCGGCCTGCTACTGGCGGGCCTGTTGTACCCCTTTGCGGTGTATTTCGGCATGGAACACTTTGCTCCGTGGCAGTTCGGTCTGCTGCTGGGCAGCCTGTGGCTGGCGCGGGCGCTGCTCGGTGCGCGTCGCCCCGGCAGCCTGTGGATGGCGCTCACCGCGATTGGCTTTTGCCTGTTGCTGGCGCTGTTCGACAGTCCGTTGTTGCTGCGTTGGTATCCGGTGTTGATCAGCGCGTTCATGCTCGGGCTGTTTGGCCTGAGCCTGAAAGTCGGGCCACCGATGGTGGAACGCCTGGCGCGTCTGCGTGAACCGCACTTGCCGGCCAGGGCGATTGTCTACACCCGCCAGGTGACCATCGTCTGGTGTGTGTTTTTCCTCTGTAACGGCTTGCTCGCCGCCGCCCTGACCCTGTGGGCGCCGCTGAGTTGGTGGATGTTGTACACCGGCCTGATTTCCTATGGATTGATGGGCCTGCTGTTTGCCATTGAATGGCTCATACGACAACGGGTACGAGGCCACCCATGAATTGGATAACACTTGAGCAGCTGTTGCTCAAGGCTCAGCCGGAGCGTGCCGTGACGGCCGAACCGGCGTTGAATCACGCACAGCTGTGCGAACAGGCGTTGAGCCTCGCGGCCGGCCTGCAATCCCAGGGCGTGCAACGCATTGCCGTGCACCTTGAAGACGCCGCTGAACTGGCGATTGCCCTGCTCGGCGCCTGGCGTGCCGGGGTCAGCGTACTGCTGCCTGCCGACCTGCAAGCGCAGACTCGCCAACGCTGGTCGAGCGAAGTCGATCTGTGGCTGACCGATCAGGCCGATGACGCGCACCTCACCGATTATCGGCATGCACCCATGTCCCCCGCGGCACTGGATCTGGATGCCTGCCAGCTAAGCCTGTGTACGTCCGGCTCCAGCGGCGAACCCAAGCGCATCGACAAAACCCTGCGCCAGATCGCCAATGAAGTCCAGGCGCTGGAACAGCTCTGGGGTGCCGACCTGGGTCCGGCGTGCATCATTGGCAGCGTCGCCACCCAGCACATCTACGGTTTGCTGTTTCGGGTGCTGTGGCCGCTGTGCGCCGGGCGCCCGTTCGTGCGCAAGCAACTGGCCTTTCCGGAGGACTTGCAGCGCGCCAGTCGCGAACATCCGGTGTTCGCGTGGGTCGCCAGCCCGGCGCTGCTCAAGCGCATGGGCGACAACCTCGACTGGCCGGCCTTGAGTGCGGTTTGCCGGGTGTTTTCTTCCGGTGGCGCGCTACCGGCCGAGGCGGCGCAAAGCCTTCACGAACGCCTGCAACAATGGCCGACGGAAATCCTCGGCAGCTCGGAAACCGGCGGCATCGCCTGGCGTCAGGGTCACGATCTCTGGCAGCCGTTTGCTGGCGTCGTGCTGAGTCAGGACCGCGAGGGCGCCCTGCTGATCGCCTCTCCCTACTTGCCCGCAGGCCATATCGAACACACCGCTGACGCCGCCAGAATCGCCGCCAATGGCCGATTCCAATTGCTCGGACGGCTGGACCGGATCGTCAAGCTGGAAGAAAAACGTATCTCGCTGCCAATGCTGGAAAAGGCCCTGATGAACCATGACTGGGTCGCCGACGCGCGCCTCGGAGTGGTCCAGGAAAACCGCGCCTCGCTGGGCGCGCTGCTGGTGCTGACGGACGCGGGGCTGCATGCCCTGCGCAATCAGGGCCGACGCACCCTTACTCAAGAATTGCGTCAGCACCTGAGCCAGCATTGCGAAGCCCTGGCTCTGCCACGACGCTGGCGATTGCTGCGGCAATTGCCCCTGAACCCTCAAGGCAAACTGCCTCAGGCCGACGTTGAAGCCTTGCTGCTGGCCCCCCGCCCCAAGGCACCGGAAGTGTTGGAGCAGGTCGAAGTCGATGGCGAATGGAGCCTGCAACTGGCCGTTCCGCCGGACCTCGCCTACTTCAGCGGTCACTTCCCGCAAACGCCGGTGCTGCCTGGCGTGGTGCAGGTGGATTGGGCCTTGAGTCTCGGTCAACAATTGATGGACTTGCCGGCCAGATTCGCCGGCATGGAAGTGCTTAAGTTCCAGCAACTGGTGCGCCCGGGCGATGAAGTCCAGCTGCACCTGCGCTTCGATCCGGAACGCGGCAAATTGTATTTCGCCTACCGCAATGAAACCGCGACCTGCTCCAGTGGGCGGATTTTGCTGGAGCCGGCGCATGCATAATCTTGGTGAGTGCTGCGCACTCAATCGCGAGCAGGTCGGATCGCCGCACCGTCGCTCCCACACTGGATTTGTGACCGACGCAACTCCCCTGTGGGAGCGAGCCTGCTCGCGATGCAGGCACCGCGGTTTTTCAGGGGTATACAAACATGCATAACCCCTGCGCAATCATCCCGGTCTACAACCACGAAACCGCGATTACCACAGTGGTCGACGCGGTGATCGCCAGTGGCCTGCCGTGCATTCTGGTGGACGACGCCAGCGACCAACCCTGTGCCCGAGTACTCGACCAACTGGCCCAGCGCGAGATGGTCAACCTGATCCGCCTCGCCGCCAACCAGGGCAAGGGCGGTGCAGTCATGACCGGGCTGCGTGAAGCCTCGCGCCTGGGTTTCAGCCACGCCTTGCAGGTGGACGCCGACGGCCAGCACGATCTGCACGATGTTGCGACCTTCATCGATCAATCACGCGCGCATCCCGATGCGGTGATCTGCGGTTATCCGCAATATGACGCCAGCGTGCCGAAAGGCCGTTTGTACGCCCGCTACCTGACGCACATCATGGTCTGGATCAACACGCTGTCATTGCAGATCCGCGATTCCATGTGCGGATTCCGCGTTTACCCTTTGCCACCGACCCTGGCGCTGATCGACTCGGCGAAGATCGGCAAGCGCATGGATTTCGACTCGGACATCCTCGTGCGCCTGGCCTGGCGAAATCTGCCGATGCAGTGGCTGCCGACCAAAGTCCATTACCCGCTGGACGGCGTCTCCCATTTCCGCATGTTCCACGACAATGTGCTGATTTCGAGCATGCACACCCGGCTGTTCTTCGGCATGTTGCTGCGGGCGCCGGTGATCCTCTGGCGACGGTGGCGAGCATGAGCATCAACGTGGATAAAGAACATTGGGCCGACCGCAAGGAGCGCGGGAGCTTCTGGCTGATGAAGCTCACCGCGTTCGGCGCCAAAGTGCTGGGCCGGCGGCTGCTGAGTCCGCTGCTGTACGGCATCGTTTTGTACTTTTTCCTGTTCGGCCGCAGTGCCCGTCGCAGCGCCTGGCAATACCAGCAGCGCCTCGCGGACTGGAGCGCTCGCCCTGAATTGCGCCCGACCCACTGGCGAGTGTTCAGCCAGTTCATGGCTTTCGCCGATTCGATGCTCGACAAGCTCGACGTGTGGAACGGCAAGCTGAGCATCGAGCACATCGAAATCGTCGACCCGGCGTTGCTGCGCAATCAGTTGCGCGGCACCCGCGGGCAGATGCTGGTGGGCGCGCATTTGGGTAATCTCGAAGTCTGTCGCGCACTGGCGGAAATCGGTGAGAAAGTCACCATGAACGTGCTGGTGCACACCAAGCACGCCGAGCAATTCAACCGTTTGCTGGGCGAAGCCGGTGCGACCAATTTGCGCCTGATTCAGGTCAGTGAACTGGACCCTGTGATCATGCTGCAACTGCATGAGCGCCTGGAGCGCGGCGAATGGCTGGCGATTGCCGGTGACCGTGTGCCGCTGCATGGCGGACGCAGCGTGACCGTGGACTTCCTCGGTCATCAGGCCGCGTTCCCGCAAGGGCCGTGGTTGCTGGCCGGCTTGCTGAAGTGCCCGATCCATCTGCTGATGTGCCTGAAGAAACCGACGGGCCAGTATCAAGTGACCCTCGAGCCGTTTGCCGAGGCCGTGGTGTGGAAACGCAGCGACCGCGAGCAGGTCATTCATCAGTGGGCTTCCCGCTACGCCGAACGCCTGGGTCACTATTGCCTCGAAGCACCCCGACAATGGTTTAACTTTTACCCTTTCTGGAAGACCGATGACGACGCCAACGCTTGAGCCGGTAACCTTCGGCGAACTCCCTTTGCGCATCGAAGACGTGCTGGCCGCGGCCAACCGTCAGGTGCCGACGCAGTTGCAAAGCGACCCTGCGTACCGCGAGCGCATCGCCAAGGGCGCGCGATTCCTCGACTCCCTGCTGGACAAGGAAGGCGTGATCTATGGCGTGACCACCGGTTACGGCGACTCGTGCGTGGTCGCGGTGCCGCTGCATCACGTCGAGGCGTTGCCCCGTCATCTGTACACGTTCCACGGTTGCGGCCTGGGCAAACTGCTCGACGCCCAGGCCACTCGCGCCGTGCTGGCAGCGCGTTTGCAGTCGTTGTGCCACGGCGTGTCCGGGGTGCGCGTGGAACTGCTGGAACGCCTTCAGGCGTTCCTCGAACACGACATCCTGCCGCTGATTCCGGAAGAAGGCTCGGTGGGCGCCAGCGGTGATCTGACGCCGCTTTCGTATGTGGCCGCGACCTTGTCCGGCGAGCGCGAAGTGATGTTCCGTGGTGAGCGCCGACAAGCCGCCGACGTCCATCGTGAACTCGGCTGGCAGCCGCTGGTGCTGCGCCCGAAAGAAGCGCTGGCATTGATGAACGGCACCGCGGTGATGACCGGTCTCGCCTGCCTGGCCTACGCCCGCGCCGATTACCTGCTGCAATTGGCCACGCGCATCACTGCGCTGAACGTGGTCGCGCTGCAAGGCAATCCGGAGCACTTCGACGAGCGCTTGTTCGCCGCCAAACCGCACCCGGGGCAGATGCAAGTCGCCGCATGGCTGCGCAAGGATCTGGCGATCGACGCGCCTACCGCACCGTTGCATCGCCTGCAGGACCGCTACTCGCTGCGTTGCGCGCCGCATGTCCTTGGCGTCTTGGCCGACAGCCTGAACTGGCTGCGTTCGTTTATTGAAATCGAACTCAACAGCGCCAACGACAACCCGATCATCGACGCCGAAGCCGAGCGTGTGCTGCACGGTGGTCACTTCTACGGCGGCCACATTGCGTTCGCCATGGACAGCCTGAAAAACCTCGTAGCCAACGTCGCCGATCTGCTGGATCGGCAACTCGCGCTGCTGGTGGATGAGCGTTACAACCATGGCCTGCCGAGCAATTTGTCCGGCGCCACGGCCGACCGCGCGATGCTCAATCACGGCTTCAAGGCTGTGCAGATCGGCACCAGTGCCTGGACCGCCGAAGCGCTGAAAAACACCATGCCGGCCAGCGTCTTCTCGCGCTCCACCGAATGCCACAACCAGGACAAGGTGAGCATGGGCACCATCGCGGCCCGCGATGCGATCCGCGTGCTGGAGCTGACCGAACAGGTCGCCGCCGCCACCCTCCTCGCCGCCAACCAGGGCGTGTGGCTGCGCAGCAAGGCCGAGGACGCGCGTCCACTGCCGCCAGCGCTGGCGGCCATGCATGAAGAACTGGCCAAGGACTTCCCGCCGGTCATCGAAGACCGTGCGCTGGAAGGCGAATTGCGCCTGTGCCTCAAGCGTATCGCCGAGCAACACTGGAGGCTGCATGCGTAGCAAGGGAGTGCTTCACACCGATACGGAAATCCTCGTGCCGTTCTTTGACGTCGACACCATGAACGTCGTCTGGCACGGCCATTACGTCAAATACCTGGAAGTCGCCCGTTGTGCGCTGCTGGACAAGATCGGCCACAACTACACCGCCATGGTCGAGTCGGGTTACGCCTGGCCAGTGATCGACTTGCAATTGCGCTACGTGCGCGGCGCCGTGTTCGGTCAGAAGCTGAACGTGCGCGCCAATCTGGTGGAGTGGGAGAACCGTTTGAAGATCAACTACCTGATCAGCGATCTGCAAACCGGTGAACGCTTGACCCGCGCCAGCTCGGTGCAGGTCGCCGTCGACATGAGCAGCCGCGAAATGCAGCTGGCCTCGCCCAAAATCTTCACCGATGCCGTTGAAAGGATGCTGGCATGAACCCGGAAATCGACACCTCTTTTGATGCCAGGCCAAATCCTTGTGGCGAGCGAGCTTGCTCGCGCTTGAGTGCGCAGCACTCACAACTCGGCCACGCCTTGTCGGCGTATTGGGGCCGCTACGCAGCCCAGCGCGAGCAAGCTCGCTCGCCACGGGTGTTCAGATACCTCGCTGCGTTGGCGCTGCTCGGGTTGTCATCGATTGCTCACGCCTTCGATCTGCAACAACTCAGCGATCAACTGGCCAAACCTGATGTGATCCACGGCAATTTCATCCAGGAAAAACACCTGCGCGCATTGCCCAAGCCGCTGACCAGCAAGGGCACATTCGTCCTCGCGAAAAACCACGGTTTGCTGTGGTTGCTGAAAACCCCGCTGCAACAGGATTACCGCATCACCGGCAAAGGCATTGCCCGACGTGACGCCAACGGCTGGCAAATGCTCCCGAGCAAGAGCGCCGGCGCCGAGCAGAACCGTTTGTTCCTCGCCGTGCTGCAAGGTGACAGCAGCGGGCTGCAGCGGGACTTCGAACTCTCGCTGAGCGGCGATGCGCAAAACTGGAAGTTGACGCTGATCCCGCGCTCGATGCTGCTCAAGCAAGTGTTCAACCAGATCAACATCACCGGCAGCGAGTTGGTGCACAGCATCGAACTGCTGGAAACCCAGGGTGACAGCACGCTGTTGCGCATGCAGGACAGCACCAGCACACAGCCGTTGAGCGACGCGGAGCAACATGACTTTGCCGAGTGAACGCAAGCTTCCGTGGCTGTTTCTGATCCTGCTACTGGCAGTGCTCGCGCTCGCCGGTTGGCAATGGCGCGACGGTGCACCGCTGTCGGCCAACCTGATGGAGCTGGTGCCGGGCACGGCGCCGGACGCGCTGGAGCTGCGCGCCGAACAACGCATGCAAGAACCGCTGAACCGCGAAATGCTGGTGTTGGTTGGCCATAAGGATCGCCCGCAAGCCATCACCATGGCGCAAAAACTGGGCGAGCAGTGGCAGGCCAGCGGTTTGTTCGAGAAGGTTCAGTGGAACCTGCAAGCCGACTTGCCCGCCCTGCGCACACAACTGCTGCAAGGCCGTTTGGCGATGCTTTCGGCGATGGACCGGCAGCAACTGATCGAACATCCCGAGGCCTTTATCCAGCAGCGCGTGCAAGCGCTGTTCGACCCGTTCACCGGTTTCAGCCTGGTGCCGAGCCAGGACGATTGGCTGGGCCTGACCGGGCGCATCCAGAACAGCCAGCCACAACACGGCGCCGTGCAACTGGACATCGGCAGCGGTGCACTGGTTGCCGACGCCGACGGCAAGAGTTGGGTATTGCTACGGGCAAAAACCACGGGCAACGCTTTTGACATGAGCCTGCCACTGCAAGTGGCCGACCTGCTCGCACACAGCCGCGAAGAAGCCGCTCAGGCCGACGTGCAACTGCTCGCCGCCAGCGGTCTGCTGTACGCGGCCAACGGTCAGCAGCAAGCAACCCGCGAGATGACGTGGGTCGGTGGTGGCGCCACCGTCGGCATTCTCTTGCTGCTATTGCTGGCCTTCCGGCGCTGGCGTGTCTTGCTGGCTTTCGTTCCGGTGCTGGTGGGCATGCTGTTTGGTGCGGTGGCCTGCGTGGCGCTGTTCGGTCACATGCATGTGATGACGTTGGTGCTGGGTTCGAGCCTGATCGGCGTGGCCGTCGATTACCCGCTGCATTACCTGTCGAAAAGCTGGAGCCTGAAACCCTGGAACAGCTGGCCGGCGTTACGCCTGACCCTGCCGGGCCTGACGCTCAGCCTGATCACCAGTTGCATCGGCTACCTGGCCCTGGCCTGGACGCCGTTCCCGGCCCTGACCCAGATTGCCGTGTTCTCCGCCGCCGGTCTGCTCGGCGCGTACCTGTCAGCGGTGTGCCTGCTGCCTGCGCTGCTCAAGGGCGTGAACTTGCGACCGGCGCGCTGGCCGCTGCGTATCTGCGAGTGTTTGCTGAACCTGCGCGAAGCGCTGCTCAAGCACATCAGTACGCCGGTGTTATTGGCGCTGCTGATTGCCTTCTGCGTCGGCGGCCTGTTGCAACTTGAGAGCAAGAACGATATCCGCCAGTGGATCGGCGCACCGCAGCAGTTGACTGACGAAGCCCAGGCCATTGCGCGCATCACTGGCTTTCAACCGACCAGCCAGTTCTTCCTGGTGCGCGCGGCCAACCAGCAGGAATTGCTCGAACGCCAAACCGCGCTGAGCGAGCGGCTGGATCAGTTGGTCAATCTGGAAAAACTCCAGGGTTACCTGTCGCTGAATCAACTGACCAGCCAACCGAGCGAGCAGCGCAAAGTGCGCGAAGCGCTGAGCAAGTTGCCGCAGTTCTGGCAGCCCTTGCTCGACCTCGGCGTGCCGGCAGACGCACTGCAAGCGGAGCTTGCAACGTTGCAGGCGCTGCCCGTCGAAGACATCGACGCTGCTCTGATCGGCCCGCTGGCTGAGCCTTATCGCACTCTGTGGCTGGGGCAGACCGATGACGGCGTGGCGGCGATGGTCAGCCTGCAAGGCCTGAATAACCCTTCGCTGTTGCGCGTTCAGGCGCTGGACTTGCCGGGCGTCGAACTGGTCGACCGCCTCGGTGAATTGAACAGCGTTTTCGCCAAGACACAGATCAGCGCAGCAGAATTGAAACTCGCTTCCTGCGTGTTGATCGTTCTGGTACTGATCCTGCCCTTCGGCTTCGGTGGTGCGTTGCGCATCGTCTCGCTGCCCTTGCTCGCGGCGCTGTGCAGCCTGGCCAGTCTCGGCTGGATGGGCCAACCGCTGACCCTGTTCAGCCTGTTCGGCCTGTTGCTGGTGACGGCAATCAGCGTCGATTACGCGATCCTCATGCGTGAACAGGTCGGCGGCGCCGCCGTGAGCCTGCTGGGCACCTTGCTGGCCGCCGTGACCACGTGGCTGTCGTTCGGTCTGCTGGCGGTGTCCAGCACGTCGGCGGTGAGCAACTTCGGTCTGTCGGTGAGCCTCGGCCTGGCCTTCAGTTTCATCCTTGCGCCATGGGCCGGACGCCAAGTGCATGCCGCCACCGTTGCGGAGCCGGCAGCATGATGATCGCCTTGTTTTGGCTGATGGCCCTGGCGATGTTCGCCGTAGCCACCCGCGTGGGTCGGCACTTCGGTTTGATCCCGATCGTCAGCCAGTTGCTGCTGGCGACCTTCGGTCTGCCGCTGTTGATGTACTTCTGGATCGAGCCGGGCTGGCAGCTCAGTGGCGCCGAACTGATCTCGCCGGTGTGGCTGAAGAACCTCTACAGCCTCGCTTTTGCCTTGTTGCTGGGGAACATTCTCAGCGATGTGATCGACCTGCGGCTGGATCGCCAGAGCCTGAAAATTGCCCTGCCGAGTTTTTGCATTCCGTTTGCCTGCGGGCTCGTCACTTCGGTCTGGCTGTTGCCGCCGCAACCGTGGATCAGTTCGCTGGCGGTCGGTCTGGTGTTCGCCATCACCGCTATTCCGGTGTTGTTTTTGTACCTGCGACACATCAACTACCCGCCCGACGCAACCCGGCGCCTGGTGCAAACCGCGATCCTCATCGACCTGACGTGCTGGACGCTGTTCGGCTTTGCCCAAGGCAGCCTGCACCTGAGCAGTCTGCTGCTGCCGCTGGCCGGCGCCTGCCTGCCGTTGCTCCTGCGTTTGCTGGGTTTGCGCCAACCGTTGCTGCACACCGGCTGCTTCTTCGCGTTGCTGGTGGTCGCCGAACACTTCAAGCTCAATGCACTGATTTTCGGCATCGGTTATCTGCTGTGCATGGCCGCACTGAAAGTGCCGCTGGGGTTGCCGTTGCCCGCGATCTGGATGATCCGTTTGCAAACCTGGATCGCCATCCCGCTGATCCTCACGTTCGGCATCGTGCAGATCAATGTTCACGCTGCCATGGCCAGCCTCGGCTGGGTGCAACTGGCGGCGCTGCTGTTGTTTCCGATCGCCAGCAAATTGCTGGGCAACTGGCTGGGCCTCAGTTGGGCCGGTGCCTCGTTTGAAGGCGCCAGCCGCTGGCGCGAAAGCCTGCTGCTGAATATTCGCGGGTTGAGCGAGATCGTCTTTCTCAACCTGCTGCTGCAACAACAACTCATCAGCCCGGCGCTGTACTTCGCGCTGATGGTGATGGGCCTGATCGCTACGCTGCTGCCGGCACTCGCCGGCATGCACCAAACCCCTTTGAAACTCGCCGTCCCGGCAAGGAGCCCCCGTGCCAACAGTTGAAATGGAACGTCGCCAGGTCGCCGTCATTGGCGCGGGTCCTTCGGGGGCCATTGCCGCCGCGCTCCTCAAGCGCAAAGGCCACGACGTGCTGATGATCGAACGCCAGCACTTCCCACGCTTTTCCATCGGTGAAAGCCTGTTGTCGCACTGCCTGGATTTCGTCGAAGAGGCCGGCATGCTCGACGCCGTGAACGCCGCCGGATTCCAGTTGAAAAATGGCGCCGCGTTCGCCTGGGGCGAGCACTACAGCGCCTTTGATTTCGGCGACACATTCAGCAACGGCAAGCCGACCACTTTCCAGGTCCAGCGCGCCGATTTCGACAAACTGCTGGCCGATCAGGCTGAGCTGCAAGGCGTGGAAGTGCGCTATGGCGAAGCCATCGTCAGCGCCGATTTCAACCTGGCAAAACCGCAGCTCGATGTACTGCGCGAAGACGGCAGCCAGTACCGTGTCGAAGCTGATTTTGTGCTCGATGCCAGCGGCTACGGTCGCGTGCTGCCTCGCCTGCTGGACCTTGAAGCACCGTCGAATTTCCCGGTGCGCCAGGCCGTGTTTACCCACATCGAAGACCATATCGACAGCCCGACCTTCGAGCGGGAAAAAATCCTCATTACCACCCATCCGACCCACCGCGACATCTGGTTCTGGACCATCCCGTTCAGCAACGGGCGGTGCTCGGTGGGCGTGGTCGCGGCCGCCGAACATTTCGAAGGCCGCATGGAGAATCTGGATGAGTGCCTGCGCGGCTTCATCGCTGAAACCCCAAGCCTGCAAGGCGTGCTGAAAAACGCCGTATGGGACACGCCGGCCCGTACCATCGGCGGTTACTCGGCCAACGTTAAAACCTTGCACGGCCCAGGCTTTGCGTTGCTCGGCAATGCCGCGGAATTCCTCGACCCGGTGTTCTCCTCAGGCGTGACCATCGCTATGCGTTCGGCGAGCATGGCCGCCGGCGTTTTGCATCGGCAACTGCAGGGTGAAAGTGTCGACTGGCAGACCGAGTTCGCCGCACCGCTCAAGCGCGGCGTTGACACCTTCCGATGCTACGTCGAAGGCTGGTACGCCGGGACCTTTCAGGATGTGATTTACCATCCGGGCAGCTCAGCGGATATTCGCCGCATGATCAGTGCGATCCTCGCAGGCTATGCCTGGGACGAGCGCAATCCGTTCGTCAGCGACCCCAAGCGTCGACTGCGCGTCCTGTCGGAACTCTGCGCAAGAGATGCCACATGATTCGTTCCCTGCTCCTGGGTTGCCTCTTGCTGCTGAGTGCTTGCGCCAGCCAGGCACCGCTGCCCGGGCAAACCGAAAACCTGCCGTTGCCGCAGCAATTGCACATTCAGCGCTTGCAGGCTGACCAGCGTCAGGACTGGGTGCTGGTGATTGCGCGCGAAGGCCCCGGCATTCGTTGGTCGATGATGGACTTGCTGGGTATTCCGCAGGCACGCCAGAAACTGATCGATGGCCAATGGCAAGCCGACGGCCTGCTGCCGCCGAATCCGGAAGCCCGGGAGTTGTTCGCCGCCTTACTGTTCGCACTTACCCCGCAAAGCGAATTGCAGGGCAACTACCCCGACGCCTGGCAACATGGCTCGCAACGTTCCCTGCCCGCTCGTTGGGACGTACATTACTCGCAACCACTGAGATTCGAGTTGAACCTGCCTGAAGGTCCGAAGTACCTGGTCACGCCTCTGAGCGGTGAAACGCCATGACCGCCTACCTGAATGCCCTCGGGGTGATCTGCGCCCTGGGTCGCGACAAACATGAAGTCGCCCGCAACCTGTTTGCCGGCGATTGCTCCGGCATGCGCAGCGAGTCCGGCTGGGTGCCGGAACGTTCGTTGCCGGTGGCGGCGGTGCGTGGCGAACTGACGTCGATTCCGGCCGAACTGGCGCAGCAAAGCAGCCGCAACAACCAACTGCTGCTGGAAGCCGCGCTGCAAATTCGCGACGAGATTGATCAAGCGATCCAGACTTACGGCCACGATCGAATCGGTGTGATTCTGGGCACCAGCACCTCGGGCATCGATGAGGCCAGCCGTGGACTGGCCCATTACATCCGTGAACATGAATTCCCCGCTGACTACGACTATCAGCAGCAGGAGCTAGGCGCGCCGGCCAACTTCCTCGCCGACTGGCTGCAATTGAGCGGCCCGGCGTACGTGATCTCGACCGCCTGCACCTCCAGTGCCCGGGCGCTGATGAGTGCCCAGCGGCTGCTGGATCTGGGTTTGTGCGATGCCGTGCTGTGCGGCGGCGTCGACAGTTTGTGCAAGCTGACCCTCAACGGCTTCTCGGCGCTGGAAGCGGTGTCCGAGCAGCGCTGCAACCCGTTTTCGGTCAACCGCAACGGCATCAATATCGGCGAAGCCGCCGTGCTGTTTCTGATGAGCAGAAAGGCCGGCGACAGCCAATCGATCGCCCTGCTCGGCAGCGGCGCCAGTTCCGATGCGCACCATATCTCGGCGCCGGAACCGACCGGCCGCGGCGCCCTGCAAGCGATGAGCAAAGCCCTGAGTCGCGCAAATTTGCAGCCCGAACACATCGGCTACCTGAACCTGCACGGCACCGCGACCCAACACAACGACGCGATGGAAAGCCTGGCGGTCTCGGCCCTGTTCCCGCACGGCGTGCCCTGCTCGTCCACCAAGCCGATGACCGGTCATACGCTCGGCGCTGCCGGGGCCCTGGAAGCGGCGTTCTGTTGGTTGAGCCTGAGCGCCAACAACCGGGAAAACGCCTTGCCGCCCCACGTCTGGGACGGTCAGCCCGATTCCGACTTGCCAGCCTTGCAATGGGTGACCCCGGCCGATCGCCTGACGTCCATTGCACCCCGCTATCTGATGAGCAATTCCTTTGCCTTCGGTGGCAACAACGTCAGCCTGATTATCGGAGACGCCCCATGATTGACTGGCCGCTCGCCGAACTGCTGCCGCACGCTGGCGACATGATCCTCATCGATCAAATCCTGGCGTTCGATGACGAGCAGATTCACACCCGCCTCACCGTCAAGCCCGGAGGACTGTTCAATCGCCCCGACGGCAGCCTGCCGGCGTGGGTCGGCATCGAACTGATGGCCCAGAGTGTCGCCGCCTACGCCGGTTGCCATGCACGCCAGCGCGGTGATGCGGTGGCGTTGGGCTTCCTGCTCGGCACTCGTAAATTCGAATGCAACGTGGAGCACTTCCCCGCGGGCACCGAGCTGACCATCCACGGGCTGCGCTCGCTGGAAGACGACAACGGCATGGGCGTGTTCGAATGCCACATCAACGCCCCCGGCATTCACGCCACCGCCCGCCTGAACGTGTTCCGCCCGCCTCAGGCCGCTCAATACCTTCATGAATCCCAAGGAGCCCAGTGAGATGACTGAGTCCGTACTGGTCACCGGTTCCAGCCGTGGTATCGGCCGCGCCATCGCATTGCGTCTGGCCCAGGCCGGGCATGACATCGTGCTGCATTGCCGCAGCGGCCTGGCAGACGCCATCGCCGTTCAGGGCGAAATCCAGGCTTTAGGGCGCAACGCTCGAGTCTTGCAATTCGACGTCTCCGACCGCGCCAGCTGCAAAGCCATCCTCGAAGCCGACGTTGAAACGCATGGCGCCTATTACGGCGTGGTGCTGAACGCCGGCCTGACGCGCGACGGTGCTTTTCCGGCGCTGAGCGAGGATGATTGGGACGTGGTGATGCGCACCAACCTCGACGGCTTCTACAACGTGCTGCACCCGGTAATGATGCCGATGATTCGGCGTCGTGCTGCCGGGCGGATTGTCTGCATCACCTCGGTTTCCGGGTTGATCGGTAATCGTGGCCAGGTCAACTACAGCGCCTCCAAGGCCGGTTTGATCGGCGCAGCGAAAGCGTTGGCGATCGAACTGGGCAAGCGCAAAATCACCGTCAACTGTGTCGCACCCGGCCTGATCGACACGGCAATGCTCGATGAAAATGTGCCGGTGGAAGAGCTGATGAAAATGATTCCCGCACAGCGCATGGGCACCCCGGAAGAGGTGGCCAGCGCGGTGAATTTCCTGATGTCGGCGGAAGCGTCGTACATCACCCGGCAGGTTCTGGCCGTCAACGGAGGCCTGTGCTGATGAAGCGCGTCGTCGTCACCGGCATGGCCGGCATCACCTCACTGGGCAGCGACTGGGACACCATCGCCGGCCACTTCGCGGCCAACCACAGCGGCATTCGCCGGATGGACGAATGGGATCGGTTCACCGAGCTCAACACGCGCCTGGCCGGGCCTATCGACGATTTCAAGGTCCCGAGCCACTGGACCCGTAAGCAGCTGCGCAGCATGGGCCGGGTCTCGCGCCTGGCGGTTGGCGCGTCGGAACAGGCGCTGGCCGACGCCGGACTGTTGGGTAACCCGATCATCAAGGACGGACGCATGGGCGTCGCCTGCGGCTCGTCCACCGGCAGCACCGACGAGATCAAGGCGTTCGGCAACATGCTGCTCAACTCGGTGGCCGAGGGCCTGAACGCCAACTCCTACGTGCGGATGATGCCGCACACGACCGCGGCGAACATCAGCATTTTCTTCGGCCTCACCGGCCGGCTGATCCCGACGTCCAGCGCCTGCACCAGCGGCAGCCAGGGCATCGGCTACGCCTACGAATCGATCAAGTTCGGCCGCCTGCCGCTGATGCTCGCCGGCGGCGCCGAAGAGCTCTGCCCCACCGAAGCCATGGTCTTCGACGCGCTCTACGCCACCAGCCTGAAAAACGACGCCCCACAAACCAGCCCACGCCCTTACGATAAAGGACGCGATGGCCTGGTAATCGGTGAAGGCGGCGGCATGTTGGTCCTCGAAGAGCTCGAGCACGCCCTCGCTCGCGGCGCACACATCCACGCCGAACTCGTCGGTTTCGGCAGCAACGCCGACGGCCAGCACACCACCCGCCCTGAGCAGGCCACCATGCGCCGGGCCATGGAACTGGCGCTGGAAGACGCCGGGCTGCAGCCGTCGGACATCGGCTATGTAAATGGTCACGGCACGGCTACAGAACAGGGCGACATTGCCGAAACACTGGCCACCAGCGCGTTGTTCGGCGAACACATGCCGATCAGCTCGCAGAAGAGCTTCCTCGGTCACACCCTGGGCGCCTGCGGTGCGCTGGAGTCCTGGTTCAGCATCGAAATGATGAACCGCGACCTGTACGTCCACACGTTCAACCTCGACGAGGTCGATCCGCATTGCGGCAAGCTCGACTACCTGCGCGGCGAATTCCGGCAGATGAGCAACGAGTACGTGATGAACAACAATTTCGCTTTTGGTGGCGTCAACACCTCGTTGATTTTCCGTCGCTGGCACTGATCTGGAAGACGTTTGGAGTGAAGGGAATGACTCGGTTTCGGCGCATCGGCGCAATGTTCACCCTGGCCGTTGCGCTGAGCGGCTGCACCAGCAGCCCGGTGTACACCGCCAAGGAAAACTTCTCCAGCGACAAAGGCCTGACCAACGACCGGATGAGCCGCGCCATCGTCACCGCGCTGATTGAGCGTCAATGGGTCGTGCAGTCGGCGCGACCGGGCATGATCAAAGCGGCCATCACCGTGCGTGAGCGGCATCACGCCGAAATCGACATCCCTTACACGCCCACCTCGTTTGAAATGGACTACCGCGACAGCCGCGGCCTGGACTACAAGGACGGCAGGATCCATGGCACCTACAACCGCTGGATCAACTACCTGCGCGACGACGTCGTCAAGCAACTGTCCTCCGACCCGGACGTGGATCAGGTCTTCGCGTCGCAAGGCGCCTATGAACCCACCTACCAGGACTTCCAGGAAGGCGTGAAACGCGCCACCGAAGTCGGTCTGCTGGACGGCAGCGTCAAGTTCTACCTGGCGGGAGAAGCCCTGCCGACGCAGGTGCGCAAACTGAATCCTGTGAGCAGCAGCCGAAGAGCCGGCGACGACGAAGACAAATCTGCTGAAGACGCCTGCTACTGGGCATTGCAATCGACCTTGGCGACCTTGCAGAGCAAAGCCAAAAAGGCCGGCGCCAACGCCGTGATCAACATCGCCGGCATCAGCAAACGCGACTTGAGCCAGGACACCGGGAAATACCAGTGCAGTGACGACGAGGAAATCCCGGGGCTAGAGGCGCTGAAGGCGGTGGTGTCCGGGGTGGCCTTGCGCGGGGATCTGGTCCACGTCGACTGAAGCGAGTACCACAAGAACGACAAAGGGCGCCTTTCGGCGCCCCTTCACAAACAGGTCGGCTTGTCATCGCCTGTGCCTGTCTGGCTCTGCGATGGCTGGTTGCCCAGGATCCTAAGAGTCTTGCAAGTCCCTTTCGGGAGCCGTTCAAACGCTTACTGAGCCTGGATCAACTTGCTCTCAGCAACGCCCGCGCGGCCGGTCTTGTCGTCGACGACTTGCAGGTTGTTGCGGGCCTTTATGAAGCCGACCTTCACTTCCTGCCAGACAAAGTAATTCTTGCCAGCCTCTGCGGTGAGTTTCAGTTCAGAATCGTTTTCCGCAGAAGACACCAAAGTCTGCTGACCGGCCGGGACGGCCAACATCAGGTAAGACTTGGCCACGGTCTGGCCGACCGGTTTGCCGTTGAGCGTGACTGGCATTTTTACGCCTGCGCCCATGCTCTCGTTGCGATAAACGTAGATGTTGGCTTTGTCCGGACTTACCTGGAAAGTCTTGGCCTGAGCGTCCTGGGTTTCATCAGCCATTTTTACCGAAGCACAACCGCCAGTCAGCGCCATCATGGCCAGAACAGCGGTAAACGTTAACTGCTTGAACATCGTGTATCTCCATATTTTGTGATGAATCCAATAACGGTTATCGGCCGACTAGAAAAAAGTCCAAGTGGCGCATCTACAAAAACCTCGAGCCCCTAAGGCGTCAGCTTGCGCGTCAACAACTCCACAAACGCCTTGGCCATCGGCGACTTCTGGTCTTTGCGCTGCACCAGCCACACCGCCGACACCGCTGCCGGGTCGAGCAACGGCCGATACACCACGCCCTCAATGCGCATCCGCTGATAAGACGCCGGCAACACCGACACCCCCAACCCCGCCGCCACCAATCCGATAATCGTCATCGCCTCGCCCGCCTCTTGCGCGAAGTGTGGGCTGAAGCCAGCATCACGGGCCAGGCTGAGCAACTGTGCGTACAGACCACTGCCATAACTGCGTGGGAAAAATACGAACGGTTCGAGGGCCAGCGCTGACAGAAACAAGCCTTCTTCACTGCCATTGACCAGCGGATGTTTGGAGCTGAGCACTGCCACTAGCGGCTCTCGCATCAGTTCCACGACGCTGAGGGATTCCGGCAGCCCGAGCGGTCGCATGATGCCGACCTCGATTGACTCATCGACCAGCGCATCGGCCACTTGGGTACTGCTCATTTCGCGCAGATTCAAATGCACCGCCGGGAAGCGCTGGCGGAACGAAAAAATCGCCTGGGGAATGGTCGAGTTGAACGGCGCGGACGAGGTGAAGCCGATCTTCAGTTCGCCCAACTCGCCGAGCTGCGCACGCCGTGCCACATCGGCCGCTTTGTCGACCTGCGCCAGCACCAGTCGCGCCTCTTGCAAAAACAGCCGACCGGCTTCACTGAGTTCCACCCGACGGTTGGTGCGCTCGAACAGCCGCGCGCCCACCTCCTGCTCCAGCGCCTGAATCTGCTGGCTCAGCGGCGGTTGCGAGATGCCCAGTACCTGAGCGGCGCGGCCGAAGTGCAGTTCTTCGGCGACGGCGATGAAGTAGCGCAGGTGACGCAATTCCATGAAAACTCCATTAGGTCGTTAAACCTATCAAACAGGTCGAACAATATATTGGATTGAATCATTAGGCAGCTATATGCTTTTTTCATTGCCTGACCGGCTGCGCCCTCCGAGGTCTGAAGTGAAAACTGCTGTCGCCCCCCTTGCCCATGAAGTTCCGCCCGCCGCGTTGGACGATGCTGTCGCCGAATTGAAGGAGATTTACATCGAGAAAGGCACACCGATGTTCATGCGCACGGTGCTGGCGCTGTTCTCCGGCGGCTTCGCGACCTTCGCCCTGCTCTACTGCGTACAGCCGATGATGCCGCTGCTGTCCCACGAGTACTCGATCAACGCGGCACAAAGCAGCCTGATCCTGTCGGTGGCCACCGGCATGCTCGCCATCGGCCTGCTGATCACAGGGCCGATTTCTGATCGCGTCGGGCGTAAGCCAGTGATGGTGACCGCGTTGTTCGCGGCAGCCTTGTGCACCATGGCCAGTGCAATGATGCCAAGTTGGGAAGGCGTGTTGATCATGCGTGCGTTGATCGGGCTGTCGTTGAGCGGCCTGGCGGCAGTCGCCATGACGTACCTGAGCGAGGAGATCCACCCGCAGCACATCGGCCTGGCAATGGGTTTGTACATCGGTGGCAACGCGATTGGCGGGATGAGCGGCCGCTTAATCACTGGCGTATTGATCGACTTCGTCAGCTGGCACACGGCGATGCTGGTGATTGGTGGTCTGGCGCTGATTGCGGCGGCAGTGTTCTGGAAAATCCTCCCCGAATCACGCAACTTCCGCGCTCGCTCGCTGCACCCGCGCAGCCTGCTCGACGGTTTCACCATGCACTTTCGCGACGCCGGTTTGCCGCTGCTGTTCCTTGAAGCGTTCGTGCTGATGGGCGCGTTTGTGACGCTGTTCAACTACATCGGCTATCGCCTGCTGGCCGAGCCGTATCACATGGACCAGGTCTTCGTAGGGCTGCTGTCGGTGGTGTATTTGTCGGGCATCTACAGTTCGGCAAAAATCGGCTCGCTGGCCGACAAACTGGGCCGGCGCAAAGTGCTATGGGCGACGATCGTGCTGATGCTCGCGGGTCTCGCGCTGACCCTGTTCACGCCACTGCCGGTGGTGATCATCGGCATGCTGATCTTCACCTTCGGCTTCTTCGGCGCGCACTCGGTGGCCAGCAGCTGGATCGGTCGCCGGGCGGTCAAGGCCAAAGGGCAAGCGTCTTCGCTGTACCTGTTCAGCTATTACGCCGGCTCGAGTATTGCGGGGACGGCGGGCGGGGTGTTCTGGCACTTGGGCGGGTGGAACGGGATCGGGTTGTTCATCGGTGCGTTGCTGGTGATTGCGCTTTTGGTGGCGTTGAAGCTGGCGAAGTTGCCGCCGCTGCCAGGCACCGCACAGGGTTAGCCACAAACGCGCCCTAGCGGTAATCGCGAGCCAAGGTACACTGACGGCATTCGTCAGTCTTGGTAAAGGGAAGCCAGAATGCGCCTGGACCGTCTCCACATTCAGAATTTTCGTTGCTACGAAGATGCCACTTTCGACTTTCAGCCGGGTTTCAATCTGGTGGTGGGGGTTAACGGGAGTGGGAAGACTTCGTTGTTGCAGGCGGTGGCCGCATCATTCGTTGAGTTTGCCAACGCAATGACAGCCGACCGAACCTTCTCAATAAACGATGATGTTCGTGTAGTTGTTGATAAATTCCAAGGCAAAACTCGATACGAAAAAAAATTCCCTCTTTCGATAGTGAGTACAGGGGATGTATTGGGTACAAACGAATGGAAAACGTTCAGCCTTGTTGAGGATTCACCTGCTGCTTCGAATAAACAGCTGAAAAACAAGGTTGACCAAGTACTTTCCTTATCTGAGGCACAAACTACTCCGGACCTGCCCATCCTTTCGTTTTACCGCGCGGACCGACGTTGGAAGAGTGCGAATATTTCGGCAGAGTTTGCAGCCCAGCAAAAGGTTTCCCGCTTTGATAGCTATAGCAACTGGTATGACGCAGTCACGGATCTAAGGGATTTCGAAAGCTGGTTGATCGCCAAGACGCTTGAGCGAATGCAAACCTTGCTGGATGAAGGAATGACGTCTGCACCATTTGACGACGAATTAGCATGGGTCAACCAAGCGATTCAGTTTGCATTGCCACAATCGACGGACTTACGTTACGACCTTCGGATGCAGTGTTTGCTCGTAGATATGAACAATGGGCAAACCCTTCCCTTCAATCTGCTGAGCGATGGCCAACGCGGCATGGTCGCCCTCTTCGCAGATATCGCCCGCCGCATGTGCATCCTCAATCCGCACATGGGCAAGAACGTCCTGAAAAAAACTCCAGGTGTCGTAATCATCGATGAATTGGACATTCACCTCCACCCAACCTGGCAACGCAACATCGTTCCGGCACTGAAGAATGCTTTCCCTAAAATTCAGTTCATCGCCGCTAGCCATTCGCCGCAAATAATCGGAAGCCTAAGGCCAGAAGAAATAATGGTGCTCCATGACGGAAATGCAACACACCCTCGTGTCAGTTATGGGTTGGACTCCAGCCGAGTACTGGAAGAAGTCATGGGGGTATCAGGACGTGAACCCGAGATAGAGATCCTTCTGAATGAGCTATTCAGCACCATCGAAGACAACGATCTGGAAAAAGCCAAATCCCGACTTCAAGCTCTCAAGGAAAAAGCCCCTGACTTGCCTGAGTTTGCAGGCGCCCAAGCGTTGATCCGGCGCAAGGAGCTTCTAGGAAAATGAGACAAGTGTTCAAAGGAACTGAGCCTGCTTCGTTTATCCAGTGGAAAGCCGAGGCTAACGAAGATTGGAGTCCCACTTATACCTCACTGCAAAACCCGGAAAAGTATGACCTGCACACTAGTTTGTTGTTGGAGCAGGGCTATTTTTGCTGTTACTGCGCTAGAGACATAAACCACTCGTCCAGTCACATTGAACATTTCAGGCCGCAAGAAGACTACAAGAATCTGGCTTTGGAATACCAAAATCTTCATGCCTCTTGCATACGGAAAAAAGAGTCAGGCTCTCCATTGCATTGTGGACACCAGAAGGATAACTGGTTTGATGAAGACGAACATATTTCTCCCCTGGAGGAAAGTTGTGAAAAACGCTTCCGCTATCTCCAAACGGGAGAGATTCAAGCGACAGAGGCGACAGACACGCAAGCTTCGAAGATGATCGAGATACTTGCGCTAGACATTGCCTACTTGAACAACCGACGTCACGAAATCATCAGCAAGCTTTTTGATCCCGCATTTATAAGACAGGCAAGTGACGAAGATTTCGAAATCATCGCTAATGCGTTCCGCTCAACACCGCTAAGTGAACAGTCTGCCTTCGATCACGTCATCGTCCGCTATGCCGAACAACTTTTGATTTCCTGAAGTTGCGTTCCAAACAAAAACGCCCGGCATAAGCCGGGCGTTTTCGTTATCGGATAGTGATCACTCGTGATACTGCGCCGACAGCTCATGCACTGCGCGCAGGAACGCGCCCGCATGCTCCGGATCAACTTCAGGCGTGATGCCATGGCCGAGGTTAAACACGTGGCCGCTGCCCTTGCCGTAACTGGCGAGGATCCGGCCGACTTCGGTGCGAATGGCTTCTGGCTTGGCGTAGAGCACGGTCGGGTCCATGTTGCCTTGCAGTGCGACTTTGCTGCCGACACGATCACGTGCGTTGCCGATGTCGCAAGTCCAGTCCAGGCCCAATGCATCAGCGCCAGCGTCGGCAATGCTTTCCAGCCACAGGCCGCCGTTCTTGGTGAACAGGATGACCGGAACCTTGCGGCCTTCGTGCTCGCGGATCAGACCGCTGACGATTTTGCGCATGTAGGCCAGGGAGAACTCCTGGTACGCCGCCGCCGACAGGTTGCCGCCCCAGGTGTCGAAGATCTGCACCGCTTGCGCGCCGGCCATGATCTGGCCGTTGAGGTAGCTGGTGACCGACTGCGCGAGCTTGTCGAGCAGCAGGTGCATGGCTTGCGGGTTGTCGTAGAGCATGGCCTTGGTCTTGCGGAAGTCTTTCGACGAGCCGCCTTCGACCATGTAGGTGGCCAGGGTCCATGGGCTGCCGGAGAAGCCGATCAGCGGCACGCGGCCGTTCAGTTCGCGGCGGATGGTGCTGACCGCGTCCATGACGTAGCCGAGGTCTTTATGCGGATCAGGAATCGGCAGGGCTTCGATGTCAGCCATCGTGCTGACGACTTTCTTGAAGCGCGGACCTTCACCGGTTTCGAAGTACAGGCCCTGGCCCATGGCATCGGGGATGGTGAGGATGTCGGAGAACAGGATCGCCGCGTCCAGTTGCGGATAGCGATCGAGCGGCTGCATCGTGACTTCGCAAGCGAACTCCGGGTTCATGCACAGGCTCATGAAGTCGCCGGCCTTGGCACGGCTGGCGCGGTATTCCGGCAGGTAGCGACCGGCCTGACGCATCATCCATACCGGCGTGACGTCAACGGGTTGCTTGAGCAGGGCGCGAAGGAAACGGTCGTTCTTCAGGGCAGTCATGTCGGCATCCGGAAAAAAAGTGCGGGCATTTTCTCAGAGCGCGACGCAAAAGGCACGGCAAGCGCCGCACCTTTTGTCTATCGGGTCAATTTGTCGCATTTTTGCAGCACCACACAACACTGTGGGAGCTGGCCTGCCGGCGATGCAGGCACCTCGGTTTGTCAGGTAGACCGAGGTGATGCTATCGCTGGCAGGCCAGCTCCCACAGGTACTGCATTCCAATCTATTAGAAAGTAATCAGACGCCCAGGTAATCCAGGATCCCTTCAGCCGCATTGCGGCCTTCGAAGATCGCTGTCACCACCAGGTCAGAACCGCGAACCATGTCGCCACCGGCGAAGATTTTCGGGTTGCTGGTCTGGTGCTTGTACTGACCTTGCTCCGGGGCCACAACGCGGCCCTGGCTGTCGGTCTGGATGCTGTGCTGTTCAAACCACGACGCCGGGCTCGGGCGGAAACCGAAGGCGATGACCACGGCGTCGGCCGGGATGATCTCTTCGGAGCCCGGGATCGGCTCAGGGCTGCGACGGCCACGGGCGTCCGGCTCGCCGAGACGGGTCTCGACCACTTTCACGCCTTCGACCTTGTCTTCACCAACAATGGCGATCGGCTGGCGGTTGTAGAGGAATTTCACGCCTTCTTCCTTGGCGTTCTTCACCTCTTTGCGCGAGCCTGGCATGTTGGCTTCGTCACGACGATAGGCGCAGGTCACCGACTTGGCGCCCTGACGGATCGACGTACGGTTGCAGTCCATCGCCGTATCGCCGCCGCCCAGTACCACGACCTTCTTGCCTTTCATGTCGACGAAATCTTCCGGCGACTTTTCAAAGCCCAGGTTGCGATTGACGTTGGCGATCAGGAAGTCCAGCGCGTCATGCACGCCCGGCAAATCCTCACCGGCAAAGCCGCCCTTCATGTAGGTGTAGGTGCCCATGCCCATGAACACGGCATCGTATTCTTCGAGCAGTTGCTCGACGGTGACGTCCTTGCCCACTTCGGTGTTCAGGCGGAACTCAATGCCCATGCCGGTGAAGACTTCGCGACGATTGCTCAGCACGGTCTTTTCCAGCTTGAACTCCGGGATGCCGAAGGTCAGCAGACCGCCGATTTCCGGGTTCTTGTCGAACACCACCGGGGTCACGCCGCCACGTACCAGCACGTCGGCACAACCCAGGCCCGCCGGGCCTGCGCCAATGATGGCGACACGCTTGCCGGTCGGTATGACCTTGGACATGTCCGGGCGCCAGCCCATGGCGAACGCAGTGTCGGTGATGTATTTCTCGACCGAACCGATGGTCACCGCGCCGAAGCCGTCGTTGAGGGTGCAGGCACCCTCGCACAGACGATCCTGCGGGCACACCCGGCCGCACACTTCCGGCAGGGTGTTGGTCTGGTGCGACAGCTCGGCGGCCTGGAGGATGTTGCCCTCGGCCACCAGTTTCAGCCAGTTCGGAATGAAGTTGTGCACCGGGCACTTCCATTCGCAATACGGGTTACCGCAACCCAGGCAGCGGTGGGCCTGATCGGCCGAATGCTGGGGTTTGAAGGGTTCGTAGATCTCCACGAACTCTTTCTTGCGTTGACGCAACAGTTTCTTCTTCGGATCTTTGCGCCCGACGTCGATGAACTGGAAGTCGTTATTCAGACGTTCAGCCATTGTTAAAACCTCATCAAACTCTTCAGGCGCATATCACTGCGGGTTGGCACGGGTGCTGGAAAGCAACGATTTCAGGTTGGCAGCCTTGGGCTTGACCAGCCAGAAACGACGCAGATAGTCGTCGAGGTTTTCAGCGAGGTTACGGCCCCACTCGCTGTCGGTTTCCTCGACGTATTCGTTCAGCACGCGTTGCAAGTGGCTGCGATAGGCTTCCATCGCCTCACCGCTGATCCGCTGGATTTCCACCAGTTCGTGGTTGACCCGGTCAACGAAGCTGTTGTCCTGGTCGAGCACATAGGCGAAACCGCCGGTCATGCCTGAGCCGAAGTTGTAACCGGTCTTGCCCAGGACGCAGACGAAACCACCGGTCATGTACTCGCAGCAGTGATCGCCAGTGCCTTCCACCACGGTGTGAGCACCGGAGTTACGCACCGCGAAACGCTCGCCTGCGGTGCCGGCGGCGAACAGCTTGCCACCGGTGGCGCCGTACAGGCAGGTGTTACCGATAATGGCACTGTCCTGAGTCTTGTAGACGCTGCCCTTCGGCGGAACGATGACCAGCTTGCCGCCGGTCATGCCTTTGCCGACGTAGTCGTTGGCGTCGCCTTCCAGGTACATGTTCAGGCCGCCGGCGTTCCACACGCCGAAGCTCTGACCGGCCGTCCCTTTGAAGCGGAAGGTGATCGGCGCGTTCGCCATGCCTTGGTTGCCGTGCTTGCGAGCGATTTCACCGGAGATCCGCGCGCCGATCGAACGGTCGCAGTTGCAGATATCCAGGGCGAAATCGGCGCCACTCAGATCGTTGATGGCCGAGGTGGCCATGTCGACCATTTTCTCGGCCAGCAGGCCTTTGTCGAACGGCGGGTTGCGGTCGACCTGGCAGAACTGAGGTTTGTCTGCCGGGATGTGATCGCTGCCCAGCAACGGCGTCAGGTCCAGGTGTTGCTGCTTGGCGGTCTGGCCTTCGAGGATGTCCAGCAGATCGGTACGACCGATCAGCTCTTCGAGGGAGCGCACGCCCAGCTTGGCCAGCCACTCACGGGTTTCTTCGGCGACGTAGGTGAAGAAATTCACCACCATGTCGACGGTCCCGATGTAGTGATCCTTGCGCAGCTTCTCGTTCTGAGTCGCGACGCCGGTGGCGCAGTTGTTCAGGTGGCAGATACGCAGGTATTTGCAACCCAGCGCGATCATTGGCGCGGTGCCGAAACCGAAGCTTTCAGCGCCGAGGATGGCCGCCTTGATCACGTCGAGGCCGGTTTTCAGGCCGCCGTCGGTCTGTACCCGGACTTTGCCGCGCAGGTCGTTGCCACGCAGGGTCTGGTGGGTTTCGGCCAGGCCGAGTTCCCACGGAGCGCCCGCGTATTTGATCGAAGTCAGCGGCGACGCACCGGTGCCGCCGTCGTAGCCGGAGATGGTGATCAAGTCCGCGTAGGCCTTGGCCACACCGGCCGCGATGGTGCCGACGCCCGCTTCTGCCACCAGCTTCACCGAGACCAGCGCCTTCGGGTTGACTTGTTTCAGGTCGAAAATCAGCTGCGACAAGTCTTCGATCGAATAGATGTCGTGGTGCGGTGGCGGCGAGATCAGGGTCACGCCCGGCACTGCATAACGCAGCTTGGCGATCAGACCGTTGACCTTGCCACCTGGCAGCTGACCACCTTCGCCGGGCTTGGCGCCCTGAGCGACTTTGATCTGCAGCACTTCAGCGTTGACCAGGTATTCCGGGGTCACACCGAAACGGCCAGTCGCAACCTGTTTGATTTTCGAGCTCTTGATGGTGCCGTAACGCGCCGGGTCTTCGCCGCCTTCGCCGGAGTTGGAACGCGCACCGAGGCGGTTCATGGCTTCGGCCAGGGCTTCATGAGCTTCCGGCGACAAGGCGCCGAGGGAGATGCCCGCGGAGTCGAAGCGCTTGAGCACCGATTCCAGCGGTTCGATCTCGCTGATGTCCAGCGGCGTGTCCAGGGTCTTGACCTTGAACATGTCACGAATCATCGACACCGGACGGTTGTCCACCAGCGCCGTGTATTCCTTGAACTTGCTGTAGTCGCCCTGCTGCACAGCGGCCTGCAGGGTGTTGACCACGTCCGGGTTGTACGCGTGATATTCACCGCCGTGGACGAATTTCAGCAGACCGCCCTGCTGGATCGGCTTGCGCGGGCTCCAGGCTTCGGCAGCCAGGGCTTTCTGCTCGGCTTCGATGTCGACGAAACGCGCACCTTTGATGCGGCTCGGAACGCCACGGAAGCTCAGCTCGCAGACTTCTTCAGACAGGCCGATGGCCTCAAACAACTGCGCACCGCGGTACGACGTGATGGTCGAAATGCCCATCTTCGACAGGATCTTCAGCAGACCTTTAGTGATGCCTTTGCGGTAGTTCTTGAACACCTCATAGAGGTCGCCCAGGACTTCACCAGTACGGATCAGGTCGCCCAGCACTTCGTAGGCCAGGAACGGATAGACCGCCGAGGCGCCGAAACCGATCAACACCGCAAAGTGATGCGGGTCACGAGCAGTCGCGGTTTCCACGAGGATGTTGGAATCGCAACGCAGGCCTTTTTCGGTCAGGCGGTGGTGCACCGCGCCAGTGGCCAGGGAAGCGTGGATCGGCAGCTTGCCCGGGGCAATGTGACGGTCACTCAGCACAACCTGGGTGCGACCGGAGCGCACGGCTTCTTCAGCCTGATCGGCAACGTTGCGGATCGCCGCTTCGAGGCCGACGCTTTCGTCGTAGTTGAGGTCGATGATCGCGCGCTCGAAGCCCGGGCGATCGAGGTTCATCAGCGAGCGCCACTTGGCCGGAGAAATGACCGGCGAGCTGAGGATCACGCGCGAGGCGTGTTCCGGCGACTCCTGGAAGATATTGCGCTCGGCACCGAGGCAGATCTCCAGCGACATGACGATGGCTTCGCGCAGCGGGTCGATCGGCGGGTTGGTGACCTGCGCGAACTGCTGGCGGAAATAGTCGTACGGCGTGCGTACGCGCTGGGACAGCACGGCCATCGGCGTATCGTCGCCCATCGAGCCGACGGCTTCGTAGCCTTGCTCACCGAGCGGACGCAGCACCTGATCACGCTCTTCGAACGTGACCTGGTACATCTTCATGTACTGCTTGAGCTGGTCAACGTCGTAGAACGCCGAACCGTGGTCGTTGTCTTCCATGGTTGCCTGAATGCGCAGGGCATTCTTGCGCAGCCATTGCTTGTACGGATGACGGGACTTCAAGCGGTTGTCGATGGCATCGGTGTCGAGGATCTGGCCGGTTTCGGTGTCCACGGCAAAGATCTGGCCCGGGCCAACGCGGCCTTTGGCGATCACGTCTTCAGGCTGATAGTTCCAGACACCGATTTCCGAGGCCAGGGTGATGAAACCGTTTTTGGTGGTGACCCAACGCGCCGGACGCAGACCGTTACGGTCGAGCAGGCACACCGCGTAACGACCATCGGTCATTACCACGCCGGCCGGGCCGTCCCACGGCTCCATGTGCATCGAGTTGTATTCGTAGAACGCACGCAGATCCGGGTCCATGGTTTCGACGTTCTGCCACGCAGGCGGAATGATCATCCGCACGCCACGGAACAGGTCGATACCACCGGTGACCATCAACTCAAGCATGTTGTCCATGCTGGAGGAGTCAGAACCGACACGGTTGACCAGCGGGCCGAGTTCTTCCAGATCCATCAAGTCGTTGGTGAACTTGGTGCGACGGGCTACGGCCCAGTTGCGGTTGCCGGTGATGGTGTTGATCTCGCCGTTGTGCGCCAGGAAGCGGAACGGTTGAGCCAGCGGCCATTTCGGCAGGGTGTTGGTCGAGAAGCGCTGGTGGAACACGCAAATCGAGGTTTGCAGGCGCTGGTCGCTGAGGTCTGGATAGAAGGCGGTCAAATCCGCCGGCATCATCAGGCCTTTATAGATAATGGTCTTGTGCGAAAAGCTGCAGATGTAGTGGTCGGTGTCGGCGGCGTTGGCCACGGACGAACGACGACGAGAGGTGAACAGCTTGATCGCCATGTCCTGGTCACTCAGGCCTTCACCACCGATGTACACCTGTTCGATCTGCGGCAGGCGCTCCAGGGCCAGACGGCCGAGGACGCTGGTGTCGATCGGCACTTTGCGCCAGCCGACGAGTTGCAGGCCGGCAGCGAGGATCTCGCGGTTCATGTTCTCGCGAGCGGCTTCGGCTTTGACCGGGTCCTGGTTGAAGAAGACCATGCCCACGGCATATTGCTTGGGCAGTTCGACGCCGAAGGTTTCCTGGGCAATGGCTCGCAGGAACACATCCGGCTTTTGAATCAGCAAGCCGCAACCGTCACCGGTCTTGCCGTCGGCGTTGATCCCACCGCGGTGGGTCATGCAGGTCAGGGCCTCAATGGCCGTTTGCAAAAGGGTATGACTGGGCTCGCCCTGCATATGGGCTATCAGGCCGAAACCGCAGTTATCCTTGAATTCATCTGGTTGGTACAGACCTGCTTTCATAGACACTTTCTCACCAGGCTGCCTCTTTCCGAGGCAAATTTCTTTTCAATTCAACCACTTGCGATCCGCGCCGAACGTACGCCGGCTTGGCGGGGGCAAAAGGGTGGTCATTGTACACAGCGTCACAGAGGCCCACAAATTTGACGACGAACTGTCGCAAATCTATGTCGCATTTGTGAAAGGTTTAAAGCGATCTGCTGTGCTAGTCAAAACTTTTTTAATTTTGACCGCAACGACTCAAAGACTACTGTAACGCAGACACCACAAGGCACGCGGCCTGAAGAGGCGGCATGCGCTTGCAGAAATTTTGAGGTGCCGGGAGTGGCGGCCTGGGTAAGGCCGCCGAATCTTCAGCGAGTTGTTGCCAGTTCCTGTTGGACGCTGGCGACAGTGCGAGGCCAAGGTTTACCAGCCTGAACCTTCGCTGGCAAGGCCTTGATGGCGGTAAGGGCTGCATCACGGTTGGCGAAGTTACCGTAAGTGATGACGTAAAGCGGCTTGCCGTTGAGGACTTTCTTGAAATAACGGTACTCGCCGCCTTGCTCTTTTACGAAGTTTTGCGCAGTCGCTTCGGAGCTGGTGCCAAGGATCTGCACCACATAGTTGCTTGTAGGTTGCCCGGCGTACCAGGTGCCGCCGGCGCCTTTCGCAGCTGCGGCGACTGGCTTCTCGGCTGGCTTGGCGGTGGCCACGACGGCAGGCTTGGCTGGCGCTGGAGCGGGAGCCGGCTTGACGGCAGGCGCAGTCGGGGCCGGTTTGGCGGTCGCGACCTGAGTCGGCGCTGGCACCGGTTTGGCGGCAGGCGTCGGCGCAGGGCCTGGCTGGATGCCCGCCGGCGGCGCAGTGGTGGTCACGGTGGGCGGTGTAGCGCTGGAACCTTCCACCGGCACGCCGTCGTCACCTTCGGTGATGCCACCGGCCGCTTCAGCCAGCGGACCGCGCATGACCGGTTGCGAGTTGCCGACCAGCGGCAATGGCATCGGTTGCGAATTACCGGCGAATTCTACGGAAGGCGCACCGCCGCTGTTAGGTTGTGGCGTGCCCTGGCCGAGCGGCAGTTGCGCCTGTTCGTTGGCAGGCGCGCCAGTGGTCGGTGCTTTGCTGCGACCCGGCATCAACCAGGCGGCGGCTACCGCGACCACGACAACGGCGGAAATCGCCAATACGTGTTTCTTCGGCATGTTGAACCCCATACTTGGACGCTTCACCGCTGAGCGGCTGGCAATCATGGCTTCGATCATTGCATCGCGGGCAACCTGGTTGATGTTGCCAGGCCAGCCGTCGGAGCTTTCGTGAATATCAGAGATCTGATCTGCGGTGAAAAGTTCGATACCCCGGCCAGCGCCTTCAAGCCGCTGGTCCAGATACTCGCGGGTTTCTTCTTCGGTGTAAGGCTGCAACTCGATGACGTGGAAGCGCTCTTCTTCGAGGCTCAGCGCGTCCAGTTGCGCAATCAGCGACAACTCGCCGAACAGGAACACGTGCGGACGACCTTCCGGCGCGCCGGCGGCCAGGGCCAGCAAGGCCTCCAGCGCGGATTCGTCGAGCTGCTCGGCGTCATCCACCAGCAAATAGACTTCCTGACCGGTCAGCGCCAGTTGCACGACCTGCGACAGGATCGCGTTGACCTCCGCCTGGGCGACGTTCAGCGCTTGAGCCACCTGACGCAGCACCCCGGCAGCATCGCCAGCGCCACGGGCGGAAACCACCACGCTCTGCACCGACTGCTTGTTGGTGCTGGCCACCAAGGCCTGGCGCAACAGGGTTTTGCCACTGCCTTGGGGGCCGGTGACCACCAGCAGCAACTGGCTGTAGCGTGCCAGGTGATGCAGTTGCCCCAGCACCGGTTTGCGCTGGGCCGGGAAAAATTTGAAGCCAGGCACCCGTGGAGCAAAAGGGTCATGACTCAACTGGTAATGGCCGAGGAAAGCCTCGTCGGCATGCAAACTAGTCATCGGGATCTTATTAACCTTTAAGCTGAGCCAGGGCGCGGTAATCCGCTCCCAGCGTGGCCTGTAAAACTTCTTTCGGATAATCGTCGGTCACCACCGCTTCGCCCATATGGCGCAGCAGCACCAGGCGTAAACGACCGTCGATCACTTTCTTGTCAATTGCCATGTGTTCGAGAAAATCGGCTTCGGTCATCTCTTCCGGCGGGATGACCGGCAAACCCGCACGCTGAAACAGGCGAATCCCGCGATCGCGCTCTTGCTCGCTGATCCAGCCCAGTCGCGCGGACATTTCCAAAGCCATTACGGTGCCGGCAGCGACGGCTTCGCCATGAAGCCAGACACCATAGCCCATATGGGTTTCGATAGCGTGGCCGAAGGTGTGGCCGAGGTTCAACGTGGCACGAACACCGGTTTCCTTTTCGTCGGCACCGACTACCTCAGCCTTGGCCGCGCAGGAACGTTCGATGGCGTACGTCAGGGCGACCTGATCCAGCGCGCGCAGGCGATCAACGTTTTCTTCGAGCCAGGTCAGGAACGGCTCATCGCAGATCAGTCCGTACTTGATGACTTCCGCCAGCCCCGCAGAGAGCTCGCGGGCCGGCAGGGTATTGAGTGTCGCGGTATCGACCAGCACGACATTCGGCTGATAGAAGGCACCGACCATGTTCTTGCCCAGCGGATGGTTGATCCCGGTCTTGCCGCCCACCGAGGAGTCGACTTGCGACAGCAGCGTGGTCGGGACCTGGATGAAGTCGACACCGCGCTGATAGCAAGCCGCCGCAAAACCGGCCATGTCACCAATCACACCGCCGCCGAGGGCGATCACGGTGGTGCGGCGGTCGTGGCGTGCGGTCAGCAGACCGTCGAAAATCAGTTGCAGGGTTTCCCAGGTTTTGAAGGCTTCGCCGTCGGGCAGCACCACGGAAATGACCGAGAACTGCGCGAGGCTGCGGGTCAGACGTTCGAGATAGAGCGGCGCAACCGTCTCGTTGGAGATGATCGCCACTTGCCGTCCGCGGATATGCGGGGCCAGCAGCTCAGGCTGATCCAACAAACCTTCGCCAATATGAATCGGGTAGCTACGCTCGCCTAGATCGACCTTGAGTGTCTGCATGTGTCCCCACAGTGAAGATGGAATCAGGCGTCCTGCCTTGAGTTAACGAATGTCCAGGGCATCTGCTGGTGTGACGCCGTTCGGTAGCCATCCGCCACAACCTTGAGCGGTCGTGACAGGACGCCGAGGATAGCGCATTTCGCGCCTCGCTTTAACGGGGAGGTAGCTGCTGCAAGCGTTCGAGAATATCGAGCACCACCATTCGCGGTGGCCGCTCATCGGTTTCAACCACCAGGTCGGCGATTTCCCGATACAGCGGATCGCGGATCGCCAGCAGATCCCGCAGGGTCTTGGCCGGATCGGCAGTGCGCAACAAGGGGCGATTGCGATCGCGGGACGTGCGGCCGACCTGCTGCTCGACAGAAGCATGCAGATAAACCACCCGACCACCGGCGTGCAAAGCGCGACGATTGGCTTCGCGCATCACCGCGCCTCCACCGGTCGCCAGCACCACGCCGTCGCAGCCACACAGCTCGGCAATCATCGCCTGCTCGCGGTCACGAAAGCCCGGTTCGCCTTCTTTATCGAAAATCCACGGGATATTGGCGCCCGTGCGCAATTCAATTTCCTTATCGGAATCTTTGAACGGCAGGCGCAGCTCTTTGGCCAGCAACCGGCCGATGGTGCTTTTTCCAGCCCCCATCGGTCCAACAAGAATCAAATTTCGCACAGAATCAATGACTCACAGCAATCGCCTGGTTATTCATGATACGCGGAGTGAGAAATACCAGCAGCTCGGATTTTTTCTCCGAAACTACGTCACGCCGGAAAAGGCGGCCAAGATACGGCACATCACCGAGAAATGGCACCTTATCTACAACCTTGCTTTGAGTATTTGAGAAAACACCGCCAATCACGATGGTCTCGCCATCATTGACCAGGACCTTGGCATTGACCTCGTTTTTCTTGATCGGCGGCACATCCTGGACCTTGTTCAGGTAGTCCGGTTCGTCCTTGGTGACCTTGACCTCCATGATGATGCGGTTGTCCGGGGTGATCTGCGGCGTGACCTCAAGGGACAGCGACGCCTCTTTGAACGACACTGACGTGGCACCGCTGGAGCTGGCTTCCTGATACGGGATCTCGGTGCCCTTGAGGATTTTCGCGGTTTCCTTGTCGGACGTGACGACCTTGGGTTGCGAGACGATTTCGCCGTTACCGGTCTTCTCCATCGCGGTCAGCTCCAGGTCCAGCAGCACGTTATCGGTGATGAAGGCGATGCCGATCCCCGAGGTATTGCCCGCAGCGCCCAAATCGACGAACGGCGAGTTGGTGCTGGTGCTGCCCGGCGTACCGATGGTGGTCGACGAACCATTGCTGACGCCCGAGGTGTTCCAGTTGCCCTTGTTCTGTACCGAACCACCCCAGCGCACGCCGAGGCTTTTGTCGTAGTCGACGTTGGCTTCGACGATTCGAGCCTCGATCATCACCTGACGCACCGGGATATCCAGTTGCGCCACGATGCGACGCAGTTCGTCGAGTCGGTCCTGGGTCTGGTAGGCAATGATGTTGTTGGTCCGCTCATCGACCGTGATCGAACCACGCTCGTCGACTTTCGCTTCGGCACTGGTCACCGAGGTGAACAGCTTGGCGATGTCGGCAGCCTTGGCGTAGTTGACCTGCAACAGCTCACGACGCAAGGGCGCAAGATCGGAGATCTGTTTCTGCGATTCCAGTTCCTGGCGCTCGCGCGCGGCGATTTCATCAGCCGGCGCCACCAGCAGGACGTTGCCGATCTTGCGCTTGTCCAGGCCTTTGGTTTTCAGCACCAGGTCCAGGGCCTGGTCCCACGGCACGTTCTGCAAACGCAGGGTGATACCGCCCTGCACCGTGTCGCTGGCCACCAGATTGAGGTTGGTAAAATCGGCGATCAGTTGCAGCACCGAGCGCACATCGATGTCCTGGAAGTTCAGCGAGAGCTTTTCACCGGTATAGGCGAAACGCTCGGCATTACGCTTTTGCAGATCGTCGACGGTCATGGGCCGGATGCTGACCGTGAGTTTGTTGTCGGTCTGGTAGGTCGAATAATCGAACGCGCCGCTAGGCTCGATACTGATCGTGGCCCGGTCGCCCGTAGCGCTGGCATTGACGAACTGCACCGGGGTGGCGAAATCCTTGACGTCCAGACGAACGCGCAACGGCTCAGGCAATTGGGTCCTGGCGAAACCGAGGATGATCTTGCCGTCGCGTTCCTGGATGTCCGGGGCGATGGACGGATCCGACAGGTCAATCACCACGTTGCCTTCACCCTGCGTGCCGCGCTGGAAATCCACACCGCGGATGGCCTTGCCCACGGGAGCATAGGTTTTCGTCGGGGCGGGCGTTGCAGTCGCTGCGCGGGGTGCACTGGTGGGCGGTCGGGCAGCCTTGTTATTGGCTCCCTGCCCGACCACCACAATCAGTTTGTTGCCTTCGACGCGCGCGCTGTATGGGGTCAGCTGCGTCAGGCCAATGATCAGCCGCGTGCGGTCCTTGGCTTCCACAACCGTCGCACTTCGGGCATTACCGCTGCCCAGTTCGTGATTCTTTTTCTTCAGCTGACTGACCACGCCTGGCAGGTCCAGCGCAATTCGCGCAGGCTGTTCGGTCGTGTAACCGTGGGGCTGCGGCGGCGGCCCATCGAAAGACAACTTCAACTCGACACGATCACCCGGCAGCGCGGCGACATCCAGCGCGTTGAGGTTGGCCGCTTGTACCATCGGCGACAGCAACGCTATCCATAGCGAGATACCGAGGGTTGAGAAAATCCTGTTCATTATTCGAGTTCCACTATGAGTGCTCTTTCAAAGGGATGGTCCGCGGCCGTTCGAGCCAGGCGCCTTCGCCGTCGGGAACGATTTCGACCACATCGACTTGCGAGCCGCTGATGGCGACGATCCGTCCATCGTTACGCCCCAGGTAATCGCCGACTTTCAGCCGATGCACCCCGCCTGCCCCGCGCAACAGCGCAAAGGAGCCGGTGGCATTGGAGATCGTGCCGACCATTTCAAACTGCTCGATGTTGAAACCTTCGAGGTATTGCCTGGCCCGATTGGGGTCGGGTTTGACGTTGCGCGAACCGCGCTTCTGCCCCGCCAGGTCGACCCTGACCTGCCGGGAAAACGGGCTGCGCAGGTTGGCAGCGCTGTAGGTGAACGCTGGGTAAGACCGGAATGTCGGCGTTGGTTCAATCTTGCCGGGTGGCCGCAGACGCACTTCGTTCATGTAAGCGTCGAGGTCACCGACGTCATTGCCATTGCCGCAACCGGCCAGCCCGGCGAACAACACAACCATCAACAAGCAACGAATCGGGGTCATTTCTGCTGCCCCTTGTCGTTGTAGCGGTAGGTCTTGGCGAGGATGCTCATGCGCAGTTTCGGACCGCCCTCGGGGTCGGCCGGCTCGAGGTCGAAATCATGCAGCGTAACGATCCGCGGCAACCCGGCCACGCCACTGACGAACGTCGCAAGGTCGTGATAGGCGCCGGTAACGGTGATCTGGATCGGCAGCTCAATGTAGAACTGCTGGGTAACCTCCGGCAGCAACTTGATCTCTTCGAACTCCAGCCCGCTACCGAGGCCAGTGCGAGTGATGTCCTCCAGCAGCCCGGGGACTTCGGTGTCGCTGGGCAATTGACGCAGCAGCACGCCGAAAGAGTTCTCCATCTCTTTCATTTGCTGGGTGTACAACTCCAGGTTCGCCGCCATGTGCGCCTTGGTCGCGAACTGCTCCTTGAGGGTCGACTCCTCCTCACGTTGGAGCTTGAGGTGATCTTCCTGATCGCTGACGTAAAAGGTGTATCCGAGGGTCAACACCAGCACCATCAGCAACACACCCGCCAGGGCCTTGATGGCCGGCGGCCAGGAACCCATGTTGTTGGTGTCCAGGTCGTTGATGTCGATCTTGCGCAGGCCTTCAAACCATTCCGAGGGGCTCATTTTCCAGCCTCCACGACAGCGGGCTGGGTCTGACGGACGGTCAACTGAAAGACGTTGGCCTGATCCAGCTGCCCGGCGGTAGTGGCTTTGACTTCTGTGAGACTCGGCGCATCGAACCAGTCGGACGCATCCAGATTGCGCATCAGGTCCGACACACGATTGTTCGATTCCGCCGCGCCGGTAATGGACAGGGTCTTGCCGGCCATCTTCACTTCGGTGAAATACACCCCGTCCGGCAGGGTACGCGCCAACTGGTCGAAAATTCGCCCGCTGATCGGACGGTTGCCTTGCAGGTCCTGGATGATGCGCATGCGCTCGACGAGCTGCTGGCGACGGGACTTCAGCTCGCTGATCTGCTTGATGCGCTCGTCGACCACGACAATCTGCTTGCCGATGTAATCGTTACGGGCCACTTGTCGGTCAATGGCAGCGTTGATGACCTGGTCCGCGATAAAAATCGCGCCCACCGAGCACACCAACACGCCGACCAGCGCCAGCAAAAAGCGTTTGCGGCGCTCTTCACGCAGCTCTTCGCGCCAGGGTAACAGGTTGATCCGCGCCATCAGTCGAAACTCCTGAGCGCGAGCCCGCAGGCGATCATCAGTGCCGGCGCATCGCTTGCCAGGGCACCAGCGTTGACCTTACTGCTCAACGCCATGTCGGAGAACGGGTTGGCCACCTGGGTCGGCGTGCCCAGCCGCTGTTCGATCAGGCGATCAAGCCCCGGCACCGACGCGGTGCCGCCCGCCAGCAAAATATGATCGACCGCGTTGTACTGACCGGAGGCGAAGAAAAACTGCAACGACCGGGACACCTGCTGCACCAGCGCATCGCGAAAAGGCTGCAAGACTTCGCTGACGTAGTCATCCGGCAATCCACCCTGCTTCTTCGCCAGCCCCGCCTGTTCGACGGTCAGCCCATAACGACGCTGGATTTCCTCCGTCAGCTGCCGACCGCCGAACAATTGTTCGCGGGTGTAGATGATCCGCCCGTTGTACAGCACGCTCAGGGTGGTCATGGTCGCTCCGATGTCGACCACCGCCACGGTCAGCCCCTCCTGAGAGATTGCCAGTTGCGCCGCCAGCAACGAGAACGATCGCTCCAGCGCGTAGGCCTCGACGTCCACCACCCGCGCCGTCAGACCGGCCAGCGCCAGCGCGGCTTCACGCACCTCGACGTTTTCCTTGCGACAGGCCGCCAGCAGCACATTGACCCGCTCCGGGTTGCGCGCCGACGCGCCCTGGACTTCGAAGTCGATGGCGACTTCGTCCAGCGGGTAAGGGATGTACTGATCGGCCTCAATCTTCAGTTGGTTTTCCAACTCATCGTCGGAAAGACCTGCGTCCATCTCGATGGTTTTGGTAATGACTGCCGAACCGGCAACGGCCACGGCGACATTCCTGAGATTGGTTTTGGCCTTGAGCAGCACGCGCGCGAGTGCCTGGCCCACGCCTTCGAGCTCGGCGATGTTTTTCTCGACTACAGCGTTGGCGGGCAATGGTTCGACCGCATAGGCTTCGACCCGATAGCGGTCGCCCTGGCGACTGAGCTCAAGCAGCTTCACCGACGTGGAGCTGATGTCGATCCCGAGAAGCGTGTTGGCTTTTTTATTGAAGAGTCCTAGCACTACCAATTCCCTATGACTATCCGTGTCTTACGGACTCTGTAATACCCATTGCGTTCAAACCACCCGTCTTGACAGCAGCGCAAATGACGCTCTCGACGTAAAAATGCTTATAATGCCCAGCGTTTTTTTCCGGTTTTTACTGCAAGCGCGGGTCGTTCCCTGTTATCTGAACCCTGTTGCCCAATTCATTCTTTGCCCTGGATATCCCAAAGCCTTGATTCGTCTGCTGAAATTTTTCGGTTGGTCCATCGTCGCCGTTTTCTGCGGACTGCTCCTTGGTCTGAGCGGCGCGTTTCTTTACCTTAGTCCGGGATTGCCATCTGTGGAGGCTCTGAGAAGCATCCAGTTGCAGATTCCGTTGCGGGTGTACAGCAGCGATAACAAGTTGATCGCAGAATTTGGCGAAATGCGTCGCACACCGATCCGTTTCGCCGACATTCCCCCCAATTTCATCAATGCGTTACTAAGTGCTGAAGACGACAATTTCGCCAATCACTACGGTGTCGATCCCAGCAGCCTGATGCGTGCTGCGACCCAGTTGGTAAAAAGCGGACACATCCAGTCCGGCGGCAGCACCATCACCATGCAAGTGGCGAAGAACTTCTTCCTGACCAGCGAACGCAGCTTCTCGCGTAAAACCACCGAAATCCTCCTGGCCCTGCAGATCGAACGGCAGCTGACCAAGGACGAGATCCTCGAGCTGTACGTCAACAAGATCTACCTGGGTAACCGCGCCTACGGCATCGAAGCCGCCGCGCAGGTCTACTACGGCAAATCGATTCGTGACGTCAGCCTGGCGCAGATGGCGATGATCGCCGGCCTGCCGAAAGCCCCTTCGCGCTTCAACCCGCTGGCCAACCCGGCCCGTAGCAAGGAGCGTCGCGACTGGATCCTGGGGCGCATGTACAAGCTCGGCAAGATCACCGAAGCCGACTACACCACCGCCATCAACGAGCCGCTCAACGCCAGCTACCACGTGCCAACGCCGGAAGTGAACGCGCCGTACATTGCTGAAATGGCCCGTGCCGAAATGGTCGGCCGTTATGGCAGCGATGCATACACCGAAGGCTTCCGCGTGACCACGACGGTACCGAGCAATCTTCAGGAAATGGCTAACACAGCGGTCCACGAAGGCTTGATGACCTACGATCAGCGTCACGGCTATCGCGGCCCCGAATCGCGCCTGCCGGGCAAGACTCGCGAGGCCTGGGCCACCGAACTGACTAAACAGCGGACCATCAGCGGCTTGGAGCCGGCCATCGTCACCCAGGTCGACAAGAACGGCTTGCAAGTGATCACCCGCACCGGTGAAGAACACGTCGCTTGGGACAGCATGAAATGGGCACGTCCATTCCTGAACACCAACAGCATGGGCGCCAATCCGAAGCAGCCTTCTGACGTGGCTCAGGTCGGTGACCTGATTCGCGTGCAGCGCCAACCGGACAATTCGCTGAAATTCAGCCAGATCCCGCAAGCACAAGGCGCGCTGGTGTCCCTTGATCCTCAAAACGGCGCCATCCGCTCGCTGGTCGGTGGTTTCGCCTTCGAGCAGAGCAACTACAACCGTGCCATGCAGGCCAAGCGTCAGCCGGGTTCGAGCTTCAAGCCCTTCGTGTACAGCGCCGCGCTGGATAACGGCTACACCGCCGCCAGCCTGGTGAACGATGCGCCGATCGTGTTCGTCGACGAGTACCTGGACAAGGTTTGGCGTCCGAAGAACGACACCAACACCTTCCTCGGCCCGATCCGTCTGCGTGAAGGCCTGTACAAGTCGCGCAACCTGGTGTCGATCCGCCTGGTGCAGGCGCTGGGCGTCGATCGCACCATCGACTACATCAGCAAGTTCGGCTTCAACAAGCAGGACCTGCCGCGCAACTTGTCCCTGGCCCTGGGCACCGCGACCCTGACGCCAATGGAAATCGCCACGGGCTGGAGCACCTTTGCCAACGGCGGCTACAAAGTCAGCCCGTACATCATCGACAAGATCGAGAGCCGCAATGGCGACACGCTGTTCGTCGCCAACCCGCCGAGCGTTCCTCAGGGCGACGTAGCGACCAACGGCATTGCCGCACCGGCCGATGCCCAGGCGTTCACGGTCAATGCGACCCCGGGCGAGGCTCCGGTTGCACCCGGCGCTGCACCCCAAACGCCGGCCGTGGCTGAACGCATCGTCGATGGTCGCACCACCTTCATCCTCAACAGCATGCTTGAGGACGTGATCAAACTTGGCACCGGCCGCCGCGCTCTGGCCCTGGGCCGCAGTGACATTGCGGGCAAGACCGGTACCACCAACGAATCCAAGGACGCCTGGTTCTCCGGCTACAACGCCGATTACGTGACCACCGTCTGGACCGGCTTCGATCAACCGGAAAGCCTGGGCAAGCGCGAGTTCGGTGGCACCGTCGCGCTGCCGATCTGGATGAACTACATGGCTGCCGCCCTCAAGGACAAGCCGCCTCACACCCAGGCAGAGCCGGAAGGCATCCTCAGCCTGCGGGTTGACCCGGTCAGCGGTCGCGCGGCGAGCCCAGGCACGCCAGGCGCGTACTTCGAGCTGTTCAAGGCCGAAGACACGCCACCGTCGGTGAATGAACTGGGTAATGGCAATGCGCCGGGTAGCCCGCTGCCGGCGGATGAAGCGGCACCGATCGATTTGTTCTGATCGCTTAGCCACACAAAAAGCCCCGCCTTCGGAAGAAGAGCGGGGCTTTTTACTGCCGTCAGGTTTTGTGTTGTCTTGAGTGCCCCATCGTCGGAACGCCGCCCGGAGCCGGCTCGCTCCCACATTGGAATGCGTACCCCTGTGGGAGCGAGCCG
>NZ_JBOFQE010000063.1:0-8652 GCF_051660785.1 Pseudomonas sp.
GCACCGCCGCTCCCACAGGTTTTGTGCCGTTCTCCCATTTTGCATTCGACATAAACCCTGTGGGAGCGGCGGTGCGACGATTCGACTTGCCCGCGATGAGGCCGGTCCATTCACCCGAAATATCAGCCACTGCCCGGCACATTCGGCCAAAGATCCGCCACCAGAAACAAGCGCTCCGCTTCCTCCCAATCCCCGTCCGCATTCTCGATCAGCCGCACCATCAACTGCGCCGGGGCCAAAGGCTCCAGATCGCTGAGCCACGCTTCCAGTTGCTCGATATTCCAGGTCTGCTCCACCGGATAATGCGCCGGCGCCAGCCAGGCATGGCGGGGCAGGGGTTGCCAGCGGCCGAACGGGCGTTGCACGACAAAATCCGCCCAGTCCTTCTGATGCAGCCAGCTGCCGCGCAAGTGCTGAGGATGCGCGCCGTTGGGTGGCTCAGCTTGTCCTGGCCACGGATACAGCAGGTAGCCGCCCAGCCACAGGTGCGCGCTGAACTGCTGAATATCCAGCGCCGCCAACACCTCGCGACTTTCTGGTCGAGCGGAAATCGGTAATTGATGCTGCGCCAGATGCGCCAGTTTGCGGTCCAGCCGATCGTGACAACCCGGCCCGAGCCACTGCGCCGTGTCGTGTCCGTCGCCATTCTGCGGGCCCAGATAAAGTTTGATCGCCAGTTCCAGGTGATGCACACCGTCGCGGTCGCGCAGCAGCATGTCCAGCTCACCCAGCGTGTGGCCTTCGCGGCGGATCGGCATGTTGGCGGCAATCAGATCGATACCCGGCGCATGGCGCACGGCGTATTGCCACAGCCGTTCGTAATACAGGCCCAGCCGCCGGGTCCGGGCCTGTGCCAGCCAGTGCAGCAAGTCATAACTGTCGCGATCGAGTTGCCTCAGCCACTGTTCCAGTCGCTCCGGTGCCTGCACCCATTCGCTGCCGGCCAGCGGATGGCGCTGCGGCCACGGGGTGATGTCGAGCATCGGCGGCGCGAGGATGACCCAGGCCAGGTCGCGCACTTCGGGGTGGCGCAACTGGTGGGGTAACTGGAGCAAATCGGGAAATAGGATCATCTTGCGAGCATAGCCCTAAACATGAGGACACCCTTGTGGCTGAAAGGATTTTGTCTATCCCGCGCTTTCGCCCATAATCGTGTTTTTCGCCGTCGCAGGCCCCCGCATCCTGATAGGAGCCACATGGAGCAATTTCGTAATATCGGCATCATCGGTCGCCTGGGCAGTTCGCAGGTGCTGGATACCGTCCGCCGACTGAAACGGTTTCTGCTCGATCGTCACCTGCACGTGATCCTCGAAGACACCATCGCCGAGGTCCTGCCGGGTCATGGTCTGCAAACCTCGTCACGCAAGATGCTCGGTGAAGTATGTGACATGGTGATTGTGGTCGGCGGTGACGGCAGCCTGCTCGGCGCCGCGCGTGCCCTGGCCCGACACAATATCCCGGTGCTCGGCATCAACCGTGGCAGCCTCGGTTTCCTGACCGATATTCGCCCGGATGAGCTGGAAGTCAAAGTCGCCGAAGTGCTCGACGGCCACTATCTGGTGGAAAACCGCTTTCTGCTGCAAGCCGAAGTCCGACGCCACGCCGAGGCCATCGGCCAGGGCGACGCGCTGAACGACGTAGTGCTGCACCCCGGCAAGTCGACGCGGATGATCGAGTTCGAGTTGTACATCGACGGCCAGTTCGTCTGTAGCCAGAAGGCCGACGGCCTGATCGTCGCCACGCCCACCGGTTCGACCGCCTACGCGCTGTCGGCGGGCGGGCCGATCATGCATCCCAAGCTCGACGCTATTGTGATTGTGCCGATGTACCCCCATACCTTGTCGGGCAGGCCGATTGTGGTCGATGGCAACAGTGAGCTGAAAATCGTCGTGTCCAAAGATATGCAGATTTACCCGCAAGTCTCCTGTGACGGGCAGAACCATTTCACCTGCGCGCCGGGCGACACCATCACCATCAGCAAAAAAGCCCAGAAGCTGCGGCTGATTCACCCGCTTGACCACAACTACTATGAGGTCTGCCGGACCAAGCTTGGCTGGGGCAGCCGGTTGGGTGGTGGAGGCGACTGATGCTCGATCCCGCGCGTAGCTACGACCTGATCGGTGACGTGCACGGTTGCGCTCTGACCCTTGAGCACTTGCTCGACCGGCTCGGTTATCACAAACAAGGTGGCGTCTGGCGGCATCCGTCGCGCATGGCGGTGTTCGTCGGCGACATCATCGACCGCGGCCCGCGGATTCGCGAGGCGCTGCACATCGTCCACGACATGGTCGAGGCCGGTCAGGCGCTGTGCATCATGGGCAACCATGAGTTCAACGCCCTCGGTTGGGCCACACCGGCGCCACCGGGCAGCGGCAAGCAGTTTGTGCGCGAACACACGCCACGCCACGCGCGCCTGCTGGGTGAAACCCTGACGCAATTTGAAGATCACCCGGGTGACTGGCATGACTTCCAGCAATGGTTCTACAAGTTGCCATTGTTCGTCGATGCCGGACGATTCCGCGTGGTGCACGCCTGCTGGGATTCCGGCTTGATCGAACCGCTGCGCGCGCTGTTCCCTGACGGGTGCGTCGATGAACATTTCCTCCAGGCCTCGGCCGTACCGGGCAGTTTTGCCTGCACCGTGTTCGATCGCCTGCTACGCGGCACTGACATGCGTCTGCCGCACGGGTTGACGATGACCAGCGGCGATGGCCTGACGCGGTCGTTCTTCCGCACCAAGTTCTGGGAAGACGACCCGCAAACTTACGGAGACATTGTGTTCCAGCCCGACGCCTTGCCCGAACCCGTGGCCCAGACGCCACTGACGTCCAGCGAAAAAAATACCCTGCTGCGTTACGGCATCGATGAGCCGCTGTTGTTCGTCGGGCATTACTGGCGCAGCGGCAAACCGGCGCCAATCCGTCCGAACCTGGCCTGCCTGGATTACAGCGCGGTGCTCTACGGCAAACTGGTCGCCTATCGCCTGGATGAGGAAACCCGTCTCGACCCGCATAAATTTGTCTGGGTCGATGTCGAGCGGCCGGAGGTGCTGCAATGAGTACCGTTGCCGTTTTACGCCTGCCGCTGGCGGTGGATTTGAGCGGGTTCGTCAAACTGCTGCAACGCATGCAGGTGCCGCATCGGGTCAGCGAAGAGTCGGGCGAGCAGGTGCTCTGGGTGCCGGCCAATATCAGCGAAGACGTCCGTTCCTTGTATGAACGTTTTCCGGCGGGCGACCCTGATCAGCAACTGGACATCCCGGTCGCGCAAACGACCAAACGGCCCGGTTTCGTCGAGCAGATGCGTCATGCCAAGGCGACAGGGCTGGTGTTGCTGCTTAGCCTGATTGTCGGCGCGGTGACGCTGTTGGGCGAAAACCTCGACACGATGCGCTGGCTGACCTTCCTTGATTTCCGCATCGTCGGCGAATACATCCATTTCGTGCCCCTGGCTGACAGCCTGGCGGCGGGGCAGTGGTGGCGCCTGGTGACGCCGATGCTGATCCACTTCGGCATCCTGCACCTGGCCATGAACGGCATGTGGTACTGGGAGCTGGGGCGGCGCATCGAGTCGCGCCAGGGCAGCATCAACCTGATCGGCCTGACCCTGTTGTTCAGTCTGGTTTCCAATTACACCCAGTTTGTTTTCAGCGGCCCGACCTTGTTCGGCGGGTTGTCCGGTGTGCTGTACGGCTTGCTCGGGCATTGCTGGATTTTCCAGTTGTTGTCGCCGAACCCTGCTTATCGCCTGCCGCGCGGCGTGCTGGTGATGATGCTGGTGTGGCTGGTGCTGTGCCTGTCGGGGCTGGTCTCGATGATCGGTTTTGGTGAAATAGCCAACGCGGCCCACGTCAGCGGGTTGCTCGTCGGATGCTTGAGCGGTTTGTTGGGTGGTTTGTACAACCGCCGTAAACTGGCCGTCTAAATCAGTTATGTATTAAAGAGCGGAGCCCTTGATGTCCTCTTTTAACGAAATGATTCAAAACATCACCCCCGATATCTACCAGAGCCTGAAACTGGCGGTGGAAATCGGCAAATGGTCCGACGGTGGCAAACTCACCGCCGAGCAACGCGAACTGTCGTTGCAAGCGATGATCGCCTGGGAAATCCAGAACCTGCCCGAGGAAGAGCGTACCGGCTACATGGGCCCGCAGGAATGCAGTTCGAAGTCGATCAGCGTACCGAACATCCTGTTCAAGTCGGATGCCGTCCATTGATCGAGATTGGCCGCGGTGCAATCAGCAAAATGTCGGCACGCCTTGACGGGCCGGACGTGCAATACGCGTTTCGTCTGGATGACGTCGAGGTGCCCGTCAATCCATTGATCGGCTCCACGGTGCGTCTGGAGTATCTGGGGGCGATCCATTGTTCCCATTGCGGGCGCAAGACCAAAACCAGTTTCAGCCAGGGTTATTGCTACCCGTGCATGACCAAACTGGCCCAGTGCGATCTCTGCATCATGAGCCCGGAGCGTTGCCACTACGACGCTGGCACGTGCCGTGAGCCGGAGTGGGGCGAGAAGTTCTGCATGACCGATCACATTGTGTATCTGTCGAACTCCTCCGGGGTGAAGGTCGGAATCACCCGCGCCACCCAGTTGCCGACTCGCTGGATCGACCAGGGCGCCCGTCAGGCGTTGCCGATCATGCGTGTCTCGACCCGCCAGCAATCGGGGTTTGTCGAAGACCTGTTCCGCAGCCAGGTGGCGGACAAGACCAACTGGCGTGCTTTACTCAAGGGCGACGCGGTGTCGGTGAACCTGGCCGAGGTTCGCGACCGGTTGTTCGACAGCTGTGCCGAAGGCTTGCAAGGTTTGCAGGAACGATTCGGCCTACAAGCAATCCAGACTATTGCCGATGTAGACGTCCTCGAAATCCGCTATCCGGTCGAGCAATACCCGGCCAAAATCGTCAGCTTCAACCTGGACAAGAATCCGATTGCCGAAGGCACGCTGTTGGGGATCAAGGGCCAGTACCTGATTTTCGACACCGGCGTGATCAATATTCGTAAATACACGGCTTATCAGCTCGCCGTGCATCAGTAAGGACTCCAGCATGCGCACCGAACAACCGAAGATGATTTACCTGAAGGACTATCAGGCGCCCGAATACCTGATCGACGAGACGCACCTGACCTTCGAGTTGTACGAGGACCACAGCCTGGTCCATGCGCAACTGGTGATGCGCCGCAATCCCGAGCGTGGCCCGGGCCTGCCGCCGCTGGTGCTGGATGGCCAGCAGCTCGAACTGCTGTCGGTCACCCTGGCCGACAACGAGTTGAGCGACGCTGATTATCAGCTGACGGAAAACCACCTGACCCTGCATCCGACCAGCACCACGTTCACGGTCGATACCAGCGTCAAAATCCACCCGGAAACCAACACTGCACTGGAAGGCCTGTACAAATCCGGCACGATGTTCTGCACCCAGTGCGAGGCCGAAGGTTTCCGCAAGATCACCTATTACCTCGACCGCCCGGACGTGATGAGCACCTTCACCACCACGGTGGTCGCCGAGCAGCACAGCTATCCGGTGTTGCTGTCCAACGGCAACCCGATTGCCTCAGGTCCCGGCGAAGACGGCCGGCACTGGGCGACCTGGGAAGATCCGTTCAAGAAACCGGCGTACCTGTTCGCGCTGGTGGCCGGTGACTTGTGGTGCGTCGAAGACACCTTCACCACCATGAGCGAGCGCTCGGTGGCGCTGCGCATTTACGTCGAGCCGGAAAACATCGACAAGTGCCAGCACGCGATGAACAGCCTGAAGAAGTCCATGCGCTGGGACGAAGAGGTTTACGGTCGAGAGTACGATCTGGACATCTTCATGATTGTCGCGGTGAACGACTTCAACATGGGCGCCATGGAGAACAAGGGCCTCAATATCTTCAACTCCAGCGCCGTTCTGGCCCGCGCCGAAACCGCGACTGACGCCGCGCATCAGCGTGTCGAAGCGATCGTTGCCCACGAGTACTTCCACAACTGGTCGGGCAACCGCGTGACCTGCCGCGACTGGTTCCAGTTGTCGCTCAAGGAAGGCTTCACCGTGTTCCGTGATTCCGGCTTCTCCGCCGACATGAACTCGGCGACCGTGAAGCGCATCCAGGACGTGGCGTACCTGCGTACCCATCAGTTTGCCGAAGACGCAGGTCCCATGGCTCACGCCGTGCGCCCGGACAGTTTCATCGAGATTTCCAACTTCTATACCCTGACCGTGTATGAAAAGGGCTCGGAAGTGGTCGGCATGATCCACACCTTGCTCGGCGCCGAAGGCTTCCGCAAAGGCAGCGACCTGTACTTCGAACGTCATGACGGCCAGGCCGTGACCTGCGATGACTTCATCAAAGCCATGGAAGATGCCAACGGGGTCGACCTGACCCAGTTCAAACGCTGGTACAGCCAGGCCGGTACACCGCGTCTGGCGGTGAGCGAGTCTTACGACGCAGCAGCGAAAACCTACAGCCTGACCTTCCGCCAGAGCTGCCCGGCAACGCCGGACAAGGTTGAAAAACTGCCGTTCGTGATTCCTGTGGAACTGGGCCTGCTGGACTCCAAAGGCGCGGCCATTGCGTTGCGTCTTACCGGTGAAGACCGTGATCAGGGCACCTCGCGAGTCATTTCGGTGATTGAAGCCGAGCAGACCTTCACTTTTGTCGACATCGCTGAACAGCCGCTGCCCTCGTTGCTGCGTGGCTTCTCTGCACCGGTGAAACTGAGCTTCCCGTATAACCGCGATCAACTGATGTTCCTGATGCAGCACGACAGCGACGGTTTCAACCGCTGGGATGCCGGCCAGCAACTGTCGGTGCAGGTACTGCAAGAGCTGATCGCTCAGCAGCAGAAGGGCGAGAAACTGGTGCTGGATCAGCGCCTGATTTCCGCCTTGCGTACCGTGCTGTCCGACGAGACGCTGGATCAGGCGATGGTTGCGGAAATGCTTTCGCTGCCGGGCGAGGCGTACCTGACTGAAATCAGTGAAGTGGCTGATGTCGATGCCATCCATATTGCTCGCGAGTTTGCTCGTAAGCAGTTGGCTGAAGGTTTGTTCGAGGCGTTGTGGCTGCGTTATCAGGCCAACCGCGATCTGTCGAAGAAAACCCCGTATGTGGCCGAGGCCGAACATTTCGCACGTCGCGCGTTGCAGAACATTGCGCTGTCGTACCTGATGCTCAGTGGCAAACCGGAAGTGCTGGCTGCCACGCTTGAGCAGTTTGAGACTAGCGACAACATGACCGAGCGCCTGACGGCGTTGGCGGTGTTGGTCAATTCTTCATTCGAAGAGGACAAAGCCAAGGCGCTGGGGAATTTTGCCGAGCACTTCAAGGACAACCCGCTGGTCATGGATCAATGGTTCAGTGTCCAGGCGGGCAGCACGTTGCCGGGTGGTCTGGAGCGTGTTCGTCAGTTGATGGGGCATCCGGCGTTCAACATCAAGAACCCGAACAAGGTGCGGGCATTGGTCGGTGCGTTTGCCGGGCAGAATCTGATCAACTTCCATGCGGCTGATGGTTCGGGGTATCGCTTCCTGGCGGATCTGGTGATTGAGTTGAACGGGTTTAATCCGCAGATCGCTTCCCGGCAGTTGGCGCCGTTGACTCGCTGGCGCAAATACGACGATGCGCGTCAGGCGTTGATGAAGGGTGAGCTGGAGCGGATTCGTGCTTCGGGTCAGTTGTCCAGTGATGTGTTTGAAGTGGTCAGCAAGAGCCTGGCTTGAGTTTGGCTTTGCTCCTCAGGGTTCACTTGGGTCCTGGGGAGTTGGCTTGTCTGTGGCGGCCTTCGGGCCGACCATGTTCTTGTTGGTTGTGTACATATCCATTCCTGCGGTAACGGCGGCTGGCGGTTTCGCCCTTACGGCGACTCACTTTTTTTCAAACGCCAAAAAAAGTAAGCAAAAAAGGCTCGCCCCAAGCGTCCGGCCCCTCGCTGAGGCTCGGCGTTCCTTCGCTCCGATATCCATCCGGGGACACTGCCCTCCGGTTGGCTTCGCTGCACCTACATGCAGCGTGTTCGACTGCGTCGAACGGCGCTACGCGCCACTCCCCGGATGAACACCTCCGCTCAGCCTCCCGAAAGGGGCGGGCAGATCAACATCAAAAGCAAGATCAAAAGCTGAAGGCGAGCTAACGCTCGGCCTGATGAGTGGTGAGAAGCAAAAGCCGTACGCCGATCCATTGTGGGAGCTGGCCTGCCAGCGATGGCGGCCTGCCAGCCGACCAATTTCTTGCAAATGTACCCCGACCCCCTGTGGGACCTGGCCTGCCAGCGATGGCGGCCTGCCGGCCGACCAATTTCTTGCAAATGTACCCCGACCCCCTGTGGGGGCTGGCTTGCCAGCGATGGCGGCCTGCCAGCCGACCAATTTCTTGCAGATGTACCCCGACCCCCTGTGGGAGCTGGCCTGCCAGCGATGGCGGCCTGCCAGCCGACCAATTTCTTGCAGATGTACCCCGACCCCCTGTGGGAGCTGGCCTGCCAGCGATGGCGGCCTGACAGCCGACCAATATCTTGCAGATGTACACCAAAACCTTGTGGGAGCTGGCTTGCCAGCGATGGCGGCCTGCCAGCCGACCAATTTCTTGCAGATGTACCCCGACCCCCTGTGGGAGCTGGCCTGCCAGCGATCGCGGCCTCACAGCCGACCAATCTCTTACAGGT
>NZ_JBOFQE010000064.1:0-76838 GCF_051660785.1 Pseudomonas sp.
CATCGCGAGCAGGCTCGCTCCCACATTTAACCGAGTTCCTCCAGAAGGAATGCGATCAAATGTGGGAGCGAGCCTGCTCGCGATGGGGCCAGCCCAGCCGCCGCTAAACCTCAACCGGAACAGTGAGCTTCGGGCTGCCGAGCGCATGCGTCTTCGAATCAAAAAACCGCAGCTCACTCCCGGTCCCTTCAAACACCTTCGCGTAATGCCGCTTCTGATGCTGGATAAACGCCTTGCTGCGTGGATAAATCGAGATCGCCACCACCTTCGGTTGCGCCTGGCGCAACGCATGGATGATGTGGCTGTCCTGCTCACCCAAGGCATGCCCGAACAGGCACAAGCCGTCGCCATGGCTCAGTAACTGGTCGTAGCAAAACGACAAGTAATCCGAGCTGCGAATGGTCTTGAGCTTGTCCGCGCTTGGTCCTTCGTTCACAAACAGTGGCACGTCATCCAGCGTCTTGATCGTATTGTTGATCGCAAAACTGCCCAGCAACGTGCCCTCGGTCGACATCAGTTTGCGTGCCGTGCCGTCCTGATTGCGCACCAGATGCAGCCCGCCGTGCAGATACAACAAACGGGTTTTTTCGGTCGCCGTGGCGCTCAAGTCAAAACCCGGTTCGGTCCCCTGGAACAGATCGGTGATTGCTCCTGGCTGATGCTGGATCGCCCAATAATTGAGCAAGTCGTAGTTGGTGGTGAACACCGTCCGATAACGGCCCAGTTCCTGACTGATGGTCGCCAGGGTCGAAGGCACTACCAGCCGCCAAGGGATGTGCACTGCGTGGACCGTGTTGATCAGCGCTTCCTTGATCGCGTAGTAACGATTGCGCGGCGCGGCAGAGCTGACGGCCAGCGCCTTGTTGACGCGGCTGGTGGTTTTCAGCGCGCTCAGCACCTGCTCGAAACTGCGCGTCTGCATAGCGTCGAACACGCTCAGCTCAGACTGGCTCAGGGGCTTTTCTTCAACGGTGCGGGCGTTTTCGAACAGCGAGTCGTAACCGAAATCGTCCCACACCGCACGGCTGGCGCCGTTGCCCACCAGCAAGCCGCTGAACGAGGCTGCGGTGCGCAAGGCGTTCCAGTCTTCAAGTTGGGCATCAACATCCTGGAAATCGGTCATTGCGGTTCAAAGTCTCAAGGCAAAGGGGCTGATGGGCGGCGACTTTATCACGACCGGGAGTTGAGCCAGATCAAGTTACTGCGTAACCGATAGGTCGATCCTGTGGGTACCCGCTGGATCGGCGCTGCCGATTCGGCCCAGCCCAGGAGAATCACTCATGAGCACCACGTTTTTCATTCCCGCCGTGAACATCATGGGCAACGATTGCCTAGACGAAGCCATGGACGCCATTGGCAAGTACGGCTTTCGCAAGGCGCTGATCGTCACCGACGCCGTGCTGGCCAAGGCCGGCGTGGCGAAGATGATTGCCGACAAGCTGGCGATGCAGGACATCGACTCGGTGATCTTCGACGGCGCCAAACCGAACACGAGCATCGCCAACGTCGAGCGCGGCCTGGGCCTGCTCAAGGAAAGTCGCTGTGATTTCGTGGTGTCGCTCGGCGGCGGCTCACCCCATGACTGCGCCAAGGGCATCGCGTTGTGTGCGACCAACGGCGGGCAGATCCGCGATTACGAAGGCGTCGACCGGTCCACCCAGCCGCAACTGCCGCTGATCGCCATTAATACCACCGCCGGCACGGCCAGCGAGATGACCCGTTTTTGCATCATCACCGACGAATCGCGCCACGTGAAAATGGCCATCGTCGACCGCAACGTCACGCCGCTGCTGTCGGTCAACGACCCGGTGCTGATGGTCGCCATGCCCAAGGGCCTGACCGCTGCCACCGGCATGGACGCGCTGACTCACGCCATCGAAGCCTACGTGTCCACCGCGGCCAACCCGATCACCGATACCTGCGCACTGAAGGCGATCACGTTGATCAGCAGCAACCTGCGCCTGGCTGTACGCGACGGCAGCGACATGGCCGCACGGGAAAACATGGCTTACGCGCAGTTCCTCGCCGGCATGGCGTTCAACAATGCATCGCTGGGGTATGTCCACGCCATGGCTCACCAGTTGGGCGGGTTCTACGACTTGCCCCATGGCGTGTGCAACGCGGTGCTGCTGCCCCACGTGCAAAGTTTCAATGCGCTGGTGTGCGCGCCGCGCCTGAAGGATGTGGCCCACGCGATGGGTGCCGATACCCGTGGTGTTAGCCCGGAAGAAGGCGCTCAAGCAGCCATCCTCGCGATCCGCAGCCTGTCCAGAGACGTGGAGATTCCTGCCGGTTTGCGTGAACTCGGCGCCAGGCTAAACGACATCCCGATTCTCGCCACCAACGCGCTGAAAGACGCCTGTGGACTGACCAATCCACGGGTGGCCGATCAGCGCCAGATCGAGGAGATTTTCCGCAACGCGTTTTAATCGGTTAGACGACCGCGCGCGAGCATCACGCAGAGCATCGCGCTCAAGGCCAGCAAGGTGCAAAACAGCGACAGTGGCCATGCCTGCTGGCTGGCGATCAGGCTGGTAATCGCGCCGATGACGGCAGCCATCAGTTGGTGAATGAAACCGCTCAACGCCATCGCATACGCCCCGCCGACCGGCGAGCCGTCGTTGGCCAGGGCCAGGCTGATCGGGTAGTTCAACGACTGCCCGAACACGGCAAAGCAGTACGGCAACCAGAACAGCAGCGCCACGGATGTGCCCGCGATGCTCCCCAGCAACATCACCGCGCAGCCGCCCAGTACCAGGCCCACGCCCGCTGTCATCAGCCAGCGTCGACCGGTGCGAAGCACGAAGGCATTCACCCCCAACGCCCCCAGGAAATACGCCGCGCTGATCGGCCAGCCCAACAGCCCGTATTCCACGGCCGACCAGTTGAACGGGCCTTGCAGAATCAGCGGCGCCGCGGTGTTGAACGCGATGATCACGCCATAACCGAGGCCGCCGGTGAGGGCCGGCAGCAGGAACGCTCGATCCCGCAGAATGCGCCAGTAACTCGGCCAGGCGGACGACAGAACATTGTCTTCAGCCAGCAGCGCAAACGTGACCCGCGACACGACCAGCGCCATCAACAGGCTCACACCACCCAACAAATAGAAAATCGCCGACCAACCCAGCGCCACCTGAATGATCGACCCCAGGTACTGGCCGATGCCCAGCGCCACCACGAAGGAAATCGAGATCCAGGACAGCGCCTTGGCCAGCAAGTCACCGCGGAAACTGTCGCGGATCAGCACCCGCGCCATGACGGAAATCCCGCTGGCGCCAATCCCCTGAACCAGCCGCCACACCAGGAAAGATTCAAGCGTCTGCCCCAAAGGCAGGGCCAGGTTACCCAAGCCGTAGATCCCGAGTGCCGCGAGCAACACCGGTTTGCGGCCAAGGCGCTGACCGAGGCTGCCCCAGAACAGCATCGGCAACGCCATGCCGATCAGGTACACCGCCAATCCCCAGGACACTTGTGAAGCCTCTGCGGACAGATGCCGGGCAATGTCCGGCAGCGCCGGCAGGTAAATGCTCATGCCCAATTGGGCGAGAAACACCGTGCTGCAGGTGACGAGGAGGGTGGTGCTGCTCTTCATTGAGTCTTCCTTGGATTTCAGAAACCGACGTCCCCGTCGTGGGTGCGTAAAGCTACATCAAGTCGCACGACTTTTTCAGCGATCTCCTTGTCGTGATCGGTCAATGAGATTTAAGCGAAGGGCGATGGCGTGTGATGCTGTGGGCTAAAACCGGGCTATCCTGCCGACTCAGCCGACCTGAAGTCATCGAGCCCTCCATGTTGCAAAAAAGCCTGATCCGCCGCCTCGACCTGATCACCCTCCAGCTGTTTGTCGCCGTCCACGAAGAAGGCACTCTGACCCGTGCCGCGACCCGCGAAGCGATTGCGGTGTCGGCAGCCAGCAAACGGCTGATGGAGCTGGAGGAGGCGCTGGGCATCAGTCTGTTCGTGCGCCAGGCCAAAGGCATGACCCTGACGCCGGCCGGTGAAACCCTGCTGCATCACGCCCGACAGATGTTGTTCAACGTCGAGAAAATGGGCCTCGAACTGGGCGAGCACAGCCATGGCATTCGCGGTTATGTGCGGATGCTCGCCAACTTGTCGGCGATTATTCAGTTCTTGCCCGAAGACCTGCGGGACTTTTCCGAGCGTCATCCCCAGGTCAAGACTGACCTGGAAGAACGTCCCAGCAGCGGGGTGATTCAAGGTGTGCTGGACGGTGTCGCGGACCTTGGGATCTGTTCCAGTGACAGCGACGTCAAAGACTTGCACAGCGTGCTGTATCGCCAGGACAAACTGGTGGTGTTGATGCTGCCCGATCATCCGTTGGCCAGTCGTTCCAGACTGGCCTTCGCCGATACGCTTGACAGCGATTACGTCGGACTGCATTCCGCCAGTTCTATCAACATGCGCACCCACGCGGCGGCGCGCAAGGCGGGCAAGGTGCTGCGGTTGCGGATTCATGTGCCGGGTTTTGATGCGATGTGCCGGATGGTTCAGGCCAACATGGGCATCGGCATCCTGCCGCAGAAGGCCTATGAATTGTTTGGCCGGGCGTTGGGGTTGCATGCGGTGCCGTTGACGGATGACTGGTCGGATAGGGCGTTGATTCTGGTGGTGCGCGATGAAGCGGCGTTGTCGCCGGTGAGCCGGATGTTGTTTGAGCAGTTGCGTGGGCCGGTCTGATCAATCTCGGTTGAATGGGCGGGCCTCATCGCGAGCAGGCTCGCTCCCACAGGGGGTTATGTGTTCGCAACAGATCCACTGTGGGAGCGAGCCTGCTCGCGATGGCGGCCTCAAGGTCGCGAAAATTTCAGAGCGTTCGCGTTTCGCGAACGAACGTTGCCAACTGAAGGTTGGATTCATCGCCCCCGGGTCCTCTAGCCTTGGCTCATATTCCAAGAACAACATAGAGGTACCCCGCGATGACTGCCCCCTTGAGTGCAATCAAAGTGATCGAGATCGGCACGCTGATCGCCGCGCCGTTCGCCGCGCGCATGCTCGCCGAGTTCGGCGCCGAAGTGATCAAGATCGAAGCCATGGGCCAGGGCGACCCGCTGCGCAAATGGCGCAAACTGCATGAAGGCACCTCGCTGTGGTGGTACCTGCAATCGCGCAACAAGAAATCCCTGGCGCTCAATCTCAAATCCCCCGAAGGCATCGAACTGGTCAAGCAACTGGCGACCAGCGCCGACGTGCTGATCGAAAACCTGCGGCCGGGCGCTTTGGAAAAACTCGGTCTGGGCTGGGACGTGTTGCACGCCCTCAACCCCAACCTGACGCTGGTGCGCATTTCCGGTTACGGCCAGACCGGCCCGTACCGCGACCGTCCGGGTTTCGGCGCCATCGGCGAGGCCATGGGCGGGATCCGCTACACCACCGGCAATCCCGACTCGCCTCCGGCGCGGGTCGGCGTCAGCCTCGGCGATTCGCTGGCGTCGCTGCACGCGGTGATCGGCGCTTTGATGTCGTTGCTGCGGGTCAAGACCGGGCAGGGTGGCGGTCAAGTCGTCGATGTGTCGCTGGCCGAAAGCGTGTTCAACGTCATGGAAAGCCTGGTGCCCGAATACGACATGCTCGGCCATGTGCGTGAGCGCAGCGGCGGCGCCTTGCCGGGCATCGCGCCGTCCAACACTTACCTCACGGCCGACGGTGCCTACGTGGTAATCGCCGGCAACAGCGACCCGATCTACAAGCGTCTGATGGAAGTGGTCGGTCGTCGCGACCTGGCCGAAGCGCCGGAGTTTGCGCACAACGACGGTCGTGCATTGAAAAGTAACGTGCTCGATGCGGCGATCACTCACTGGACCAGCAGCCTGCCAATCGATGAAGTGTTGTCGGCGCTGGAGGCTGCCGAAGTGCCGGCCGGGCGCATCTATTCAGTCGCCGACATCGTCGCCGATCCGCACTATCAGGCGCGTGACATGCTGCTCAGCGCCGACCTGCCTGGCGGCGCCACGGTGAAGATGCCCGGCATCGTGCCGAAAATGTCCGAAACCCCCGGCGGCGTGAACTGGTCCGGGCCAAGTCTGGGCCAGCACACCGACGGCATCCTCGCAGGGCTGGGCCTTACGGCGCTGGACATCGAACGGCTGAAAGCAGAAGGGGTGGTGCAATGATCACTGATTTTTCCGAGACCCTGATCGTTCAGGAAGTCTCCCCCCGCGACGGCTTGCAGATCGAGCCGACCTGGGTCGAAACCGTCGACAAGATTGCGCTGATCGATCAGCTGTCGCTGGCCGGTTTCAGCCGCATCGAGGCCGGTTCGTTCGTGTCGCCCAAGGCTATTCCGGCGCTGCGCGATGGCGAACTGGTGTTCAAGGGCATTACCCGGCAACCGGGGGTGATCTACGTCGCGTTGATCCCCAACCTCAAAGGCGCGCAGCGGGCGCTGGCGACCCGGGCCGATGAGCTGAACCTGGTGATGTCCGCCAGCCAGACCCACAACCTGGCCAACATGCGCATGCGTTGCGAAGCCTCCTTGGCGGCGTTCGGCGAGATCGTGCAATTCGTCGGTGGCACGCAGGTGCGACTCAACGGCAGCATCGCCACCACCTTCGGTTGCCCGTTCGAAGGCAAGATCGATGAGGATCGCGTGCTGCAAATCGTCGAGGCCTATCAGGAACTAGGCATCCAGGGCATTACCCTGGCCGACACCACCGGCATGGCCAATCCGCGGCAGGTGGACCGGTTGGTAAGACGAGTTCTGCAACGGGTTTCGCCGACGGATCTGACCCTGCATTTCCATAACACCCGCGGCCTAGGTTTGTGCAATGTGCTGGCGGCCTACGAGGCCGGTGCCCGACGTTTTGACGCAGCGCTCGGCGGCCTTGGTGGTTGCCCGTTCGCGCCGGGCGCCTCGGGCAATATCTGCACCGAAGACCTGGTCAACCTGTGCGATGAAATCGGCATTCATACCGGCATCGACCTGCCGCTGTTGCTGAAGTTGTCCCGAGGATTGCCGGCACTGCTGGGCCACGAAGTGCCCGGCCAACTGGCCAAGGCCGGACGAAATTGCGACTTGCACCCAGTGCCTTCCTGAACACCGCAAATACCCTGTGGGAGCGAGCCTGCTCGCGATGACTGAGTCACATCCAACAGAGATGTCGACTGAACCACCGCTATCGCGAGCAGGCTCACTCCCACAGAAAAAAAGCATTCACACCGACCCTCTCAACCAGACAACAAAAACAATCGGACACCCAAGGGAAGTCCGCCTGGAGAAAGCACCATGAGCCTCAATGTACTGGAGGCGGGCGCGAGCCCGTCCGTTAGCCACGATGACGAAAAAGCCCTGGTCAGCAAGGTCGCCTGGCGCCTGATGCCGCTGATCATGGTCTGCTACCTGTTCGCCTTTTTCGACCGCATCAACATCAGCTTCGCCAAGTTCCAGCTGCAGACCGACCTGAGCCTGAGCGACACCGCTTACGGTCTCGGCGCCGGGCTGTTCGTGGTCGGCTACGTGATCTTCGAAGTGCCGAGCAACATGATGCTGTACAAGGTTGGCGCCCGGCGCTGGATCGCCCGGATCATGATGTCCTGGGGCCTCGCCACCGCCGCTATGGTCTTCGTCAACAGCGAATGGCAGTTCTACGCGCTGCGTTTCGTGATCGGTGCGATGGAAGCCGGTTTTGCGCCAGGTGTGCTGTATTACCTGACGCTGTGGTTCCCGCAGCACTATCGCGGACGCATCACTTCGATGCTGTTCCTGTCGTCGGCATTTGCCGGTCTGGTTGGCGCACCGTTCTCCGGGTTGGTGCTGCAACACCTCGACGGTTTTATGGACATGCGCGGCTGGCACTGGCTGTTCCTGCTGGGCGGCGTACCCTGCATCGGCCTCGGCTTGCTGGTGTTGACCTTGCTCAAGGACCGCATCGAAGACGCCCATTGGCTGACGCCGTCGGAGAAAACCCTGCTGGCCAGCCGCATTGCGCACCATGAACCGCACAAGAGTGGCGGCTCGCTGCTCGCCGCGCTGCGCATCCCGGGTTTCCTGACCCTGGGGCTGATCTACTTCCTGATTCAGGTGGCGTCCTACGGCTTGAATTTCTGGGCGCCGCAACTGATCCGCAGCGCCGGCACCGAGAGCCCGGTGATGATCGGTTTGCTGACCGCCATCCCGTACATCTGCGGCGCCATCAGCATGGTGGTGATCGGACGGTTGTCCGACTCGACTGGTGAACGACGCAAGTTTGTTGCAGGTCTGGTCGCGGTGGGCGCGGTGGGCTTCTTCTGCGCGGGGATCTTCGCCAACCACACGACGTTCCTGATTGTCGCGCTGGGCTTGCTCGGTGCCGGGATCATCGCCTCCATCCCAAGCTTCTGGACCCTGCCGCCAAAACTGCTGGCCGGTGCGGGCGCCGGGGCTGCTGGCGGGATCGCGGTGATCAACACCCTCGGCCAGTTCGGCGGCATCGTCAGCCCGGTCATGGTCGGGCGAATCAAGGACCTGACCGGCAGCACCACTCCGGCGCTGTACGTCATTGCTGTCTGCGCGCTGATCGCGGTTGCGCTGCTGCTGTGGGGGTTGCCGCAGAAGTTGCGCACGCTCGACAAGTTCTAAAATCTGCGGTGCTGTTCAGGCCGCCTTCGCGAGCAGGCTCGCTCCTACACTCGATCTATGCCACGCCTTAGATCAACTGTGGGAGCGAGCCTGCTCGCGATGGCGGCCTGACAGTCAGCATCTCACTGTCAGTCATCCTCAACCCGCCGTCACCAACCCCTTCCCTGGCGCAGCACTGAACTGAATCAACGCCACCCCCGCCATCAACAACACCGCCCCAACCACGCGCGGCAACGTCATCTGCCGTTCCACCAACCCAAACAACCCGAAGTGATCCAGCACCAACGAAGCCACCACCTGTCCCGCCAGCGCCAACGCAATAAACCCCGACGCCCCAAGCTTGGGCAGCAGCATCAGCGCCAACGAAATAAAACACACCCCGAACGCACCACCGGCCCACATCCACAACGGCGCCTTGCTGATGAATGCCAGCGACGGCAGGGGCAAGCGCATCGCCAGCATGATTGGCAACAACACCACGATGCTCACCAGCAATGACGCGAGCGTCGCCCACAACGGATGACCCAACCCACGCGTGAGGTTGGCGTTGATCGCACTCTGAAACGGCACCACCGCCCCAGCCACCACGGCCAACAGCAACAGCCCGCTCCAATGCAACGTACTCATGATCATTCTCCAACAGGTTTTGCTGGACTCTAGAGTATTCGTCGCGCAGATTTAAATTCCAAATTGCTATGCAGAACATGCAGCAGATGAATGATCTACGGCGCATCGACCTCAACTTGCTGGTGATCCTCGACGCCCTGCTCAGCGAGCAACACGTCACGCGGGCGGCGCAACGTTTGCACCTGAGTCAACCGGCGGTCAGTCATGCCCTGGGGCGGTTGCGCGATCTGCTTGGCGATCCGCTGCTCGTACGCGCGGGTGCCACGCTCGTGCCCACTCCGCGAGCCCTGGAGTTGATCGCCCCCTTGGCCGAAGCCCTTGCCCAGGTGCAAACGCTGCTGGCGCCGAACGCCTTCGACCCGGCCACGGCCAAGCGCACGTTTCGTCTGGCGATGTCCGACTATGGCGCCGCTATCGTCCTGCCTGGCCTGATTCGCACGTTGCGCCGGGAATCCCCGGGCATCGACCTGCAAATCAGCCATGCCAGCCGCGAAGGCATGCTCGATGCGGTACTCAACGGCGACATCGATCTGGCAGCCGGCGTCTTTCCAGAACTGCCGAACGAACTGCGCAGCACCCCGCTGTTCGAGGAGCACTACGCCTGCCTCGTGGACCGCAACAGTCTGCCTGCCCATGGCGGTCTCGACCTGCCGACCTACCTCGCGCGGCCACACGTCCTGCTGGAAATGCGCGGCAGCGGCACTCCGGAAATCGAACGCGCCCTGACGGCGTTGCGCGAACGCCGTCGCGTCGCGATCAGCCTGCCGCACTGGAGCGTCGCTCCGGAATTCATCAGCGGCACGGACCTGATCCTTACCGTGGCTTCACGTGGGCTGCGCGAGATTGATGAACGCTCGCTGATCGTGGTTCCGCCCCCGTTTTATATTCCGTCGTTTACGTTTGTGCTGGTCTGGCACAAGCGGCGGGGTGGGGATCAGGCGTTGAACTGGTTGAATGGGCGGATTGGGGAGGGGACAGAGTGCGGCTAATGACAAACGGTTTGTTTTGAAAACTGCGCATTAGCTGATATTCGTTACCCACCTGTTAACGACCGCTTTTACATCCTCAGGGCTCACGAAGTCACCGCTATCCGCCTCTTTCAACGCTTGCTCGATTTCGTCGGTCATCGATGCCTCCTGTGATGAGGGTTTGCGGATTACGTCTGTAGCCACACGCGAACCGCTGTAGCTTTTGGCTTTAGTCTTTTCCATTTTGTTTTGCATTCCGAAAACCGTTGAATACCCATGAGGTTATCAAAATGCTCACCGGCCTCAACCACCTGACCCTCGCCGTCACCGACCTGAACCGCAGCGTGGCGTTCTATCAAGATCTGCTGCAACTGCGCCTCGAAGCCTCCTGGGATACCGGCGCCTATCTTTCACTACCGGGTTTGTGGCTGTGCCTGTCCGTTGATCCACTGCTCAAGCCCGAACCCGCCGCCGATTACACCCACTACGCCTTCACCATCAGCGTCACCGATTTCCCCTTATTCGTCGAACACCTGCGTTCCGCCAAAGTGCAGGAATGGCGCGATAACCGCAGCGAAGGCGCGTCCTTCTATTTCCTCGACCCGGACGGCCACAAGCTCGAGGCCCACGTCGGCGACCTGGCGTCGCGGCTGGCAGCCTGTCGCGAGCGTCCGTATGCGGGGATGAAGTTCTTCGACGATCAGTCAGTCGATATTCCGGAGACCTGAGATAGACTTGCGCCCACTCACCAAATAGTTCAAAAGGATTTCCCATGACCCCATCGCTGCTCATGGCCGTTCTCGCCTCGGGCTTTATTTATGGCATCACACCGGGGCCGGGTGTATTGGCGGTGTTCGGGATCGGCGCGGCGCGGGGTCGACGGGCAGGGGCGGGGTTTCTCTGCGGGCATTTGCTGGGGGACGTGGTTTGGTGCAGCACGGCGCTGATCGCCATTGTCGGCGCACGGGAAATCGGCAGCACGGCGTTCGATGTGTTGGGCGTGCTCAGCGGGTTGTACCTGTTTTGGCTCGGTTTACGCGCAATACGGGCGAAGCGCAGCAGCGCCGATGCCCCGCAAGGCCCGGCTCGCCAGCCCTTCTGGCACGGCATTCTGTTCGGCCTGACCAATCCAAAGGCTTACCCCGTGGCGGTGGCGACGTTCACTGCGCTGCTGTCCAGCCGTGCGGAATTGCTGCACTGGTCGATGCTGCCGTGGTTGATTGTCCTGAGCTTTATCGGTGGCCTCATGGCCTACGCTATCCTCATTGGCATTGTCGGTGCGCGGCAGGTTCGCACCTTGTATCAACGCCATGAACTGGCGATCACCCGGTTATGCGGGGTGATGTTTATCGGTTTCGCCATCAACGCCCTCGCTCATGCGCTGCCGGGGCTGGTGACGAACAAGGCTTGAGGTTGAGCGCACGGATGCGTCAGCTGTACTGAACGGGTCAGGGAGGGTTCTTTTTGCTGCATTGTCCGGACACGCTCATCGCACCATGGCAACCAGAAATTCCGCGCCGTTGGCGAGCTACATCGATCTCTTGCTGGACGCCGTCTGTGCGGTGGATAAACAAGGTCGCTTCGTATTTGTCAGCGCGGCCTGCGAGCGTATTTTCGGCTACACACCGGACGAGCTGATCGGCCAGCCGATGATTGACATGGTGCATCCCGCCGATCGTCAGCGCACCCTCGACGCGGCACGCGAGATCATGGGCGGCGAGCCCAAGCTCAACTTTGAAAACCGCTACCTGCGCAAGGACGGCGCGGTGGTGCATATCCTGTGGTCGGCGCGCTGGTCCGAAGTCGATCAACTGCGCATCGCCGTAGCCCGAGACGTCACCGAGCGCAAGCAGGCGGAGTCCCGGCAAGCGGCATTGTATGCAATCTCCGAAGCGGCCCATGCGGCGGAGGATTTGCTGGCGTTGTTCAAGCGCATCCACTTGATCATCGGCGAATGGCTGCCAGCGCTGAATTTCTCCGTGGCGCTGTATGACGAGCACTGCGCGCAGCTGAATTTTCCCTATCATGTCGATGACTACGAACTGCAACCCGAGCAACCCGGAACCATCACCGGGCGCCTCTGTGCCGAGGTGATTCGCACGGGCCTGCCGATTTTGCTGACCCCGGACCAGCAAAGTCCGCCAGAAGGATTCGAGGTGCTGGTCGCCGGACCGGATTCGCCTTGCTGGCTGGGTGTGCCGTTGAACTCGCAGAACGGTACCATCGGCGCGCTGATCGTCAAAAGCGTACCCGGGGGCGAGCGTTACACCGAGCAGGACAAGGAATTGCTGCAATACGTCTGCGCCCAGGTCGCGACCGCGATCGAGCGCAAGCAACTGCATGCGCGACTGCAGCGCATGGCCCAATACGACCAACTGACCCAACTGCCCAACCGGGAGTTGCTGCGCGACCGGCTCAAGGATTCACTGACCCTGGCTCGGGCGGATGGCGGACGGATGGCGCTGCTCTACGTCGACCTCGACCGCTTCAAGGAAGTCAACGACACGCACGGTCATGCGGTCGGCGACATGCTGTTGCAAGCGGTCGCCAATCGGCTCAAAGGCTGCGTGCGCGAGACCGACACGGTGGCGCGCATCGGTGGGGATGAATTTGTGGTGTTGTTGCACAGCATCCACGCGGCGGAAGACGCTGATAGCGTTGCGGGAAAAATCCGTCAGGTTCTGGCGCAACCCCTGCGCCTGGATGGGCACAGCGTGAACATCCAGCCAAGTATCGGCGTCGCGCATTACCCCGAACACGGCACAGAAGAAAACCAGCTGTTCCGGCATGCCGATGAGGCCATGTACGCTGCCAAACGCCAGCATCACCAGCGCCTTGGAGCCTGAAAAATCGGCCACCGTTCGTCGCGGGGATTCCATTTTTTCTAAACCTTTGCGGTGATCGAAATTCAGATTCTATGCGGGCTCCTGCTCGCTGCGATCATCACCAAGAGGTAGAGAATCATGCCTAATTCAAGAAACTCGAACTCGGGAAACTTCGCCAACGATCGAACGAAGGCGTCTGAAGCCGGTCGCAAAGGTGGGAAAACTACCACCACGACTGTCGATAAAGACCCTGCGAAACCCGATATGGGCCGCAAAGGCGGTCAGAAGTCGAAGTAGTCGGTGAAGGTAGTTTTGATTGAGAGGCGGGGGCGAAAGCTCCCGCTTGAATTTTTTCAGAAGGAGGGCGCGACCATGAGCCGGATGGCCACCCGATTACGCACTGCCAGTTTTGCTATGTTGCTGGGCCTGTTTGCCAATAGTGCCTTCGCCCAGTCGCCCGCCGAATTCATCAACGATGCCTCGGCTATAGGCATGGCCGACATCGAGGCCAGTCGCCTGGCGCACCAGAAAACCGAATCCAAAGAGGTCAAGGACTACACCATCGTGGTCATCAATGACCGTACGACCGCCAACCAGCATCTGGCGAAAATCGCCAAGCAGCTGGACCTGCCGGTTGCCCCACGGGAAGAAGTGGTCGACAAGGCCAAAACCTTGATGCCTGAAGTGAAGGACGGAACGTCCTTTGACCAGGCTTATACCGCTAGCCAGGTGAAGACGACCCAGGAAGCCATCGAGCAGCTTCAACAAGTCGCTCAGACAACCGACGTGCCGGAAATCAAAGCCTTCGCTGAGGAAACGCTGCCAAAATTGCAAAACCATCTGCAAATGGCCAGGGCGCTTCAAGCCGGTCGATAGCACCGCGTTTGACGACGTTAAAAGCAAACGGCGCGTGATTCACATCACGCGCCGTTTTTGTTTGTGCTCAGCACTCATTCAGATCCTGTTTGCGCTTGCTCGAAGCTGCCAGCCCCGCCAAGCCATGCACGTCTTTTTCGCCCATGGCGCGATAGTGTTTACGCAACGCCTCCAGTTGCTTGAGGTCCAGTGCCTCAAGCCCCAGCATCGCGTTTTGTGCCTCCTTGTTAACCCGCAGCAACTCATCGATTTTCAAGTGCAGGATGTCGGTGTCGCGGTTCTGCGTGTTCTGGATCAGGAACACCATCAGGAACGTGATGATGGTGGTTGAGGTATTGATGATCAGCTGCCAGGTGTCGTTGTAATCAAAAATCGGCCCGCTCAACCCCCACAGCGCAATCAGGATCAACGCCCCCATAAACGTCTTGGGACTGCCGGCCCACAGGGCGAGTTTCTGCGAGATTTTTGCGAATTTCATTACCGTGTTCCTTATAGGGATGCGCCTGAATTTCAGACAGCGACGGCGTGTTGAAAATTCGACTTAAAACACCAATTCTGCGATGTCCCCTACCTTTGTACGGAGGCACCTATGGCCCAGGGTGTCAGCTTCACATCGACTGCCCAGCGGAAGTAGCCCAACGCCTCGCAGCTCTTATCAATCAGCATGAAGTTCAGCTCACACGCCTCAACCCCCGCGGCCAATTGCGTGCACTGCCAAAAATGATCATCGGCCGTGTGGCTGCCCGGTTCGGTCGGGTTTTCGGGGTCGGGTGCAGGCACGGTCAGGTTTTCCTTCACCACCAATTCAGGTGACGAAAGTACGCCGGCATCGCCAACAGTCATTTCATAAAACACCACGCTGTGCTCAGCGAGCAAGCTGACGGTTCTGCTGCGGATATGGATAGTCGATCCGGTGCCGAGGCTTAGCGTAATAGAGCTGTCATTTATTGTACTTTGCGGTGTCGAAGATCCGTTGATGGCGAAGATAAAGCCGTCGGCAATAGACGTCGGTTTATCGGGCTCAAGGCTGGGATCTGGATAGCGTGAAAGCAGGGATTCAGCATCAACAACCAGCAACACATTGTGGGTGGTCGCGACACTGGATGAAGGGGATTTGATCGGTTCGGAAGTCATCATGGATTCCTTTCATGATGTTGACGTTACTACGGCAGCCGCTTCGGTTCATGCAAGACATCCCGTTCCTGTCGAGGCGGCATCGAACTCGGCTGGCCCCTTGTCGCCAAGGGGCCAGACCATCGTCAGTTACGGATGGTGATGAACGGATCCCACGAACAGCAGCCGACGATCTTGCAGTCGCGATCCACGATCAGGAAGTGAAAGTGGTAGGTCACGCTGCCGCACGACAAGGTTTCCGAAGACCAGTAATGGTTATCGACTTTCTGGCAGCTCGGCACCGACGGATTGCTGGTGTTGGGAACAGCGACGCAGGCGGTAGCCTTGCGCGGCGTGGGTGTGGAGATTAATTCGTTGCCGACGTTGCCAATGAATTTGTAGAAAATCACTGCCGTCTCGAAGCTCTGCGACAGGCTGGTTTCACGCCAGCGAATCAGGTCGCCCACCTGGGCTTTCAAGTTGAGCTCGCCACCGGCCTGGCCATTTATCACGTTGTCGCGGTTGGTCACCATGTACACATGATTGACGTCGATCAGCGTCGGCGAGGCGGGATTTTTGCTGATGTTCGGGTAGTTTTTCAGAATGGTTTCAGTGTCGATTGAAACAAGAACATCCGTGACTCGAGACATAATAAAGCTCCTTGTACATAGTGAGCGCCTGGCATCTTTCCAGGCACAACAACGCTTGCTTGCCTTGCGGCCGCTGCGAAAACACTACGGTTGGAACCCAATGATCACGGGAGTAAATTGGCCTTGCTCCTGCGTGCAAACTGATGAGTCGGGTTCCTTCCGACAGGCCGCGATTAGGACTATAGATGCGATATGCAGGCTGTCAAAATTGCTTGGTTGCTGGCTCGACGAACGGTCGGTTTTGTTATGGCGCAAGAAGATTTCGCGATAAAAATGCTCAATAAGATTCCTGACTTTTGCAACGCTATCCAAACGTCGGGATAGGGCGCGCGCACCGGTCGAGGTATCGTAGCGAACCGGTTGTGCGCCGCTGCCCACAACAACGCACCGACAGGAGAACGCAATGAGTTGGTCCGCCAAACAATACGTCGCTTTTGAAGATGAACGCACACGTCCGGCCCGTGATTTGCTCGCGGCGATTCCGCCCGTGGATGCGCGTTCGGCCATCGACATCGGTTGCGGCCCCGGCAATTCGACCGAGTTGCTGGTGGAGCGCTTCGCCGATGCCACGGTGCGTGGCCTGGACAGTTCGACCGATATGATCGAGGCCGCCCGCAAGCGATTGCCGCAGCTGCAATTCGACACGGCGGACATCGATACCTGGAACGAACCGGGTCCGTTCGATGTGATTTTCGCCAACGCGGTGTTGCAGTGGGTACCCGATCACGCGACGTTATTGCCTTCGCTGGCCGCCCGATTGACTCAGGGTGGCAGCCTGGCCATTCAAATGCCCGACAATCTCAACGAACCGTCCCATCGCCTGATGCGCGAAGTCGCCGCCGATGGGCCGTGGGCCGGCAAGCTGGCGGACGCGGCAGGGCAACGCACGGACATGGCGAGCCCCAGCGATTATTACTCGATGCTGCGACCGCACTGTGCGCGAGTCGACGTGTGGCGCACCACCTACCATCACCCGCTCGCGGGCGGTGCGTCGGGTGTGGTCGAGTGGTTCAAGGGCAGTGGCTTGCGGCCGTTTCTCGAACCGCTGAATGACGCGGAGAAGGCGCACTACCTCAAGCAGTATCACGCCGCCATCGAGCAGGCTTATCCAGCATTGAGCGATGGGTCGGTGCTGCTGCCGTTCCCGCGGTTGTTCATCGTCGCGACGCGCTAGGGCAAAAAGGGACGGATCACGCCGAACGTTATCTGTCCCTTTGCTTGGCACTCAGGTATTCAAAAATAAACGAAGCAAAGCCGAACAACCCGATCATCGAAATGATCATGATCCCCAACTCTGAATGGTCCATGTTGATCTCTAGGTGAAAGGTGAGCCGGCAGAATAAGGTATCTGTGGACCGGCCCAACGCCGCGATACGTAGTCTTTACCGGGTATCGGGAATTCTTACGCAAAAGTTACGATCACCCGGCATCGCTCTCAGCGCTGCACGCTGACCAGCATCATCATCGGCCGCTCCCGCTCTTCGGCCAGGGCCGGTTGCGCCGTCACCTCTGCATCGCTCGGGCCCCATTCATTGACATGCCGGATGCTGAAACCTGCGTCAATCAGCGTATTAAGCAACGTGCCGATGGTGCGGTGCTGCTTGATCACGCCTTCGGCCAGCCAGTTGGTTACCCGCTCGCCTTCCCGTTGATAACTGTCCACTGGCCAGCGCTTGTTCCCTTCGCTATCAATCAGCCAGCCCGGATTGCGCGGGGCCATGAAGATTGGGTGTTCGATGGAGAATACGAAGTGTGAACCGGGTTTAAGGGCTGCGTGGATTTTGGCGAACAGGCCAGGGATATCCTTGATGTAGTGCAGTGCCAGAGAGCTGTAGACCAGATCGAAACTGGCTGCGGGCAGATCGAGTTGTTCCAGATCGGCGCGGACGTACTGGACGTTGGTTGTCGACGTCGTCTTGCGTGCCTGCTCCAGCATTTTTTCCGAGACGTCCAGGCCGAGCACGCTATCGGTACCGTTTTCACTGGCCCAGCGGCAGAACCAGCCATAACCGCAGCCGAGGTCCACGACCTTCAGGCCTTTCATGGGCGGCAGCATTGCTTTGAGCGCAGGCCATTCAGGCGCTGCGTCGAGACCGCCAATGGAACGCGCCATCTGGCTGTAGCCCTGGAAAAATGCTGGGTCGTCGTAGATGTTTTGAGTCATGTTTGGAAGGCTCTGTTGAGATCGTTCATGGGCGGCACTTGATGTGCGGCCGATTGGGTTCCCTCGAAGAGTGATGGCGCGTGTTCGTCGATGGCCGCGCCGGGGAGAGGGTGGTTGAGGATAGGGGTGATGCTAGCGGGTTGGGCGGGGAGGGGGAACGGGTTGAGCGTTGGGGGGGTGTAAGCTCTATTCAATTACAAACAGCCATCCAGAGCGATGTAAGGCAGTTAAGCGTGACACCGAACCTGTGGCGAGGGAGCTTGCTCCCGTCGGACTGCGCAGCAGTCCCTTTTTGGGGCCGCTTCGCGACCCAGCGGGAGCAAGCTCCCTCGCCACAGTGATAGAGCGCTCGTGCAATCTCTTGGTGACCAATGACAGCCGGTCATGACACGCAAAGGGCGCCTCGAAAGACGCCCGCTCTAAGTCAGAACTATTCCGCATCCATGCGTCGAGCGATCACGTCCAGCACATCGCAACCATCGCGCAAGGGCACGCAGCAGAGCAACGCAAAGTCGCTCAGGATCACCGCGTCAGACGTGATGTCGCCTCGCATAGCGAGGTTTTCAAGAAGCTGCGTCACGGCCCGGATTCTGTAACTGGCGGTGCTGAGCAGTGAATGCAGCGGTTGGGTGGTGTTGACGAACAGGGAGGGAAGATCGTCGGCGTTGCTGGTTAAAGCCATGTATTCGTTCATGAGTGATTACCGTTAGTAGGTGAAAGATCTACCACTCAATCGTCGCCAAACAATAGGGTGGCAGCTGCACGCGGGTTGGCGAACCGGACAACGGTGAAACCGGCAGACCCGAAGGTCTCCCACGCACAGCTACCAAAAAAAGCGCAGCAAAGTGCAGTCAGAAAAAACTCCGAAAAAGCTCGGAGTGTTTCTGAATCGTTGTCATCGAGTCGCCAAACCCAATACGCCATTTGGGCGCGGAACGGACTATAGGCCTCGTGACAACAGTGCAGCAATGCGCAAGTCTACGGACAATTCCCACCGTAGTGTAGGACCTTGCCTTTTCGATAATTGGCCACTTTCATGCCACTGGCGATTGGGCTCGACAGCTAATGGCAGGCGTTGATTGAGCGTTCAGGATGAAAAATCAGCGGTTCACTTACTCCCGATCTCGAAGAGTCAGGCCTTTCTGATCCATACGAAATTTAATGGCCTCAATCGGATCGGAGGGTGGTATTGGGTAATGCTCGTCTTCGTATTTTTCGATGAGCAGCGCCAGAGTTTCCAGGTCATCACCTTCAGGCGAACCAATGTCTGCACCCCACAGCAGTTCCACACGAGCAAATGCAGCGTTCAGGTCTTCTTGGCTGCGAATTGACTTTAGGTTCATTCCACGGTCTCCGCGTTGATCTGGTCAGACTGGGCAAAGGGTGACGACAAAAACGTTACTGAGGCAAGAAAAACGCTAACAAAACATCGGTTTTGCGCGAAAACGTTAATTTCCGCCTTCGAATCACAAACCCCAGACACAAAAAAACCGGCCATCAAGGCCGGTTTTTTCTTTACCTGCATCCCCCGTCAAAAAACCACGTGAGACAAAAATTCGATTGGAGCGGGTGAAGGGAATCGAACCCTCGTTATCAGCTTGGGAAGCTGGAGTAATGCCATTATACGACACCCGCTCAGAGCGGCTGACTTTGTACCAGATGTGCGCGTGGAAATGAAGTTTTTCTTTGTGCGCGATGCGTTTAGCGCAGGTGAAACGGTCTATCGCGGGCAAGCCTCGCACCTACAGGAATGCGTTCAACACTGTAGGACGAAGCTCGCTCGCGATGACGCTGTTTCAGATGGCCAATGCATGTTGGTCCTGGACGTAGTGGTAACGCGGTCGGCTGGCGTGTTGCGCCGGTTTCAGGAAGCCCAGCAGTGCGTCGCGGCTGTCTCGGCAGGCGGCTTTGTGCTCCATGTCGAGAAAGTGGCCGGTGGCCTGAAGGGTGCTGAAGGTGGCGTGTTGCACGTGGTTGGCGAACAACCGGGCGCCATCGGCGGCGGTGTATTCGTCCCATTCGCCGTTCATGAACAGCACCGGTACGTTGATTTTCTCTGCGGCTTTGAGAAAGCACTGGCGATCGCTGTTGAGCAGGTCGCTGATGTGAAAGTGCATCTGCCCGTATTCATGCTCGGCCAGGCTGCTGACGTGGCGGTAGTTGAAGCGCTTGAACAACGTTGGCAGGTGTTTGCCGATGGTGCTGTTCACCAGGTTGCCGACCCGGTCACCGTCACGGCTGCCGAGGTAGTCAACACCGCGCTCGAGATAGTCGAGCATGTGCGAGTTGATCTCCGGAGAGAACGAGCTGATCACGGCTTTTTCGATGCGTCGTGGCTGTTGGGCCAGGGCGACCAGGGTCGCGGCGCCACCCCAGGAAAACGACAGCACGTGTTCGGCGGCGAAGTGGTCGATCAGCTCCAGCAGGATCTGCCCTTCGACTTCCTTGGTCAGCAATTTCTCATGCCGGTTGTGGGCTTTTGACCTGCCCGCGTAGGGCTGGTCGTAGCAGACCACGTTGAACTGCGGATGAAGATTTTTCACGGTTTGTGCAAACGACGCAGTCGTGGCCATCGAGCCGTTGACCAGAATAATGGTCTTCTCTGCGGCGTCTGCGCGATAGAACTCCGTGTAAACCCGATACTGACCCTGTATATCCAGCACAGCGATTTCTGGCCTCATGTCATAAGACTCCAAGCAAGCGGGTATGCGCGCAAATGAGATTGCACGAGCTTTGTGACAGGTAGGCATACGCCTGAAATTTGGAGGCCCATGTCGATCCGGTACAGCAGGTCGACGGGTATTATTATTGGCGGGCAGTCTGCCGGTCTGAGGCGGAACCTGAGGGTTCTCTAACCGGCAAAAAGTTTCTTAGAAGTATGTTGTGACTCGTCGGTCACATTTCGGCCGACGTCCTGATTCAAGCAGGGGTCACGTCATCGCGCAAGTGTCATTCGTAAATTGTTCGACAACTTCTGCTGAGCGGTCGCCTGCTTAGATCAAATGGATCTCTTCGGTGCGCAATGCGCGGTACTCGCCCGGTTTTAGCGCGTTATCGAGCACCAACGGGCCCATGCGTTCGCGGTGCAGGCGTAGCACCTTGTTGTCGAAGTGGCCGAACATCCGCTTCACCTGGTGATAACGGCCCTCGACGATGCTCAGCCGCGCCGACTTCGGCCCGAGCACGACCAGCTCGGCCGGTTGCGTGGTGAGGTCTTCGAACGCGAAGTACAGACCTTCGGTGAATTTCAGCGCGTATTCCGGGCCAATCTCCTGCTCGGTCTCGACGTAATAGACCTTGGGCAGTTTGGTCTGCGGCTGGGTCAGGCGCCGCGACCAGCTGCCGTCGTTGGTGATCAGCATCAGGCCGGTGGTATTGAAATCCAGGCGCCCGGCGATGTGCAGGTCATCGCTGTCCGGCTCATGGATCAGGTCGAGTACGGTCGGGTGTTCAGGGTCGCGGGTGGCGCTGACGCAGCCGGGCGGTTTGTGCAGCATGAAGTAGCGCGCGGGTTTGCCGGCTTGCAGCACTTCGTCATCCACTTCGATCCGGCTGAATTCCAGTACCTCGGCATGCGGGTCGCTGATGATTTTTCCGTCGACCCGTACGCGCTTTTCCACCAGCAACAGGCGAACCTGCTTACGGTTGAAGCGGGGCAGGTTGCTGAGGAAACGGTCAACGCGCATGAGTCGAAATCGGCAGAAAGCGGGCCGCGCATCTTACGTGATCGGCCACAAGGATGCTTACAGCTGCGCTTCTACCTGCGCGCAGCGTGGGCACAGGCAGGATTTGTCGCGCAATTCGGGCGGCAGCGCTTCGAGGACCGCCGGGTCGATGCTGACACCGTAGCACCAGCAGGTCCGATCAGCGGTTCGCGGGTCGGCCAGGGTGCAGTCGTTGTACGCGCCGCAGGCCGGGCAAAATTCAGGTTTGTTCATGTAGGACTATGCATAACTGGTGTGAGGCATTTCCGCGCAAGTACGGTTTCGGCCGGATTGCTTGGCCCGATACATCGCATGATCGGCCCTGGAGAGCAGGGTGTGCAAGGTTTCATCCGGTTGCAGCGTCGTGAGGCCAATGCTGACCGTCAGCTGCAAGGCATGATTGTTGTAGGCATAACGCTGTTGCTCGACATGTTGACGAATTTTCTCGGCGATGATCAGACCGGTCTCACCGTCAGTGTCCTTGAGCAGCACGATGAACTCTTCGCCACCCCAGCGGCAGACGATATCTGAGTGCCGCAAACAACTCTCCAGATCCCGGGCAAAGCCGATCAACACCTGATCGCCGGCCAAGTGGCCGTAGGTGTCGTTCAAGGTCTTGAAGTGATCCAGATCCAGCAACATCGCAGTCAGCGGCTTGGGCTCGCGCTCGGCTTCGAGCATGGCTTGTGCAGCCAACAGGTCGAAACCGCGACGATTCGGCAGTTCTGTCAGGCTGTCGAGCGTCGCCTGCGCCTGGATTTTGCCCTGGTAGCGCTTGATCACGCGGTTGAGCAGGGCCAGCACGATCAGCGTGACGAGCAGGCAAATCAGCAGATTGAGGTACAGCGACTGGCGAATTTCACTGAGGGCGCCATCTTCGCGCTTGTCGACGAACAGGTACCAGTTCAGCTCCGGAATGAACCGCACATTGAGGAAATGTCTCTGGCCGTGGACGGAATATTCGTAGCTGCCGCTGTGGGGTTTGGGTAGCTGGCGGACCAACTCTTTCATGTTGTCCAGTTCGTCGAGTTTCTGGCCGATGTGCGCACCTTGTGGTCCGCCCTCGGCGCCGGTGAGTACCAGGCGGCCGAAGTTGTCGACGAAGTACACGCTGCGCTGGTAACGCTGCTGGTATTTGTCGATCAGCTTGATCACCGCGTCGACCGTCAGCCCGACGCCCGCGGCGCCGATGAACCGGTTGTTGTAGTCGTACACCTTGTAGTTGATGAAGAAAGTCTGGTTGTCCTTGTTGGCAAGGTCCGGGTCGACATTGATCTCGTAGGGATCGGCCATATCGCGTACGCGGAAATACCAGGCGTCGCGGGGCTCCGTGGATTTGACCTGTTTGAGTACGCCTTTGGCGTGGTAGTAGGTGAGGCTGGTGTTGGAGACAAAAAATGCGGTGTAAGCGCCATAGTGAGTCATGACCTCGTTAAGGTAGCGGGTCATTTTCTCGGGGTCTTGCTCACCGTTTACCACCCAGTCACGCATGAAGGTGTCGCGGGACATCATCGAGGAAATCAGGATCGGTCTGACAAGGTCTTTCTGGATTTCCGAGTAGACCGTGTCTGATGTCAGCGGCAGCTCGGTGTTGATGATGCTGTCGCGGATGGAGGCTCGCGAGGCGTAGTAGCTCAGGAACGAGGTCGCGAGAAAGCCTGCACCCAGCAACGTGACAAGCGTGAGGACCAACGAACGTTGCGAATACAGCGGCGAGCGAAGCGGCATGACGATTCCGTTGGCAGTGACCCGATGGCAGGCATTCTAATGTCACAGCGGGGAAATAACTCCTGCATTTGTGAGGGGAATGGTGTCAGGTAGGGCCACCCCTCACTCCAGCCCTCCCGAAGCGTCGGACCGCCCCAGAGGGGAGAGGGGGAAAGGGGGCCGATCTTCATGCTTCTAAAACCTGAGTTCGACTTCGAAATTTCAGGTCGATGTAACTTGAACAGTCACCTCGGTCAGTCCCCTCTCCCCCCGGGCGGTCCGACGTTTCGGGAGGGTTAGGGTGAGGGCTGATTCCGGATCAGACACCAGCCTCAAGATACGCACGCCACCCACCAAGGTGACTAATATCCACCGCCCCCTCCAACCCATACCCCTCACAAATAAACCCACTCTCCCAACGCCCATCCGCCAGTTGCACCTTGCCCAACCCCAGCGGCGCCGCAATCCCGGTCAGAAACGATCCCAACTCACTGCTCGGCAACTCCCACACCTCCACGGCAATCGCCACACCGCCATCCATCACCCGAACCATGCCCGGACGAAACGGCGGGCCGCCGGCCAACGCATACAGCTGATAGTCAGGCGAACTAAACGTCGTTTCGACCAACCGGGCGCCGCGTTTCTTCAATTGCCAGTTCAACGCCAGCCCATCCAGATGCGCGCCACACACCACCAGTCGTGCGCGATCATTACGGGCGACAGTCGTCGGGGCAGGCTCAGCCGAACGGCGCTGCAAAGCATCCGCCACACTCAACAAATACTGATCGGTGAACGCCCGACCAAACACCGTCACGCCCCACGGCAATCCATTGCCCATGAACCCGTTGGGCACGGCGACGGCGGCGTAATCGAGCAGGTTCATGAAGTTGGTGTAGTAACCCAGTTCCGAATTTCGCAGGACCGGTTCGGCGTCCAGTTCCGCTAACGTAACGGGGCGGCCGATAGTGGGCGTGACGACACAATCAAGATTTTCCAGCGCCTGGTCACACAGCGCTTTCAACGCTTGCAGCCGATACTGGGCGCGGAACGTCTGCACGCCGCTCACCGCCGGTGCCTTGGCCAGCACCGCGCGAATCACCGGCAGTACGGCTTCAGGATTCTGCTCCATCAACTCGCCGGCCACGCTGTAGCGCTCGGCCACCCACGGCCCTTCATAGAGCAGCCGCGCCGCTTCGAGGAACGGCGACAGATCCAGTTCCACGGCTTCACCGCCCAACGCCTTGAGCTGGTCGATGGCATCGCCGAACAACAACGGGCCTTCAGTGCAGCCAAAGAATTCCAGGTCCTGCGCACGTGGCACGCCGAACCGGAAAGGACGCGGAGCGCCAAACGCCGAGTCGTCATTCCACATCGGGTTGCGGCGGCTGTATTCATCTCGCGGGTCGAGGTGTGCAGTGAGCGCCAGCAACTGACTGGCCTCCCGGGCTGTTGCGGTGAACGTCGTGACGCAATCGAGCGTGCGACAGGCCGGCACCACACCCGCCGTGGAGATCAGGCCTTTGGTGGCTTTCAAGCCGACCAGATTGTTCAGCGCCGCCGGCACACGTCCCGATCCCGCCGTGTCGGTACCCAACGAAAAACTCGCCACACCCAGCGCCACCGCCAGGGAAGATCCGGCGCTGGAGCCGCCCGACGGATACTCCGGCAATACGCTGTTCGGACAGGCGCCATACGGTGATCGGCTGCCATTGAGGCCGGTGGCGAACTGGTCAAGATTGGTCTTGCCCAACGGGACCGCACCCAGCGCCAGCAACTGCTCGACGACGGTCGCCGACCGTTGCGGCACATAGGCAAACGCCGGACACGCCGCCGTGGTCGGAATGCCCGCCAGGTCGATGTTGTCCTTGATCGCAAACGGCACACCAAACAGCGGCAAGCTGTCGAGTTCGCGGCCGTCGAGCGCGGCGAGGTACGGTTCCAGTTCTTCAACACTCAGCAAGTGGATGAACAGGTGATAATCCGGATTCAGCGCCGCGGCTTTATCGCGCAGGCTCAGCAGCAGTTGCCGAGGCGTGGTGCTGCCGTCACGGTAAGCATTGCGCAGGGCGTCGAGTTGCAGATTGATGTTCAAGGCGTCATTCCTTTTCCAAATGGGATCAGTCGAGTTCCAGCACGACGACGCGCTGTCCGGCGCGCACCGCCGAACCCGGTTGCACGCGGATCTCGCGCACCACGCCGGCCATGGGCGCGAGCAGCGGAATTTCCATCTTCATCGACTCCAGAATCACCAGCACATCACCGGCGGCGACGCGGCTGCCGGTCTCGACCTGAACCTGCCAGAGGTTGCCGGCGATGTGGCTGTCGACGCTCATTTCACCGTTGGCCAGCGGTGCATCTTCGGCCGCTTCCGGGGCCGGTTCTTCACTGTCGAAATGCGCCTGGCCGCTGGCGATCCAGCGTTCGCGCTCGGCGTTGAACGCGCCTTGTTGCTGATCGCGAAACGCGGCGATGGTCTCGGCTTCTTGCGCCAGAAACGCCTGATAATCTGCCAGGTTCAGCTGACTGTGTTCGATGTTCAGATCGAAACGCCCGAGCGGGAAGTCCCGGCGAATGCGCAGCAGTTCATCGGCGCTCACCGGGTAGAAACGGATCTGGTCGAAAAAGCGTAGCAGCCACGGTTTGCCATCGAACGCGGCGACTTCGCGGTAGCGGTTCCACATCTGCAGCGTGCGACCGACAAACTGATAACCGCCGGGGCCTTCCATGCCGTACACACACATGTAGGCACCACCGATGCCCACCGAGTTTTCCGCGGTCCAGGTGCGGGCCGGGTTGTATTTCGTGGTGACCAGACGATGACGCGGATCGAGCGGGGTGGCGACCGGTGCGCCGAGGTAGACGTCACCCAAACCCATCACCAGATAGCTGGCGTCGAACACCGTGCGCTGCACTTCGTCGAGGTTCGGCAGGTCGTTGATGCGGCGGATGAACTCCAGGTTGCTCGGGCACCACGGCGCATCCTTGCGCACGGTGGTCATGTATTTCTCGATCGCCAGTTGGCAGGCCGGGTCGTCCCAGGACAGCGGCAGATGCACGATGCGCGATGGGACTTGCAGGTCTTTGGCGGCGCATACGGCGTCCCATTCACCGGCGACGATGCCGAGCAGATCGGCCAAGGGAAGTTGCTCGGGCTGGTAGTGCACTTGCAGCGAGCGGATGCCCGGGGTGAGGTCGATGACGCCGTGCAGGGTTTTGCTTTCCAGGGCTTGCATCAGGGCGTGGGCGCGGAAGCGCAGGACCAGATCGAGTTCCGGCGCGCCGATTTCCAGGAGCAAATGCGTATCCCCCGACAACCTCGCAACCAGCCGCGTATCCCCCAGACCCAAATCCAATACCACAGGCGACAAAAGACCCTGTGGGAGCTGGCCTGCCAGCGATGAAGCTGATGCGGTGTCTGGTCGGTCCCCATCGCTGGCAGGCCAGCTCCGACAAGGGGTATTCCATTTCAAGGCGAGATTTCGGGCGGTTTTGATGTCGACTGGTGAGAACTGGACTTTGTCCCCGGCCTTGAGTTGGCCCAGTTGCCAAAGATCCGCCTCAATCACCGTCACCGGGCAAACAAACCCACCGAGGCTAGGGCCGTCGGGACCGAGGATTACTGGCATGTCCCCGGTAAAATCCACTGCCCCAATGGCATACGGATTGTCATGAATATTCGACGGATGCAGCCCCGCTTCCCCCCCGTCGGCCCGCACCCATTCCGGCTTCGGCCCGATCAATCGCACGCCGGTACGGCTGGAGTTGAAGTGCACTTCCCATTGAGTAGCGAAGAAGGTGCCGATGTAGTTTTCAGTGAAGTATTCCGGCGCACCATGCGGCCCGTAGATCACCCGGATCTGCCGCACGATGGGTAACTCGGTGACGTGGTCCAGTTGCTGATCGACGTTGCGGTCGATCAAGGCAGGCACATGCAACACATCACCCGCTCGCAACGCACGACCGCCATGGCCACCAAACTGACCCAGCGTGAACGTGCTTTTACTGCCCAGGTAGTCCGGCACTTGCAAACCGCCGCGCAGGCACAGATAACTGCGAGCGCCAGCACCGGCAATCGTGCCGAGGCTTAACGTGGCGCCGGCCGAAATCAGCAGCGTCGTATTCATCGCTACGGCTTCACCGTTAAGCGTCAGTGAAATCACCGCGCCGGTCACCGCCACTACCGCATCGCAATTGAAGCGCAGCAACGGCCCGCTCATGGTGATTTCCAGCGCTGCGGCACCTTCATCATTTCCCAGCAGAAGATTGCCCAGACGCAACGCGCGACTGTCCATCGGCCCCGACGGCGGCACGCCCACCGCCCAGTAACCGAGCCGGCCGGGATAGTCCTGGACGCTGGTCTGAGTACCGGCGCTGAGCACTTCAAATGTATTGGCCTGATACACCAGACCTTCCAGGCAACGGGTCCACGGCTGCCCGCTGGCGAACGGCGCATCCAGCAGAATTTGCCGCAGGTAATCACGGTTGGTTTCCACGCCATAGAGGACGCTGTCGCCCAACGCCTGATGCAAATCGGCTGCCGCCTCTTCACGGCTTGGCGCCCAGCTGATGACCTTGGCGATCATCGGATCGAAGTACGGCGGGATCTCGCAACCGGCCTCGACCCAGGTGTCGATGCGCAGGTGTTTGCCATCGGCAACAGGGAAGTTCACGGCGGTCAGCAAGCCTGGGCTCGGCTGGAAACCGCGGCCCGGATCTTCGGCATACAGCCGCGCCTGAATCGCATGGCCGTCGGCTTTCAAACCTTGGCTCAACACATTCAATGGCGGCAAATCACCGGCCGCCAGTTCCACCATCCAGCGCACCAGATCGACGCCCCACACTTGCTCGGTGACACCGTGTTCCACCTGCAAGCGGGTGTTCACCTCGAGGAAGTAGAAACGCTGAGCCTCACTGTCGAAGACAAATTCCACGGTCCCGGCGCTGCGGTAATTCACCGCTTTCGCCAGTTTGATTGCTGCCGTGCAGAGCTCTTCAGCCATGCCTGCGGGCAGGTTCGGTGCCGGGGTTTCTTCGAGGACTTTCTGGTTGCGCCGCTGCACCGAGCAGTCGCGCACGCCGAGGGCAATCACTTCGCCGCGGCCGTCGCCGAACACCTGGACTTCCAGATGCCGGGCGCGCTGGATGTATTTCTCGATGAACACACCGGCGTCGCTGAAGTTGTTCTGGCCGAGACGTTTCACCGCTTCGAAAGATTCGCTCAACTCGGCCGCACTGCGGCACACGCGCATGCCGATGCCACCACCGCCGGCGGTGCTTTTGAGCATCACCGGGTAGCCGACCTGTTCGCCTGCGATCAGCGCCGCGTCGAGGCTGTCGAGCAGTTCGGTGCCTTCGAGCATCGGCACGCCGTGTTGCCTGGCCAGGGCGCGCGCGGTGTGCTTGAGGCCGAACACCCGCAGCTGCTCCGGCGTCGGGCCGATGAAAGCGATGTCGGCGGCTTCGCAGGCTTCGGCGAACGCGGCGTTTTCCGAGAGGAAGCCATAGCCGGGATGGATCGCCGTGGCGCCGGTGGCTTTGGCGATGGCGAGGATTTTGTCGACCGCCAGATAGGTGCCGGCGGCTGCGCCTTCACCGAGGCTGTGGGCTTCATCGGCTTGCACGAGGTGCAGGCTTGCGGCATCGGCTTCGGAGTAAACGGCAACGCCTTTGACCTGCACTTCTCGCAGTGTGCGCAGGATGCGGCAGGCAATGGCGCCACGGTTGGCAATCAGGACTTTTTCGAACATGGCATAACCCCTGAAGGGGATGCGGGCCGTCCCGCAGTTTTTCGATGTGCGCCGGGGTCGTCCCCGACGGCAAAATCACAACTCTTCAGAACACCACTGAACCCCTGTGGGAGTGAGCCTGCTCGCGATGGGGCCAGCACATTCGACATTGATGTCGACTGACACACCGCTATCGCGAGCAGGCTCGCTCCCACATTTGGATTGTGGTGTTCTTACTTTTTCAGGCACTGCCCGGAACGGGCCTGGCACAAGGCAAACAACCACTGCCGCAACCGCGCCATTTTCAGTTCCATACCAGCAGCTCCGCAGGGGTGGGGTTATAGGCGTTGCACGGATTGTTCAGCTGCGGACAGTTGGAGATCAGCACGATCACGTCCATCTCGGCCCGCAGGTCGACGTACTTGCCCGGTGCCGAAATCCCGTCCTCAAACGTCAGCCCACCGTCAGCGGTCACTGGCACGTTCATGAAGAAATTAATGTTCGGCCCGATGTCGCCCTTGCCCAGTCGCCCGTCGTGGACGCAGGCGCGCAGGTAGTTGTCGCGGCAGCTGTGCATGTAGCGTTTCTCCAGCGCGTAACGCACGGTGTTGCTCTCTTGCGCGCAGGCACCGCCGAGGGTGTCGTGACGACCGCAAGTGTCGGCAACGATGGTCAGCATCGATTTGCCGAGGTTGGAATACAGCACGCTGCCGGTGCTCAGGTAGACGTTGTTCTGCCGGCGCAACGTGCGCTGCACGTCGTAACGTTCCTTGGGGTTGGCGACGCTGTAGAACAAGGTATCGACGGCCTGATTGCCTTCCAGGTCGAGGATGCGCAACGTCTGGCCAGCCTTGACCTCCATCAGCCACGGTTCGCCTGCCGGGATTGTCGCGCGGTAGACCGCAGCTTCTGGATGCTTTTGAGTAGTAGCGATTGCAAGTGACATGGCAGCGATCCTCAGGCGAACAGGCGGTCGGTGTTGATGAAGCCGCGCTCGTTTTCCGGGCGCGAGGTGCGGCAGTGTTCGGCGACGCTGGCGTCGGCATTCATCCAGCTGAGCTTCAAGGGTTTGGGGGCATATTCCGGTGACGGGTCCATCGGATGTTGCAGAGCGGTGAGCACCACCAGCGTGTCCATCGGCGCGTACAACTCGATATAGTCGCCGGCCTTGGAATGGCCTTCGACGAAGTGGAAACGCCCGGCTTCATCGACGTTCACGCGGCTGAACAGGTTGAGCGTCATCAGCAGGTCGGACAGGCCCAAACCCCACTTGCCCAATTCCACCAACAGGTTGTCGGTGCCGTTGCGGAAGAAGCCGTTGCGCAGTTCCTGATAACGACCGGCGCCGTATTTTTCCGCGACCTCTTCAGCGCAGAGCACGCCGCCGAGGCTGTCGCTCCAGCCGCAGGTGTCGGCGGTGATCGCAGCTAGCACGCGACCCATGTCCGAGTAGAGGCAATGGCCAGTAGTGAGCTTGGCAGTGTGTTGGCATTTGAGGCTGTCGGGCAGGTTCAGGCGCTCGGTTTTTTCGTTGGCGTTGAGCAATGTCAGGCTGACATTGGCGCCGCCGCGCAAGTCGGTAAGTCGCAGCAGTTGGCCGCGCTTCAACACGAAAGAACGATGGCCGCCGCCGGGGATCATTTCTTCAGCGAAGGGGGGGAACAGTTGAGTCGAATCAGTCATGTGCAAATCCTCTAAGCGATACGAAGCGTGCCCGCCAGCTCAGCCGGCAAGGCGTCGACGGCGGCGCGATGGGCGCGGCGGTCGCTGTTCAAAGGGATGTCGTAGGTGATGCGCGCGCCATAGGCGCCGGGGGCGTGCGGGTCGATGCGGACCTTGTCGAACACCAGCAGTCGGGTGCCAAGACTGAAACCTTCGGACAGGTCATGGGTGACCATGAACACCGTCAGTTGCGTCTCGCGCCACAGCTCCAGCAGCAAGGCGTGCATGTCTTTGCGGATGCCCGGATCGAGGGCGCCGAACGGTTCGTCGAGCAGCAACACGCGGGGTTTCATGATCAACGCCTGGGCGATGGCCAGCCGTTGTTGCATGCCGCCGGACAGCTGCGCCGGGTACTTGTCCAGCGAGTGGCCGAGGCCGACTTTGTGCAGCAGCACCGAGGCTTGTTCCCGTGCATCGCGTTTGGCGCTGCCGAACAAGCGCCCGAGTAACGGCGAACGCGGCAGTTCGAGGCCGAGGGCGACGTTGTCCAGCACGGTCAGGTGCGGGAACACCGAGTAACGCTGGAACACCACGCCACGGCTCGAATCCGGTTCGCCGGCCAGGGCCTGGCCATCCAGCAGAATCTCACCGCGACTGGCGCGTTCCTGACCCAGCAGCAGCCGCAGGAAGGTCGATTTACCGCAACCCGAGGCGCCGACCAGGGTGCAGAACTCACCCTCGTTGACGCTCAGGTTCAACCCTTCCAGCACCACCTGATCGGCGTATTGCTGCCAGACGTTTTTCACCGTGATGAAGCTCATGCCCGCGCTCCTTCATACCAAGGGAACGCACGCTGAGTCAGGCGCTTGAGCCCCCAATCCATCAGCCAGGCGAGGAGGGTGATCCACACCACGTACGGCAGAATCACGTCCATCGCCAGGTAGCGACGCACCAGGAAGATCCGGTAGCCAAGACCGTCGGTGGACGCGATGGCTTCGGCGGCGATCAGGAACAACCACGCCGAACCGAGCATCAGTCGCAGCGAGATCAACAAGCGTGGCAACAGTTGCGGCAGTACGACGCGCAGCATCAACGTCCAGGTCGATGCGCCGAGGGTCTGGGCCTTGATCAGCAACTCGACCGGAATTTCCCGGGCGCGCTGTTCCAGATCACGGGCCAGGCACGGGGTGATGCCGATCACGATCAGCATCACTTTCGACAACTCCCCCAACCCGAACACGATGAACAAAATCGGCAGGATCGCCAGCGGCGGCACCATCGACAGCACCGTCAGTAACGGCGACAACGGCGCGCCAAACAGCGGCAACGTCCCGGCGGCGATGCCCAGACATAGCCCGGCCAGCGCGCTGATGCCGAGGCCGATGGCCAGGCGGCGCAGGCTGGACGCGGTGTCTTGCCACAGCAGGTATTCACCGGTGCGCGTATCGGCGGTGAAGGCCAGGCGTTTCACCGCGTCGGTCATCTGCACCGCGCTCGGTAGCAGCTTGTCGTTGGGATTGTCCGTCAGCCGCTCGGCCGAGCCCATGAAGTAGGCGAACAGCACCAGGGCGAACGGCAGGATCACCAACAGCAGGCGACTCGGGCGATCCGGGTGGCGATTGATCAGGCGCATGGCCAGTCCTCCGGTTTACAGCTTGGCGTCAGCGGCCATCTGCACGTAGGTCGGGTCGAAGCGCAGCTTGAGGTTGGTCTTGTCGCCGCTGGTCACGCCATTGGCGAAGGCCATGCCGACCGCGCTGGTGTCCTTGGCGCCTTCACCCAGCAAGCCGTGCTGGAACGAGAACTCGGCAACTTTGCGCATGGTTTCCGGCAGCTGCTTGCTGGTGGAGAAGTCCAGGGCTTCTTTGGGCGTGGCGAACAATTTGGTGGTGTCGAGTTGCGACTGGAAACCGGCCAGATCGGTGCCCGAGGCTTTGGCCATGTGTTCGAGCGCGGTTTTGCTGGCGGCGTTTTTCGCGTTCATCAACGCGACCACTTCGAACCAGGCACCGGTCAGCGCTTTGCCCAGGGCCGGGTTGTCTTTGAGGGTGGCGCTGTTGACCACCATCATGTCCATGATTTCGCCGGGGATCTGGCTGGAGTTGAAGACTTCGGTCACCCCGGGCTTGGCCTTGATGTCCGAAAGCATCGGGTTCCAGGTGGTGACGGCGTTGACCTGATCGGTGTTGAAAGCGGCGGAGATGTCGGCGTCGGAGGTGTTCACCACTTTCAGGTCTTTCTCGGTGAGATCGACCGAGTCCAGCGCCCGGGCCAGCAAGTAGTGGGAAACCGACAGCTCGACCAGATTGACGTCCATGCCCTTGAGGTCGGTGACTTTCTTGTCGTCGCCCTTGAGCACGACGCCGTCGTTGCCGTTGGAGAAGTCGCTGACGATCAGCGCGGTGCTGTCGACGCCACCGGCCGCCGGAATAGTCAGCGCGTCCATGTTAGTCATGGTGCAACCGTCGAACTGGCCGGCGGTGTACTGGTTGATGGATTCGACGTAATCGTTGAGCTGCACCACATCGATCTTGATGCCGTACTTCTTCGCCCATTTGTCGACGATGCCTTGGCTGCCGGCGTATTCCCACGGCATCCAGCCGGCGTAGATGGTCCAGCAGACGCTGAAGTGGTCTTTCTGTGCGGCCTGGGACGAGACGCTCACGAGGGCTGCAAAAGCAGCGGCGAGCAGGGCGGGTAAACGAAGCTTGAGCATGGGTGGTTCTCCAGTTGATCAAGGGCGGGCAGGAGTCAACGCGGCACCGCGAACGGTGGCTTGTCTCCCGGGCTTTTGTCCCGCCGTGTAACCCCAACTGGAGGTCGCCAACTCTCGGACCAGCCACTCGCCTTAGCGAGCCGGAACCCTAGTCAGCCATTGCAAATTGTGGTGCCGCGAACCTGTGATGACTCCTGCACGGGTTTGCTAAAGCGAGAGCCGTGCCAAGTCGGCTTGAGGGCTCTAGTGTGGGGAGTTACGCGGTTCGTGCGCTGGGAAGGGCGAGCGGGTTGCCTTTTGATGGTGCGTGGGTGCACTGCAATGGATCGGATTGGCCGCTGATCTGAAGGTCCGCGCCGCTCGGCACTCGGTGCAGCGTTGCCAGTCAAAAGGGATGTCAGCCGGCCTGATCCGGTTGTGGTCTTTCAGGAGGCCGCCATGTTCCGTCGACTGTTGTTCGGTGTCGTTCTCGGTCTGGGCTTGTCTGGCTGCTATTACTACGCCGGTGGCTACGATGTTTATTCCGCGCCTTATTACTACCCCGGCTATTCACCCTATTCCTACTATTACGGACCGCGTTACTACTACGGCCCGCGCTTTTATGGTGGCTATCGTTACTTCTATTGGGGCGGGCACGGGCCACGTCATTACGGTGGTGGATATCGCGGTGGCCACCATTAATCAGCGGGTGAATAGATGAAAAACCTTTCATCGGCGACTTGTTTCAATCTGTTTCAAGAACGCACCGGATTCCGAAATCGATGTCTGATCTTTCGACAGTCACCGAATAATTGACTGTCGCCTGCCAGCGTCGCTGGTGTGGCTCACTCGCGGTCCAGGAGGCCGCCATGCTCTGTCGAAAACAGGTCCACCGAATTCTTCTGATTGCAGTATTGGGATTGTCTCTTGGTGCGTGCGTGCCCTATTCCGATGGAGGAGGCAGCTACTACAGTTCCGAGGTCTATACCTCGCCAGCGCCCGCCTATTATTCCGGTGGCGGCCCTTATTATTCAGGCGGCGGGGGTTATTACACGCAGCCCCGCCGGTACTACGCGCCACCCGCGCGGTACTACCAGCCAACACCTCGGTACTACCATCAGCCGCGGGTTTATCAACCGGCACCCCGTTATTACCAGTCGCAACGGAACGACTACCGGGCCCATCAGAATCATGGCTGGGACGGCCGCAACCGTGGCGGATGGAACAATGACTACCGTGGCAATGGCGGGCGCAACAATCACGGCGGGCGAGGTGACCATGACGGTCGTCGCGGCGATCACAATGGCCGAGGCGGTCATCGTTAATATGAGCTAGACGCAATACCAATGTGGGAGCGAGCCTGCTCGCGATGGCGGACAGTCAGTCAACATATTGTTGGATGACACACCGCTTTCGCGAGCAAGCCCGCTCCCACATTTTTATTCAGTATTCCGTCAGATCCGCCAATGGATGTCGGCCTTCCCAGACTTTATGAAAGTGCGCTTCCACCACCGCATCCGGCACCGTGTTGATGTCCGGCCAATGCCAATGCGGTTTCTGATCCTTGTCAATCAACCGCGCCCGCACCCCCTCGCTGAACTCCGGATGACGGCAGCAGTTGAGGCTTATCGTGTATTCCATCTGAAAGACCTGAGCCAGCGACATGTGCCGGGCGCGGGCGATCTGTTCCCACACCAGATGCGCGGTCAGCGGCGAACCCTCGGTCATGGTTTTCGCCGCACGGCTGAACAGCAGATCCGTATGGTCACGCAGATGGCTAATAGCTTTCCAGGCGCAGTGCACATCGCTGACATCCAGCAGTTCATCGATTTGCTGGCGCCGGGGCAGCCACTGAGCTTCGGGCATCTGCGACATGGCTTCCTGCTGCAAAGCCTTGAGCAGACTGTTCAGCTGCATTGGCGTCTGTTCCTGCCAGTTCAGCTGCAGCAAGCCTTCGATCAGCTCTTCTTGCTGTTCATCGAGCAGGAAACGGTCGGCGAGGTCCAGATCGATCGCATCGCGACCGTTCATTTGCGCGCCGGTCAATCCAAGAAACAATCCGAGCTGGCCGGGCAGCCGTGACAGGAACCAGCTGGCGCCGACATCCGGGTACAGACCGATGCTGATCTCCGGCATCGCCAGGCGACTGCTCGGCGTGACAATCCGGATGCTTGCGCCTTGCAGCAGCCCCATGCCACCGCCCAGCACATAACCATGGCCCCAGCAAATCAGCGGTTTTGGATAGGTGTGGAGGTTGAAGTCCAGGCGATATTCCGCCGCGAAGAAGTGAGCGGCCAAGGGCGGAACTTCCCCCGGGTGAGCGCGGCAAGCCTCCACCAGGCTGCGCACTTCGCCGCCGGCGCAAAAGGCCTTGGCGCCGTTACCACGCAACAGAACGCAGACGATTTGTGGGTCCTTGGCCCATTCGTCCAGCCGATCGCGCAGGGCGTTGATCATTGGCAGGGACAGCGCATTGAGCGATTTTTCGGCATCCAGGCTGGCGACGCCGATGCGCGCGCCGTCGGTGCCGGTGAGTTCTTCGAAGTGCAGATTCATCGTGACCTCGATTGGGAATTTGAGCGTTCAGTATGATCGCTGTGCAGGAAAGTGCCGGATCTGTGTCAGATCAATTGACAAGCGTGATGGGCTTTCCTAGGGTTCGCCCCATTGTTTTTGCCGGATGTAACCATGACTGCTGATGACCGTATCAAACTCGAACCGGGCTGGAAGGAGGCATTGCGTGCCGAATTCGACCAGCCTTACATGGCAGAGTTGCGTAATTTCCTGCAACAGGAGCGCGCGGCGGGCAAGGAAATCTATCCTCCGGGGCCGATGATTTTCAACGCACTTAACTCCACACCGCTGGAAAAGGTCAAGGTCGTCATCCTCGGCCAGGACCCGTATCACGGCCCGGGACAGGCCCACGGGCTGTGCTTCTCGGTGCAGCCGGGCGTACCGGCACCGCCGTCGCTGGTGAACATCTATAAAGAGTTGAAGCGCGACCTGAACATCGACATTCCCAATCATGGCTATCTGCAGAGCTGGGCTGATCAGGGCGTGTTGATGCTCAATACCACCATGACTGTTGAGCGCGCCAACGCCAATGCGCACAAGGACAAGGGCTGGCAGTTTTTCACGGATCGGATCATTGAAGTGGTCAGCCAACAGCAACCGCATCTGGTGTTCATGCTGTGGGGGGCACATGCCCAGAGCAAACAGAAGCTGATCGATGCAACCAAGCACCTGGTGCTGACCTCGGTGCATCCGTCACCGCTGTCCGCCTATCGCGGTTTTCTGGGGTGCGGGCATTTCAGCCGGACCAACAAGTTTCTTGAGCAGAATGGCGAAACGCCGATTGAGTGGCGGTTGCCAGCGTTGGACTCACAACCATGAGCGCTTAAGCAAAAGAGACTGCTTACCTAATCAGGCAGAGCATCTACGAGAATATCTACAATGCTTTCGGCCTCGGTACGATCCTCGTTATATAGACGCTGAAATGAATTAATGCATGAGGTGAACTGGCTTCGGGGGCTGCAAAGCGAAGCGATAACTCTTGTCGCTATTTTTTTAGCAGCAGTTGACGCGTCTGTGGAGTTCGCCGTTTCCATTGCTATCCATAAATTGATGATTTCCTGAGCTCTTCGCGACGTCAGGTCCTCATGATTAAGCTGAAAAAACTCGATGTTGGTGACTGCTCGTTCGTAGGCCGGTCCAGCGCTGTGCGTTGGGACGGCTAGCACCCCGTCGAAGGTAATGATGTCTTGAGGGTCGTCGGGGTCGGTCATTGAAACCGGATATAGCAACAGTGCCGACTCGTCGAGCATCTTTGCCGGATCGCCGTTCTGAGTGTCGCGATTGCCGCGAATCGGAAAGTAGCTGGATTTAAGCGTCGAGTTGCAGCGGGTGCAGGCAATCGCATAGTTCAGGGGGTGGTAAGCGAGCTTGTAGTAGCCAGTGTTGCTGGCCGTTCCCGTGGCCCAGGCAGGCTTGAACTTTTTCCAGTGATCAACGTTGTGGTTTGGCCACGCCTTGACTTCGCTCTTGGGTCGATAGTGTTCAACTTCGTGGACTTTGCTTGCCAGGACCGCCCCTTGAAGCTTGGTTTCGCAGTATGCGCATTTTTCATATTGCAGCGTAATGTAGACCTGTTTGATTTCTCCCCAGAAATCCGAGTCATCGGTATAACCGCCCGCGTCGATGTAATTCTGGATGCGCTTCTTGGCGCGACCCATCCAGCTCGGTTTTTCGCTTTTGATCAATTCAATCAGTTCAGCCTCCGAGATGGCGTATCGAATCATATTCCTGGCCCCGACGACCCCGACGGCTTTTTAACCGCGCGTCGAGCGGCGGTCGGCTTCGGCTTCTCAGCTCCGGCCATGCTTTCGACGCTCATTCCTTTGGCAAGAATTTTAAGATAATCGACAGACGCTTTGGTATTGCCGGAAACCGCACTGCGCGCCAGTTTACTGAGGGCCGTTGCAGTGGTGGCGGCCCGGGTGCTTTCCAGGCCGAAATAAGGCGATAGCAGAATTTGCTCGGCGCTTTTCCCTCGGACATGTTCAGGCAGGCGTTTAACAATGCTCGAGCCGTTTTCCTCGGCCAGCACAAACAGGTTTTGCGACATCAGTGAGCCGACAACCAGCGGGCTATGGGTTGTCAGGATGAACTGAACGTTGGGCAGGGCCTTGGCCAGCGTGGGGACAACGCTGCGCTGCCATTCGGGATGAAGGTGCAGATCGATTTCGTCGACCATGATCACGCCGCGCATTTCTCGCAGCTTCAAACCGCTGGCGATGCCTTTGCAGACGTGGAACAACATGTCGCCGATCCAGCCGATGTAGGCTCTGTAACCGTCAGACAATGCGCGGAAGGGCAGAACGAAGCCGTTCATTTCGAACAGGTGCTCACGGCCCGTGGGCATGCTCTGAATCTGGCAAGCCGGCGGGAGCAGCTCGTTGATCAGGTTGATGACTTGCTTGTACCGACCCTTGTTTTCCACGGAAAACGCCGGCAACCAATAAGACAGCGGCATGAGTGTCAGGTGGTCTTCGAAAAGACCTGCAACACGTTCATAACGACGAAGACGGGATCGGGTTCGGGCGCTTTCGTCTACTCGTGCTGATGCTTCTACGCGTCGGGTGGCTCCGTATCCGACAATGAAAAATGCTGGGCTTTTTTCATCGAGTTGCATCGCCTCGATGGTTTCATCCGCGTTTTTCGGAGAAATATGCCAGCTCATCCGCTCTACCGAGCTGACCGTACGGACTTCTGTGCTCACCGAAAACTTTTCGGGCATGGACTCCGTCGGATCTTTCTGCGGTTTTTCTTCTACTGTCGAGAGGATGTCAGCGGTCAGAATCGCTGTATTTTTTTTGAGGTTGATCTTGCCGCCAACTTTCGCCGGAGCGCGCCGGATCAAACCTTCGGGTACAAAACCGGAGTTGCCACTCAGCAGAGGTCCCAATACCGCCAGTGCAACGGCTTTGAGAATGCTGGTCTTGCCGAGGCCATTGTCCCCCAGCAATACGCTGACGTTGGGATATTGCAGACCTTCAGTGCCCGGCAGATTGAACTCAAGGGTGGCATTCTCGAAAGACCGCAAGTTTTCTATCTGTAGTTTGCTGATGTGCATCTATTCACCTCTCCCGAAGTAGAGATGGTAGCAAACTCTTTCTCAGCGGGTATAACAAGCCGACTGGCAATTGCAGGCTAGGGCTCCGGCTCGCGATTCCAATACCTGAACAACGGCTCTGCCAGAAACAACACAAACAACAGCCGCATCACCTGCATCGCCGTCACCAGCGGTACAGACAATTGCAGGGTCTCCGCCGTCAGGCTCATCTCCGCAATCCCGCCAGGCATCATGCCCAACGTCAGCGAACGCAAATCCAGATGCGTCAGCGCGCTCAATCCCAATGCTGCCGCCGTGGCGATCAACATGGTCAGCACCGTCCCGATCAAGGTTCGGCCCATAAAGGAAGGCGCCCGCCGGAAAAACTGCCGATTGAAATGACAACCCAAGCCGCTGCCGATCAGCCATTGGCCGATCTGGCTGCCGCCATTGGGCAAGCCGATGTGCAAATCCCAACCAATGCTCACCGCTGCACTCACCAGCAACGGCCCGAACAGCCACGGATTGGGTTGACGAAGACGTTCCCAGAGCCAGGCTGCCAATGCACCTGCCGGGAATAGAAGGGCCAGCCACCACCAATTCACGGTGCTTGGGTGCAAGACCGGTGCGCCGTAACCCAGCAAATATTTGAATGCTGCTGGCACACACAGCACCACCACCAACACTCGCAGACTTTGCCCCGCCGCGACGCGACTGAGCACCGCGCCGTTGCGCGCGCCGAGGTTGACCATCTCCCCGGAGCCCCCGGGCATGCTTGAGAAAAATGCGGTGGCGCGATCCTCTCCGGTGCGCCGCATCAACCAGACCCCGACCACGGCGGACAGGCAGGTGATCAAGGCACCGAAGAAGATCAGGCCGAAGTGACTCAACACTTGCTCCATCACCACCGGGGTGAAGTGCAGGCCGATGCCGATACCGACAACCCACTGGCCGCACTTGCGGCCGCCAGGGATTTCCGCCAATTGCCACGGGGTCAGGCAGCGCACCAGGATGATCGCCAGCAACGAGCCGACCATCCACGGCAGCGGCCAGCCGACCAGGCTGGCCAGGTAACCGCCCAGCGCGCCGACCAGCGGCGTACCCCACCAGGCTTTGAAGGGTGTTCGATCAGACATCGGCGACTACGCGCCGGGCAACCGAACGTTTGCGCCAGATCCGCAGGATCGGCACCAGCAACATCACCGCGATCAACGCCCAGACACCCATGGTTATCCCGCTCGACCAGAGTATTTCCAGCGAACCGTTGGAGATCGACAAGGCGCGGCGCAGATTCTGTTCCATCAAACCTCCGAGGATGAAGCCCAGCAGAACGGGCGACAGCGGAAAGTCGAGCTTACGCAGAATGTAGCCGAAGATGCCGATGCCGATCATCAGGAACAGGTCGAAGGTGGTGGCATGCACCGCGAAAACACCGATGGCGGTAATGATCGCGATCATCGGCACCAGCGCCCAGTTCGGCACGGCGAGGATGCGGGTGAAGATGCGGATCATCGGGATGTTGAGGATCACCAGCATGATGTTGGCGATGAACAACGACGCGATCAGGCCCCAGACGATGTCCGGTTGCTGTTGAAACAGCAGCGGGCCCGGCGTGATGTTGTACAGCGACAGCGCGCCGATCATCACTGCCGTGGTGCCCGACCCTGGAACACCCAATGTCAACATCGGCACTAGCGCACCGCAAGCTTCAGCACCGATGGCGGTTTCCGGGGCGGCGAGACCGCGCTTGTCGCCTTGTCCGAATTTTCCGCTGGGGCCAGCGATACGTTTCTCGGTCATGTAGGCCACGGCACTGGCCAGTGTCGCGCCGGCACCCGGTAGCACGCCCATGATGAACCCGAGCACACCGCAACGCATGTTCACCCAGAACACCGACGCCGCTTCCTTGAAGTTGAACATCATCCGGCCGGTGGCTTTGAACGCTTCCTGGCCACGGTGGGTTTTTTCCAGCAGCAAAAGGATTTCGCTGATAGAGAACAGGCCCAGTACCAGCACCACAAACTGAATGCCGTCAGTCAGGTGAATGTTGTCACCGGTGAAGCGGTAGACACCGCTGTTTGCATCGATGCCGACGGTGGACAGGAACAGGCCGATCAACGCCGCAATAAACGTTTTCAGCGGTCGATCACCGGCCATGCCGCCCAGGCAGACAATCGCGAACACCATCAATACAAAGTATTCCGCCGGTCCGAAGGCAATCGCCCATTTCGCCAGAATCGGCGCGAAGATCACCATCCCGCAGGTGGCGATGAAGGCGCCGATGAATGAGCTCCAGGCTGACAGCGACAGTGCCACGCCCGCCATGCCTTGACGGGCCATCGGGTAGCCGTCGAGGGTGGTCATCACGGTGGAGGCTTCGCCGGGAATGTTCAGCAGAATCGAACTGATCCGGCCGCCGTACTCGCAACCCAGGTAGACCGCTGCCAGCAGGATCAACGCCGATTCCGGCGGCAGACCGAGGGCGAAGGCAATCGGTATCAACAACGCGACGCCGTTGATCGGGCCCAGGCCCGGCAGCAGGCCGACGACGGTGCCGATCAGCGTGCCGCACAGTGCGGTGATCAGGTTGTAAGGGGTGAGGGCGACGCCGAAGCCGTGACTCAAATAACCAAGCGTATCCATATCAGTTCTCCAGAACGTCGAGCAGGCCCAGAGGCAGTGGCACGTCCATGACTTTGTCGAACAGCAGGTACAGCCCGATACTCATCAGGCTGATAATCACCGCGCCCGGCAACCAGCGTCCGCCGTACAGGCGGGCCATCGGAATCCCGATCAGCATGCTGCTGAGAATGAAGCCCAAGGGCTCGAACAGCCCGGCGAAGATCAGCAGCAGCAACACGCAAAGGCCAATCTTGGTCAGGGTTTCGCGATCCATCGGCGGATCTTCATCGGTGTGTTTGATAGGCGAAGGGCGGTACACCATGTAAACCAGCCCCAAGCCCATCAGCCCCAGCATCAACAGCGGGAAGGCCCGTGGTCCGATCGGTTCGTAGGAAAAAGGCGCCTGGTAGGGCCAGGCCATCAGCACCAGGCTGAGGCAGGCCAGCAACAGCACCGAAGCAAAAATGCGTTGTAAGAGCATGGGAAACTCCTGGGCCGCAGCCCCCGACAGTCAGGGGCCGCCACCACTAGAAAGAGGCGATCACTGGATCAGGCCGAACTCTTTGGCCAGCACTTTGTAATCCGACACTTGCTTCTTCACGTAGGTGTCCAGTTCCGGGCCGGTCATGGCGAACGGGAAGAGCTCACGCTGATCGCGCAGCTTGGCGAAGTCTTCGGACGCCAGCAGTTTGTCGAAGGCCTCTTTCCACCAGGCGTAGTCTTCGTCGCTGACCTTTGGCCCGAGGTAGAAACCGCGAACCACTGGCCAGACGATGTCGTAGCCTTGCTCTTTGGCGGTTGGAATGTCTTTCATTTCCGGCTCGTCCAGACGCTTCTCGGAGAACACCGCCAGCAGGCGCATATCGCCGCTCTGGATGTGCGGCATGGAGTCGGAAATGTCGGTGCTGCCGACCTGGATGTGGCCGCCGAGCAGGGCGGTGGCGATTTCACCGCCGCCTTCGAGGGCGACGTAACGCAGGTCGCGCGGGTTGATCCCGGCGGCCTTGGCGATCAGCGCGGTCTGCATCCAGTCCTGGCTGCCGACGGTGCCGCCGGAGCCGATCACCACTTTGCTCGGATCTTTCTTCAGCGCCTGGACCAGATCGTCCAGGGACTTGTAGGGCGAATCGCTTTTCACCGCGATAGCACCGTAACTGGTGCCAACGGCAGCCAGCCAGCGAACGTTGGTTTCATCGAAACGACCGAACTTGCCCTGGGCCAGGTTCAGCAGCGAACCGCTGGACCACGCCACTAACGTGCCGGCGTCGGCCGGACGCTGAGCGACCACCGCGTTGTACGCCACCGCGCCGACACCGCCGGGCATGTAGGTCACGCGCATCGGTTTGGTCAGCAGTTTTTCGTTCACCAGCGCGCTTTGCGCCAGTTTGCAGGTCAGGTCGAAACCGCCGCCAGGCGAGGCCGGGGCGATGCATTCAGGGCGTTTTGGCTCAGCCATCAGTTGACCGGCGAACAGCATGCAGCTGGCGGCGAGGGCGAAACGGCGCAGTGATCGATTCATTGTTGTCTCCACGGGAGTTTTTGTTTTTGGGGATGTTTCAGGTGCGACGGTTTCGCGTCGTGCAGCCGGTATCGGCGCTGACAAGCGTGAACGATGGGGATTGAAAAAACGGGCGGGGCGGGTAAACCTGAAGCTGTCTGGCCAGCATGGTGCAGTACCTCGTTATTGTTCTTATTGGCGAAAACGCATCAAGGCGTTTTTCGGGAGCTACATTTCAAAGCACGATCGGGTGGTCCGCAGTCGAAACCATCCGTGGGCCGACTCTAACGGGCCAACCTTTCACTAACCTTTCAGTTGGCTTTCACAGTTTTCAGGCTTCACAGCGGCGGATGCGGCTGTAAACTCCGCGCCGAAGAATGGCGTCGACCATCCCTGAATGAGGTAAAGATCCATGCGTGTCCTGCTCGTCGAAGACCATCTGCAGCTCGCCGAAAGTGTCGCCCAGGCGCTCAAGAGCACCGGGCTGACCGTGGATGTGCTGCACGACGGCGTGGCAGCCGATCTGGCCTTGAGCAGCGAGGAATACGCGGTAGCGATTCTCGATGTGGGCTTGCCGCGCATGGATGGTTTCGAAGTGTTGGCGCGTTTGCGAGCAAGGGGCAAAAACCTGCCGGTGCTGATGCTGACCGCCCGCAGCGACGTCAAGGACCGGGTTCACGGGCTCAACCTCGGTGCTGATGATTACCTGGCCAAACCGTTCGAGCTGACCGAACTCGAAGCACGGGTCAAAGCCTTGCTGCGGCGCAGTGTGCTGGGCGGTGAGCGTCAGCAGCGCTGCGGCGTGCTGGCCTATGACCTGGACACCCGGCGCTTCACCCTCGGTGAAGAATTGCTGACCCTGACTTCCCGCGAACAGGCGGTTCTTGAAGCGTTGATCGCCCGGCCCGGTCGGGTGATGAGCAAAGAGCAGCTCGCCTCCCAGGTGTTTGGCCTGGATGAAGAAGCCAGCCCGGACGCCATCGAAATCTACGTCCACCGCCTGCGCAAGAAACTCGATGGCCAACCCGTCGCCATCGTGACCTTCCGCGGCCTCGGCTATTTGCTGGAAAGCCGCGATGCATAAGCCCAGCAGCCTGCGCTGGCGGTTGTTGTGGAACCTCGCGCTGTTGTTGGTGGTATTAATGCTGGCCAGTGGTTTGAGCGCGTACTGGAATGGTCGCGAAGCCGCCGACACGGCTTATGACCGGACTCTGCTGGCGTCGGCGCGGACCATTGCCGCAGGCGTGTCCCAGCGCGATGGCAGTCTCAGCGCCGACGTGCCTTACGTGGCCCTCGATACCTTCGCCTACGACAGTGCCGGGCGCATCTTCTATCTGGTCAACGACATCAATCAGAAGCTGATTTCCGGTTACGAAAACCTCCCGCCGCCGCCCCCGGGAACCCCGCGTACCGATGACTATCCGGCACTGGCACGTTTCTATAACGCCCAATACCGTGGGCAAAACGTCCGCGTGGTAAGCCTGCTCAAACCCGTGAGCGAGCCGAACATGAACGGCATGGCAGAAATCCGCGTGGCAGAAACCGACGAGGCCCGGGTCGCCATGGCTCGCAGTCTGGCGGCGGACACCTTGCTGCGTTTGGGCATGCTGGCGGTCGGTGCATTGCTCATGGTGTGGTTTGCGGTCAGCGCGGCGTTACGTCCACTGGAACGCTTGCGCACAGCAGTGGAGGAGCGTCAGCCGGATGATTTGCGGCCATTGCCGCTGGTGGAAGTGCAGCATGAATTGTGGCCGCTGGTGCGCGCGCTCAATCACTTTACCGAGCGCCTGCGCGGACAATTCGAGCGGCAGGCGCAGTTCATCGCCGATGCCGCCCATGAACTGCGTACGCCGTTGGCGGCGCTCAAGGCGCGACTCGAACTGGGCCTGCGCTCAAACGAACCGCAAACCTGGCGCAGTACCCTGGAAACCGCTGCCCAGGGCACGGATCGCTTGACTCACCTGGCCAATCAATTGCTTTCGCTGGCGCGGGTAGAAAACGGGGCCCGGGCGATTGCCGAAGGCGGCGCGCAGTTGTTGGATCTGAGTCAGTTGGCGCGCGAACTGGGTATGGCCATGGCGCCGTTGGCCCACGCACGCGGCGTAGCCCTGGCGTTGGAGGCGGACGAACCGGTGTGGCTGCGCGGTGAGCCGACGCTGTTGAACGAACTGCTGAGCAATCTGGTAGACAACGCCCTCGCGCATACGCCGCCGGGCGGCAATGTGATTCTGCGGGTCACGGCGCCGGCGGTGCTGGAGGTCGAGGATGACGGGCCGGGGATTCCGATTGATGAGCGGGATCGGGTGTTCGAGCGCTTTTACCGGCGCAATCAGCAGGTCGCTGGCTCAGGGCTGGGGTTGGCGATTGTCGGCGAAATATGTCGCGCGCACCTGGCGCAGATCAGTCTTCACGATGGTGAACAGGCGGGTTTGAAGGTGCGGGTGAGTTTTATTGCCGGAGAGTGAGAACCCCATCTGTGGCGAGGGAGCTTGCTCCCGCTGGGCCGCGAAGCGGTCCCACTCCATACCTGGAAAAGAAGGGGACTGCTGCGCAGTCCAACGGGAGCAAGCTCCCTCGCCACAGAATTCAGTAAAACATCGACCGCGACTCTTCCAGATCCCGGCACATCGCCTCGTTCTCCGGATCGATCCCCAGTTTCTTGAAGGCCGGCACGCTGAACGCATCAATGCGGGCCAGCGGGTGGTCGGTGTCTTTATGGCAATACAGGCTGGCCACCTGAACCAGATCGACATAATCGACCCGCTCGGACTGGCGTTTGAAGTCCAGGTACAGCCCTGGCAACTGCACCAGCATTTCCGGAAATTCCCAGACCCTGAGCAGCTTGTCGCCGATCAAGGGGTGAATGCGGTCGATGACATGGTTGAGGCTGACCGGATCAGACAGCAATTCATAATGGTCTTCGGCGTAGGTCAGAATAGGCAACACGCCAATCTGATGCACCAGCCCGCCGAGGGCTGCCTGATCAGGTTTGAGTTGTGTGTAACTACGGCACAGCGCATAGCTGACGCCGGCGATTTCCAGGCTTTTGCGCCAGACATCGCGCATTTTCTGTTCCACCACCTCCGAGCGGGCATGGAAAATCTGTTCCATCACCAGGCCGATCGCCAGATTGCTGCTGTAGTTGACGCCCAGTCGTGTGATCGCCGTGTGCAGGTCAGTCACTTCCTGAGTCGCGCGCAGCAGCGGGCTGTTGACCACTTTGATCAGGCGCGCCGACAACGCCGTATCACGGCCGATCACTTTGCTCAGGGTACTGACACTGATCTCCGGATCTTCAGCGGCCTTGCGAATCTGCAAGGCTACTTCCGGTAATGTTGGCAGAACCAGGTCATCGTTATCGATGGCCTCAACCAAATCCTGTTGGACCTTATCCGCCAGCTCGCTCATTTCTTTTCTCTAGGGTGTTGCAACAAGTGCTGCGGTTAACGCTGGATTTCGCGATCGCGATCCAGTTGATAAGGCAGGTCTAGCAGGTGCAAGGCTGGCCCTTCGAGGGTGCCCAGATGAATATCGCCACCCTCTGCTGCTTCGGCTTGCAACACGGCCAGGAGTTCAATGTGTTGCCCGGTTTTGGCGGCCAGTACCACTTCGCCGATAGAACTGCCGTGGGACGGGGAAAACAGTTGGGTGCCGGGCTCGGGCAATTCGCTGGCATCGAGTGTCAGGCGATACAAGCGGCGCTTGAGTTTGCCCAGGTACTGCATGCGCGCGACGATTTCCTGGCCGGTATAACAACCCTTTTTGAAACTCACGCCACCGACGGCTTGCAGGTTGAGCATCTGCGGGATGAACAACTCGCGAGTGCTCGGCATGACCTGGCCGATCCCTGCGCGGATCTGGCCCAGCAGCCATTGATTCAGATCGCCTTCACTCAACAGGGCGGACAGCTTGCCTTTAATGGTATCGGCCTGATCGACCGCGACCCACAGTTCGGCGCGATCCGGCGAGACGCGAATGGCGATCAGGCCTTCATGGCGCGCGACGCTGTCGGTGTCTGTCGGCAGCTCAAGACCCAGGCTGCTCAGTGCGGTATCGCCATGATCAAGGCCGAAGCGCACCCAGGCGGCGCTTTCATCGGTCAGTCGGGATTTGGAGAACACGGCGTACTTTTTCAGGTCCGCCAACTGCGGTTCGAGCAATTCGGTGGCCATCGCCAGCAGAACGCCGTCACCTTCAAGCAGAATGCGGAAACTCGATTGCATCCGGCCTTTCTGCGTGCAGCGGGCGCCGAGACTGGCCTGGGTGTCGCTCAGGTAATTGAGGTTGCAGGTCAATTGGCCTTGCAGGAATTTGCTGGCGTCCGCGCCGCGGACTGCAAGAACGCCTTCATGGGACAGGGTGCAGAAAAAAGCAGAATCGGCCATGGGTCATCGCAGGGTAAAGAGTCTGGGGGACATCATAAGGGGGCGCTCTCGAAATGGGTAGTTCACAAAGGATCGATGGCGCCCGACCAAAGCCGACTGTTCGACCGTGTCTGGGGCTGTATACTTGCCGCCTATTTGAGGAGCGCTCCATGGTCGAAGATGTTGAACTGAATCGCCTCTACTGGCACAGCCGCCGTGGCATGCTCGAGCTTGACGTGTTGCTGGTGCCATTCGTGAAAGAGGTCTACCCGCACCTCAACGACGTCGACCGCGATTGCTACCGCAAGCTGCTTGAATGCGAAGACCAGGACATGTTCGGCTGGTTCATGGAACGCGCCGAATCGGAAGATCCGGAACTTCAGCGCATGGTTCGCATGATCCTGGATCGTGTCCAGCCCAAGTAATGCGTTCGAATGCCGCTGGCATGCCTCGCGGCAGTTGCTGGCGGCATATCTTGTGGCCCAGCTGTTCGCGCTGGGTTCGTTGTTTCTTCTTTCTATTCCAGTCTGGGCGCTTTTGCTCGGTATTACGCTGTGTGTAATTCACGGCGTCTGGCTGCTGCCGCGGCAGATTTTGCTGACACATCCAATGGCATTTCGCGGCTTGCGTCGCGATGCCGATGGCTGGCAGTTGTGGAATCAAGTGGCGGGTTGGCAACCGGTGCAGTTGCTTCCGGACAGCCTGGCGCTGCCGTTGGTCGTGGTGCTGCGTTATCGACTGCGAGGCGAACGACGGGTTAGATCGATCTGCGTTCCCCACGATTCGCAGGCGGCAGATGTGCACCGACGCCTGCGGGTTCGACTCAAGTTCAGTCGGCGTAGGTGGGCGGCACCAGAATAGTGTCCAGTGCGACCGGCAGCAGGTTCGGGTAGTCGAGGGTGTAATGCAGACCGCGACTTTCCTTGCGCTCCATGGCTGACTGGATCATCAGCTCCGCCACCTGGGCCAGGTTGCGCAACTCGATCAAATCCCGACTGACCTTATAGTTGCTGTAGAACTCGTCAATCTCGTCCAGCAACAGCCGCACGCGATGCTGCGCGCGTTGCAAGCGTTTGTTGGTGCGCACGATGCCAACGTAGTCCCACATGAATCGCCGCAGTTCATCCCAGTTGTGTGCAATGATCACGTCTTCGTCGGAATCGGTGACCTGGCTTGCATCCCAGACGGGCAGGGCGATCGGAATCGAAACCTGCGGCAACTGATCCAGTATGTCCGCCGCCGCCGAACGGGCGTAAACGAAGCACTCCAGCAGCGAGTTGCTGGCCATGCGGTTGGCGCCGTGCAGGCCGGTGAAGCTGGTTTCGCCAATGGCATACAGTCCCGGCACGTCGGTGCGACCGTTCTGATCGACCATCACGCCGCCGCAGGTGTAGTGCGCCGCAGGAACCACCGGGATCGGTTGCTTGGTGATGTCGATGGAAAACTCCAGGCAGCGTTCATACACCGTCGGGAAGTGCGTCTTGATGAACGCTTCGGGCTTGTGGCTGATGTCCAGATAGACGCAGTCGATACCCAGGCGTTTCATCTCATGGTCGATGGCGCGGGCGACGATGTCCCGGGGCGCGAGTTCGGCACGCGGATCGAAGCGTTGCATGAACCGCTCGCCGTTGGGCAGCTTCAGGTGCGCACCTTCGCCACGCAGGGCTTCGGTAATCAGGAAACTCTTGGCCTGCGGGTGATAAAGGCAGGTCGGATGGAACTGGTTGAATTCCAGGTTTGCCACCCGGCAGCCGGAACGCCAGGCCATGGCGATGCCATCACCGCAGGCGCCGTCGGGGTTGCTGGTATACAGGTAGACCTTGGCCGCGCCGCCGGAGGCGAGGATCACGAACCGTGCGCCGTAGGTGTCGACTTCGCCCGTGCTGCGATTCAGCACGTAGGCACCCAGGCAGCGATCGCCTTCCAGGCCCAGGCGTTTTTCGGTGATCAGGTCGATGGCGACCCGCTGTTCCAGCAGTTCGATATTCGGTCTCAGTCTGGCCTGGGCGAGCAAAGTTCTGAAGATCGCTGCGCCCGTGGCATCGGCGGCATGAATGATACGTCGATGACTGTGACCGCCTTCGCGGGTCAAGTGAAATTCGAATCCACCGTCTTCGGTGCCGGATTGTTCGTCGCGGGTAAACGGTACGCCTTGATCGATAAGCCATTGAATGGCTTCTTTACTGTGCTCGACGGTAAAACGCACGGCGTCTTCGTGGCAGAGCCCACCGCCGGCATTGAGGGTGTCGTCGACGTGGGATTCGACAGTATCGGTGTCATCCAGAACGGCAGCGACGCCGCCCTGGGCCCAAAATGTCGAGCCGTTGGCGAGGTCGCCTTTGCTCAGTACGGCGATGCGCAAATGACCGGGCAAGGTCAGCGCAAGGCTCAAACCGGCAGCGCCGCTGCCAATGACCAGAACATCGTGTTGAAACTGTTGGCTCATTTCAGGATTCCGCTCAAAGCGACCCGGGTCGGGGTTGGCGCAAGACTGCTGGAACGGCGAGTCAAGGCAGCCACACAGCCCACTAGTATATAGAGGGGGGGAGCGGCACAATACCCGAGCGCATATGGCATTGTGAAACTACTGTGACGGAAAATCCTTGACGCTTCGTCGGATGGTTTTTTGGACGGTTAGGCGACAAGGCGACTGTATCAACGATTTAACAGTCTTTTTCTGTTCACGGTTGCACAATGTCCCTTTCGTCCGGCTATAAATATTTGGAACTTTTGCCAAAGGCCCAAGATCAATAGACGGTGCCTGAAAAGAAGGACAGTGTCGGTTTCAGGACGGGACTAGCGGTTTGGTCCTTGCGATTGAATCCGATGACAAGATTATTCGCGCAGCCGGGTCATGCCGAGCTGCGCTTTTCGTGCGTGCCAAATCAGAGCCCGCAGGAAACTTGCTTGGAGGGGGAGAACTTTTGCGAAAAGCCCGAGTCTATGTTTGCAAGTCTGGTCGTTTAGTTATGCAAGCCTCCTCCGAGCTTATCGAGGAGTGTTCATGCTAACCCAGGAAGAGGATCAGCAGCTCGTCGAGCGCGTTCAACGCGGCGACAAGCGAGCTTTCGATCTGCTAGTGCTGAAATACCAGCACAAAATTCTCGGGTTGATCGTGCGTTTCGTGCACGACACCCATGAAGCCCAGGATGTGGCACAGGAAGCCTTTATCAAGGCATACCGCGCACTTGGAAATTTTCGCGGAGACAGCGCGTTTTATACGTGGCTTTACCGCATCGCCATCAACACGGCGAAGAATTATCTGGTTTCACGCGGCCGTCGGCCGCCGGATAGCGATGTCAGTTCCGAGGATGCAGAGTTCTACGATGGCGATCATGGCCTGAAGGATCTCGAGTCGCCAGAGCGTGCATTGCTGCGGGATGAGATCGAAGGCACCGTCCATCGAACCATCCAGCAACTGCCAGAAGATTTGCGTACGGCTTTAACTTTACGTGAATTCGATGGTCTGAGTTACGAGGACATTGCGGCAGTCATGCAATGTCCGGTGGGTACCGTGCGCTCCCGGATTTTCCGCGCTCGGGAAGCCATCGATAAAGCCCTGCAGCCGTTGTTGCAGGAAAACTGAGACAGCGGCGATAGCCAAGAGAGGAACGCCATGAGTCGTGAAGCCCTGCAGGAATCGCTGTCCGCAGTGATGGATAACGAAGCGGACGAACTGGAATTGCGTCGGGTATTGAATGCCTTTGACGATGTTGAAACCCGTGAAACCTGGGCTCGTTATCAAATCGCTCGGGCAGTTATGCACAAGGATCTGCTGCTTCCACGTCTGGACATCGCCGCGGCAGTTTCTGCTGCTTTGGCCGACGAAGCCGTACCGGCAAAAGTTTCCCGTGGTCCATGGCGCAGCCTGGGTCGTTTGGCTGTTGCTGCCTCGGTGACCGTTGCTGTGCTGGCAGGTGTGCGTCTGTACAACCAGGACGAGATCGCTGGTGTCGAACTGGCTCAGCGGTCCACTCAACCGGGTCTGGCCGTTCCTCAGGTCAAGGGTCCAGCTGTATTGGCAGGCTACAATGAGAGTTCGGAAGCCACTGGCCCTATGGCCAACGGCGTATTGCAAGGTCAGCCAGGCTGGCACGATCAGCGTCTGCCAGGGTACTTGCGCCAACATGCTCAACAAGCTGCACTGAAAGGTACTGAAAGCGCTCTGCCTTATGCTCGTGCAGCAAGCCTGGAAAACCGTTAAGGAGGATCATGCGCGCCATACCTCTACTTTCGCTTCTGCTCGGTGGCTGGTTTGTTGTTCCAGCCCACGCCGATGAAGCCCAGGACTGGTTGACCCGTCTTGGTCAGGCCGAGCAACAGCAAAGCTTTCAAGGCACTTTTGTTTACGAGCGTAACGGTAGTTTTTCTACCCATAACATCTGGCACCGCGTCCAGGATGGCAAGGTCCGCGAGCGATTACTCCAGCTCGACGGCTCAGCACAGGAAGTCGTGCGCATTGATGGGCATACTCAATGCGTCAGCGGCACCCTGATAGCAGGGCTTGGGGATTCCCCCAACTCCTCTGGTCGTGCACTCGATCCACAAAAGCTGAAGAATTGGTATGACCTTGCCGTGATTGGCAAGTCGCGTGTGGCTGGGCGTGCGGCAGTGATTGTTTCACTGACGCCACGTGATCAGCATCGTTACGGGTTTGAGCTTCACCTTGATAAAGAGACCGGCTTGCCGCTGAAGTCATTGTTACTCAATGACAAGGGGCAATTGCTGGAGCGCTTCCAGTTCACTCAACTGAATACCGACAATATGCCGTCTGACCGCGACTTGCAGGCAGGCGACGATTGCAAGGCAGTCAATCTCGACGGTGACAAGGCTTCCGCCGTAAAAGCCGCCCAGGTCTGGCATTCGGACTGGCTTCCACCCGGTTTCGAGTTGACCAGCAGCAGCGCCCGCAAGGATCCAGAGACTAAAACCCAGGTCAACAGTCTGATGTATGACGATGGTCTGGCGCGGTTCTCGGTATTCCTGGAGCCATTGAACGGTGCGGCTATCACCGACACCCGCACCCAGTTAGGCCCGACCGTTGCTGTTTCTCGTCGCTTGACGACCCCTCAAGGCGAGATGATGGTGACCGTTGTCGGTGAGATTCCGATTGGTACCGCTGAACGGATTGCGCTGTCCATGCGCTCCGATGCCACTGCAACCAAGTAGTGAGCTGATACCGAAATGTTTGGTGAGCATTTCAATTTGCAAAAAAACCTGAATTTTTCTATAGGTCAGAGCCTCACGGCTCTGGCCTTGTTTTGTTGTTCCCGGAACAAAAATACCGGCGTATCTTTCCCGGTGTTCCTTGCTCCATATCGCTTAACCATGCTCGTCGTAACGGGAGCCGTATGTCGATACCACGCTTGAAGACTTATCTTTCCATTTTTGCCACCGTGCTGGTCCTCGGTCAGGCGGTCACTGCTCAGGCCGTCGAATTGCCTGACTTCACCCAACTGGTCGAGCAAGCCTCGCCTGCGGTGGTGAACATCAGTACCACGCAAAAACTGCCGGACCGTCGAGTGTCCGGTCAGATGCCAGACCTTGAAGGCTTGCCGCCAGCGCTGCGCGAGTTCTTCGAGCGTGGCATGCCGCAGCAGCCACGCTCGCCTCGCGGTGATCGTCAGCGCGAGGCGCAGTCCCTGGGCTCCGGTTTCATCATCTCGCCAGATGGCTACATCCTGACCAACAACCACGTGATCGCCGATGCCGACGAAATTCTCGTTCGTCTGTCCGATCGCAGTGAGTTGAAAGCCAAGCTGGTTGGTACGGATCCACGTTCCGACGTGGCGTTGCTGAAAATCGAAGGCAAGGATCTGCCAGTCCTGAAACTGGGTAAATCCCAGGATCTGAAGGCCGGTCAGTGGGTGGTGGCGATCGGCTCGCCGTTCGGTTTCGACCATACCGTGACCCAAGGCATCGTCAGCGCTGTCGGTCGTAGCCTGCCGAACGAAAACTATGTGCCGTTCATTCAGACTGACGTGCCGATCAACCCGGGTAACTCCGGTGGTCCGCTGTTCAACCTGGCCGGTGAAGTGGTCGGGATCAACTCGCAGATCTACACCCGCTCCGGTGGCTTCATGGGCGTTTCGTTCGCGATCCCTATCGATGTGGCAATGGACGTTTCCAATCAGCTGAAAAGTGGCGGCAAAGTCAGCCGTGGCTGGTTGGGGGTAGTGATTCAGGAAGTGAACAAGGATCTGGCGGAGTCGTTCGGTCTTGAGAAGCCGTCCGGTGCGCTGGTGGCCCAGATCCAGGAAGATGGCCCGGCTGCCAAGGGTGACCTCCAAGTCGGCGACGTGATCCTGAGCATGAACGGGCAACCGATCGTCATGTCAGCCGATCTGCCGCACCTGGTGGGCGCACTGAAAGAAGGCGAGAAGGCCAAGCTTGAAGTGATTCGCGACGGCAAGCGCAAGAATGTCGAGCTCACGGTCGGCGCGATCCCTGACGAAGGCAAGGAACTGGACTCGAAACTCAAGTCAGGCGTTGAAACCAACAGCAACCGTCTCGGCGTTGCCGTCGCGGATCTGACCGCTGAGCAAAAGAAAACCTACGACCTCAAAGGTGGTGTGGTGATCAAGGAAGTCCAGGACGGTCCGGCATCGCTCATCGGCTTGCAGCCTAATGATGTGATCACTCACCTGAACAACCAGGCAATCAACGACAGCAAAGAATTCGCTGAAATTGCCAAGGCACTGCCGAAGAATCGCTCGGTATCCATGCGGGTTCTGCGTCAAGGTCGTGCCAGCTTCATCACCTTCAAACTGGCTGAATAAACCGGTTGTCGGCTGAATAAAAAACCGCCTCGAAAGAGGCGGTTTTTTTGTGCCTGAAGCTTTTGTGTTGCTGAAGCAGGTCAGCCCATCATGTCCTTGACCATGCGCTCCTGCTCCATCAACTCACGTTGCCGGGCGTCAATACGCGACGACAACGGGAAGTTGGTGCCGGCCTTGCGCTTGGCGAAGTCCAGTTGTTGAATGGCCTGACGATAATCGCCAACCAGGGCAAAGTACTCCGCGCGAGCCTGATGCAGGCCGATGATGTTGCCTGACAGACCGCGCGTCTCGGCCACTTGATACCACACGTCCGGATCATCCGGGCGCGACTTGAGCAACCCTTCCAGCGCCTTCTCGGCATCGGCGGCACGGTTTTGTTTCAGCAGCAGATCGACACGCACCTGGTTCAGCGGATAGTTACCCGGGTATTGGGTCAGCATCCGGTCAACCCGTGTTTGAGCATCGGGCAGACGATTGTTGGTGATGTCCAGATCGACCTGCGCCAGGTTGTAGATAATCTCGTTCGGTGATTTGGCCAGCAGCAGCTTGAGGTTCTCGCGAGCTTCATTCAGCTGGCCACCCTTGATCTGGGCAATCGCCAGGCCATACCGGGCGACGTCGTTTTTCGGGTTCTCGTCGAGCTGCGCGCGGAAACGCTTGGCGCCCAGGCCTGGGGTTTCTTCATAGACCAGCTGAACGCGTGCACGAATCAGCTGATAACGCATCGTGTCTTCGATGCCGCCCGGTTTTGCCTGTTCGGCGCGGTTGCGGGTGTCGGCGATCCGGGATTCGGTCACCGGGTGAGTCAGGAGGAATTCCGGCGGCTTGGCGTCGAAGCGGTATTGACGCATCAACCGCTCGAACATGGTCGGCATCGAGCGCGGGTCGTAACCGGCCTTTTCCAGGTTGACGATGCCGATGCGGTCGGCTTCCTGTTCATTCTGACGTGAGAAGCGTCGTTGTTCCTGAATCGCCGCCGCCTGAGTACCCGCAATGGCCGCGATCCCGGCGTCGCCGGCACCGGCAGCCGCAATGACAATACCGGCCAGCAGGGCAGCCATCATCGGCACTTGCATGCGCTGTTGGGCTTCAACGCCACGGGCAAAGTGGCGTTGCGACAAGTGAGCCAATTCGTGCGCCAGTACCGAAGCGTATTCGCCCTCGGTCTGCGCATTGAGGAACAGACCGCCGTTGACCCCGACGATCCCGCCTGGCGCCGCAAAGGCGTTGAGCTGCGGGCTGTTGATCAGGATGAACTCCAGGCGTCGGTCATTGACCTGGCTGGTTTCCACCAGTCGGTAGACGCTGGATTCGACGTAATCCTTGAGCTGCGGATCGTTGAGTTGCGAGACCTGGCTGCGCAACAGTGCCAGCCACGCACGGCCCAATTGGTATTCCTGTTGCGGCGAGACAATGGCAGAACTGGCGTCGCCGAGTGACGGCAGGTCGTCGGCGAAGCCCGGTGAGGCGAGCAGGCAAGCGAGCGTCAGCAGGGTAGGGCGCAAAAAAGTCATGCACAAAGCCTTAGTCGACAAAGACCTTACTGTAGCCGGACAGTACGCTTCGGACCAGATATTCTAAGCCGCTCAACCACCTGACCCGGAGTGACGCAATGACCGACGCTGTAGCCCATGACCTGGAACTGGACGCCAGCGGTCTGAATTGTCCGTTGCCGCTCCTCAAGGCCAAGCTGGAACTCAACAAAATGGCCAGTGGCGCGGTGCTCAAGGTGATCGCTACCGACGCGGGATCTCAGCGCGACTTCCGCACCTTTGCCCGATTGGCCGGTCATACGCTGCTTCGTGAAGAAGATGAAGCGGGCGTTTACCGCTACTGGTTGAAAAAAGCCTGAAATCTGCTGCGTTCGTTTCTAAGGATTATTGATGTTCAAGGTGTTACGCGACTGGATTCAGCGCTACTTTTCCGACGAAGAAGCCGTGGTGCTGGCCGTGCTGCTGTTTCTGGCTTTCACGGCCGTACTCACACTGGGCGGCATGCTCGCGCCGGTACTGGCGGGGATGGTCCTGGCGTATCTGATGCAAGGCCTGGTCGTCACGCTCGAGCGCCTGCGCATGCCCGGTGGGGTGGCAGTGGGGCTGGTTTTTGCGTTGTTCATGGGCGTTCTGCTGGTGTTCATGATTGTCGTGGTGCCGTTGCTCTGGCATCAGCTGATCACGCTGTTCAATGAACTGCCGGGGATGCTCGCCAAGTGGCAGTCGCTGCTGTTACTGCTGCCTGAGCGTTATCCGCATCTGGTGTCTGATGAGCAAGTACTGCAGGCCATCGAAGTGGCGCGCGGCGAGATCGGCAAGTTCGGTCAATGGGCGCTGACGTTCTCGCTGTCGAGCTTGCCATTGCTGGTGAACATCATGATCTACCTGGTGCTGGTGCCGATCCTGGTGTTCTTCTTTCTCAAGGACCGCGAGATGATCGGCCAGTGGGTGCGCGGTTATCTGCCCCGAGAACGGGCGTTGATTACCCGGGTTGCCCACGAGATGAACCGGCAGATTGCCAACTACATTCGCGGAAAGGTCATTGAGATCTTCATCTGCGGTGGTGTGACCTATATCGGTTTCGTTGTGCTGGGGCTCAACTACGCAGCACTGCTGGCGTTGCTGGTAGGCGTGTCGGTGGTGGTCCCGTATGTCGGGGCGGTGGTGGTGACCGTGCCGGTTCTGCTGATTGCGCTGTTCCAGTGGGGCTGGAGCGATCAGTTCATTTACTTGATGGCGGTCTACGGGATTATCCAGACGCTGGACGGGAATGTGCTGGTGCCGCTGTTGTTTTCGGAGGCGGTGAATTTGCATCCGGTGGCAATTATCTGTGCGGTGCTGTTGTTTGGCGGGTTGTGGGGATTTTGGGGGGTGTTCTTTGCGATTCCGCTGGCAACCTTATTCAAGGCCGTACTGGACGCATGGCCGCGCAAAGAGCCGGTGGTGGCGCCGTTGCTTTAAAGGTCAGACTGTATGAGGCGGTGGGGCAGATGGCCTCATCCCGAGCAGGCTCGGTCCCACATTAGACCGCGTCAGTCTGTTCAACTCGGTCAACTGTGGGAGCGAGCCTGCTCGCGATAGCGTCCGAACAGACGCCAAAAATATCAGGCTTTGTTAAGGGACTGTGCGGCCGCCAACACCGCATCCACATGCCCCGGCACCTTCACGCCGCGCCATTCCTGACGCAGCACGCCATCCTTATCGATCAGGAACGTGCTGCGATCAACGCCCATGTATTCCTTGCCATATAGCTTCTTCAGCTTGATCACATCAAACAACTGGCACAGCGCTTCTTCCTTGTCGCTGATCAGCTCGAAGGTGAACGCTTGCTTGGCCTTGAAGTTTTCGTGGGATTTCAGGCTGTCGCGCGACACGCCGAAAACTTCGGTGTTGGCCGCTTTAAAGGCGTCCAGCTGATCGCGAAAGCCCTGGCCCTGAGTGGTGCAGCCCGGCGTGCTGTCCTTCGGATAGAAGTAGATCACTACTTGCTTGCCTTTGAGGCCCGCGAGGCTGACGGTCTGTCCATTGGTGGCGGGTGCTTCGAAGTCGGCAACCGGTTGGTCGATGGCAACGGCCATGAAAGCTTCCTTACATTGGGTTCTGTGGGCGCCACGGTTCGATCAGCGCGTCCAGATTCAGCGCGTCGGCGAAATCCAGGAACTGATCGCGCAGCCAGCTGATCTGCACGCCGGCCGGCAAGGTCACGGTAAACGTGGCGTTGAGCATGGTGCCGCCGGTTTGCGGCGCCTGATACGTGTCGCAGGTCAGGTTTTCCAGCTCGACGTTGTGGTCCATGAAGAACTGGCACAGTTCGTTGATGATGTCCGAGCGATACGCCGAGCTGACATAAGCGACGTAAGGCAGGGCCTGAGGACGATTCTCCAGCGCCGCGCTGCGCACCACGTTAACGGTGAATGCGTGCTTTTTGGCGAGGCTTGGCAGGCTGCCTTCCAGGCGAGCCAGGGCGTCCCAACTGCCGGAGATTTCAAGGATCAACGCGCTGCACTCGCCGTGACGGGTCAGGCGAGAGGTGACCACGGCGCAGCGGTTTTCATGGCTGGCGCGGCACAGGACGTTAGTCAGCTCCATGGGGTTGGCGCCGAGGGCACTGATGACAAGGAATTGTTCGCGAACTGTGGGGGTGGACATGCAGCATTCCTAAAGCGATGAGCGGTCGATACTTTTACGGGCTTTTACTGCCGGGGGCGAGCCTGCGGATGCGAATTCAGAAAACCCGGGCCGAAGGTTGCAACGTGCTCCATCAAGGCAGGAGCGAGGGGCGGCAACGCTGGATCGGGGCTTGTGATGCCGAAAATGGAGGCTGAAACCCGGTGTGCGAGCTTATCAGTACCGATCAAAGTCTGAAGGGTAGCGAAAAGCAGCGCCAAGGGGAATGGCAGCAGCGCAGTACTTCGCTTGTACAAGCATCTTGGCGCCAGTACCATTACCGCTCTCTTTTTCCGGCAGGAGCGGTTGCATGATTGCGGGCAGTATGGTGGCACTGGTCACACCCATGGATGCACAAGGTCGTCTCGACTGGGACAGCCTGAGCAAACTGGTGGACTTTCACCTGCAGAACGGCACCCACGCGATCGTGGCGGTCGGCACTACAGGCGAATCGGCCACCCTTGACGTGAACGAGCACATCGAAGTGATTCGTTACGTGGTGAAGCAGGTGGCAGGGCGCATTCCGGTGATCGCCGGGACCGGCGCCAACTCGACGCGCGAAGCGATCGAGCTGACCACCAATGCGAAGACCGCCGGCGCCGATGCTTGCCTGCTGGTCACGCCGTACTACAACAAGCCGACCCAGGAAGGCTTGTACCAGCACTTCAAGGCCATCGCAGAAGCCGTCGACATCCCGCAGATCCTTTACAACGTGCCGGGCCGTACGGCCTGCGACATGCTGACCGAAACCGTGATCCGCCTCTCGACCGTGAAAAACATCATCGGTATCAAGGAAGCCACCGGCGACCTGGCCCGTGCAAAAGCCATCATCGACGGCGTCAGCGAAGACTTTGTGGTGCTGTCCGGTGACGACGCCACCGCAGTCGAACTGATCCTGCTCGGCGGCAAAGGCAACATCTCGGTCACTGCCAACGTCGCCCCGCGCGACATGAGCGACCTGTGCAACGCTGCGCTGAAAGGCGACGCCGTCACGGCCCGCGCCATTCACGAAAAGCTGATGCCGCTCAATAAAACCCTGTTTATCGAATCCAACCCTATCCCCGTGAAATGGGCACTGCATGAAATGGGCTTGATGCCGGACGGTATCCGTCTGCCGCTCACCTGGCTCAGCGCTGCCTGTCACGAACCGCTGCGGCAGGCCATGCGCCAGTCCGGCGTACTGGTTTAATTGAGGAAGCACTACGCATGAAGCGATTGGCCGGACTTTCCGCACTTGCCTTGATTATCTCCAGCACCAGTGGCTGCGGATGGGTCTGGGGCCCGGAAGGTTATTTCCGTGACCGTGGTAGCGATTACCTGGAAGCGCAACAGACTGCACCTATGCAATTGCCACCGGACGTCAGCACCGCCAAACGTCTGGATCCGCTGCTGCCGATCCCGCGCAACGTCGCGGATGACACCGCCAAGGGCGAGTACATCGTGCCGCGTCCACAGCCGTTGTCGGCATCGGCTGACGCCAGCGCCTACTCGCTGCAGAAGAGCGGTGATTCGAGTTCGATCCTGGCCCAGAATCCACCCGCCGAAGTCTGGCCAGTGGCTGTGCAGTTCTTCCAGGACAACGGTTACCGTCTGGATGAACAGAAGCCGCAAACCGGCGAATTCACCACCACCTGGCAGCATTCCGACGAACTGTCGGCAGCGATGGCCAAGCGCCTGAGCGCAGCCGGTATCAGCACCGACAGCGAAACCCGCGTTCGGGTGCGTATCGAGCCGGGCGTACAGCGCAACACCAGTGAAGTCTACGTGGTCAGCGCCGAACGTCCTGCCGGCAGCACCGCCGACGTGGCTTTCACCAACCGTTCGGTCAACACTGGCCTGGATGCGGCACTGGTCGACGACATGCTCGCAAGCATGAGCCGCATCTCGGAGAAGGGCGGTTCGGTCTCCATGCTGGCTTCGCGTGATTTCGATACGCCAAGTCGTGTCAGCCTGAGCGAAGACGGCAGCGGTAACCCGGTTCTGAACGTCGGCAATGACCTGGACCGTGCCTGGTCGAGCGTCGGTCGTGCGTTGGAACAGGGCGAATGGCGCGTTGAAGACATCAACCGCAGCCTGGGCCTGTACTACATCAACCTCTCGGAAAAAGCCGAGAAGAAAGACGAGAAGCCTGGCTTCTTCAGCAGCCTGTTCGGCAGCGCGCCGAGCAAGGAAGAAGTTGAAGCCCGTGCCGAGCGTTATCAGGTTCGCCTGAGCAAGGTTGGCGACAACGTCCAGGTCACCGTCGAGAAAAACATCAACACCGTGGCGCCGGCAGAAGTGGCGCGCAAAGTGTTGAGCGTGATTCAGGACAACCTGGGCTGATCACATGCGTTTTGCCGTTCTCGGCAGCGGTAGCCAAGGGAACGGCACGCTGATAGCCAGCGCTGACACGTATGTGCTGGTGGATTGTGGTTTCTCCCTGCGGGAAACCGAAAAACGCCTGCTGCGCCTGGGTGTGAACCCTGCGCAGCTGAGCGCGATACTCGTGACCCACGAACATGCCGACCACGTGCATGGCGTGGGTTTGCTGTCTCGGCGCTACAATCTGCCTGTCTACCTCAGTCGCGGGACCCTGCGCGGGATGCGCAAACCGATTGAACCGGCTGGCCTTCTGGCTGGCGGCGAGCAACTGCAGATCGGCGCACTGAGCATCGGCGTCATTGCCGTGGCCCACGATGCACAGGAACCGACGCAATACGTGTTCAGCGACGGTGAGCGGCGCTTCGGCCTGCTGACCGACCTGGGTTCTTATTGCAACAAAGTGCTGGACGGCTATCGGGACCTCGATGCGTTGATGATCGAGTCCAACCATTGCCGTGACATGCTGGCTCGCGGTCACTACCCGTACTTCCTGAAGCAGCGGGTGGGCGGTGAACTGGGACATTTGAACAACCACCAGGCGGCATTCCTGGTGTCTGAGTTGGGCTGGCAAGGCCTGCAACACCTGGTCCTGGCCCATCTGAGCAGCAAGAACAACCTGCCGCAGCTGGCCCGGCAATGTTTTGTCGACACCCTCGGGTGCGACCCGGACTGGCTGCAACTGGCCGATCAAGATTCAGGGCTCGACTGGCGACACATCGCCTAGCCCACCTACTTAGCAAGCGGAGCCCATCATGGAAAAACGTGAAGAACTCTACCGCGGCAAAGCCAAATCGGTTTTCAAGACCGACGACGCTGACCGCTTGATCCTGCTGTTTCGCAACGACACCTCGGCGTTCGACGGCAAGCGCATCGAGCAGCTCGACCGCAAAGGCATGGTGAACAACAAGTTCAACGCCTTCATCATGCAGAAACTCGAAGCTGCCGGCGTGCCGACCCAATTCGACAAACTGCTGGGCGACAATGAATGCCTGGTGAAAAAACTCGACATGATTCCGGTCGAGTGCGTCGTGCGTAACTACGCCGCCGGCAGCCTGGTCAAGCGCCTGGGCGTCGAAGAAGGCATGAAGCTCAACCCTTACACCTTCGAACTGTTCCTGAAGGACGACGCCAAGGGCGACCCGTTCATCAACGAATCCCACGTTGTGGCGTTCGGTTGGGGCACCGCCGAGCAGCTGGTTCGCATGAAAGAACTGTCGCTCAAGGTCAACGAAGTCCTGAGCAAACTGTTCGACGACGCTGGCCTGCTGCTGGTCGACTTCAAACTCGAATTCGGCGTCTTCTCCGACGGCTCCATCGTCCTGGGCGACGAATTCAGCCCGGACGGCTGCCGTCTGTGGGACAAGGCTACCGGCAAGAAAATGGACAAAGACCGCTTCCGTCAGGGCCTCGGTGACGTCATCGAAGCCTACGAAGAAGTTGCCAATCGTCTGGGCGTACCGCTTTAATCGACGCAAGCATCTGATAGCACGGAAAAATTTCGCTTAGGGGGTTCGCTTCCGGCGAAAGTGTTGTTATGATGCGCGCCGTTGGAGAGATGCCAGAGTGGCCGAATGGGACGGATTCGAAATCCGTTGTACCTTCACCGGTACCTAGGGTTCGAATCCCTATCTCTCCGCCATTACATAGAAAAAGCCCCGTAGCTGAAAAGTTACGGGGCTTTTTTGTGGCTGATGTTTTAATAATGGGCCGCGCAGGAGTGTACGGTTATTGTACGGGTGGCATTTGACATCTCTCACTGTGTACGGCTAGCATCCGTACATCGCTCAAAGCCCTTCCCATGTTTCTGAGCGTGGACAGCAACAAAATGACACTCAGTAGGGGAACACTCTCTCCGAAATCGGGTAGACCTTATGTTAGAAATTAACGAAATACTCAAAGCACCAAAAAATGCTCGGCTTGAACTCAAAACCACGGATGTCGCTAAAGAGTTCATCCGTAAGGCCGCTTCAATCTCGGGGCTTGATATGACCTCGTTCATTATTTCCTCTGCCTTCGAGAAGGCAGAGGAGGTGATGGAAAAACATCGACGTATCGAAATGTCGGAACAAGCCTATGCCCGGGCTCTGGAGATCCTTAATGAGGATACGGCTCCAACGCTTGGACTACTTAACCTGATGAGAAGGAAGCATGGGGACAACAGCGATTCCGGCTTATGAAATAGACCCCAATTTACAAGCTCGTTTTGAGTCTTACCACTATCTGAAAGATTTCGATTGTGGGCTTGTCATGATGAATGAGTACTATAAGAGCGGCTTGAAGCGTGCCTTAAAGAGCGAGAACATCCGAGGCATTGGAGCGATCAATCCGTTGGGAGAAGTCGTCGGCTTTGGTACGCTCACGCTGGGTCACCTTGACAAGGCGCTTGCGAAAGCCGCCATCAAGAAGTCGAACCTGTCATCTCAACTGCCCGTTGTGAGAATGGTGATGTTTGGTGTGGATCGTCGATTTCAGGGGCTTGGAATCGGTCAGGAAATTCTGAGGCACACATTCATACAAGCGGTTAAGGTCCACAAAGAGGTGCCTATCAAGGGCCTGTATCTGGACGCTGCACCGAACGCCGTTTCATATTATGAATCGTTGGGATTTCAATCCCTGAGCGAACCAGATATCACGGGTGGTACCCCCATGCTAATCAGCATCGAGCCGATCCTGCAGGCAATTGTTGAGGCAGTTCCGTAGCGCTATACACGGTACTCAGCAATAAATTCAAGAAGCCTCGTCACTGAGAAGTGACGGGGCTCCTTCGTTTCTGAGGTTTCGGTTTATTCAGGGGAGAGGAGCTCGGCCATCGCGTCGAAGATTACAACAATGCTGTGCGGAATCACTTTGAATCAAGGTCATTAGCTATCATGCAATAAAGAGCTAAATCACCGGATAGCGGGGAAGAGCATGAACAGATGGCGGCGGCTTTGGTTGTTTATCAAGCTGATAGCAGCCCTTGCGGCCTGCGTGGCCGTCGCTGCCCAGGCTTTTCTCTACATGCTGGACAGCTCCGACGCCGTGCAAATTCACCCATTGAGCATCCTCGTTGTCGGCCTGATTTTTGGCTTCATTACATTTGGACTTCTTTCACTGATTGAAAGAGGTGTGTTGGGACTGGTAGCCCCGATAATTTCCCGATCTCAAACAAAACCTGGCAACGATTCCGGTGCAACGCCGGAATGGCCACTGACTTTGCCAACCGAAGATCCTACTCATCAAAGAGACCTGTGACCCTCACGCTGGACAGCTTCGAAACAGGACCAAGTGGACGGATCCCACAGGACAACTCCGGGCTGACACAAACAAGCGAATCGTCCTACTTCCTACGCGGATACGTCCGAGATTGATCGAAGGTATATTCAGTTTTCAGCGAAGGCATCAGTTATGACTTCGCGGTCGAGCAGGTGGCTGGACGTTACGCACCATCTTCTGGTTGATCGGTTAATCGATGATTTATTCCCTCAAGGAGGAGGTAGCGATGTACAGCAGCAGTGAAGATGGTTTTCAGGGTGATGATCAGACCGGGGTTTTACGAGACAAGCCAGTGCTCAGGGAGCTGCATCTGGATACCGGGCGGTTGGCCAACATTTTCAAACAGCGGATAAAGAATACCGAGTGCCCGTTCTGTGAACATGATGAGTGGGAACTTCCACTCCAGGCCGGAGCAACAGGCGTTGGATTGCTTTGGGCGCGTGGCAATGAGTATCTACGGTCCGGTACGCCGGCAGTGATGCTCAACTGCAAGTACTGTGGATTTATTCGCCTGCATTCGCTCAATGTGCTGGCAGATATCGTCGTCGAAGACGGCAGCAAAACCGTTGCGCTGGAGGTCTGCGATGAGTGAGCCTTTTGTGCTGGTAAACCTTGATGAGCATTACCCCGACCGCTTCCCAAACAACAAAAGGAGTGGCGGAGAAGATCATGGACGAAGACCACCAGGTCCTCCAGGAGAAAACCCATTGGAACCGCGTGTATCCCAACTTGAAACGCATATCGAGTACGTCCGGCGTGATCTCGGTGACATCCGCATAGATTTTCGTGAGCAGCGGAAAGACGCTCGAACGGATTTTCGATTACTGTTCGGCGCTTTGATTACTGCCGCGCTGGGTTTGGCGGCAGTCATGGGAAAAGGGTTCGGGTGGTTGTAACCGAATGCTCAAAAGAAAAACCGGCAAAACGCCGGTTTTTATGCAGTGATACTGAATCCATCAATCACTGGGACGGCTGCCGAACCCTCAAAACGAAGGCGGTGTAATCACCCAAATCACCACCGCATCCACCTCCCCAGGGTTCCCATACCGATGTGGCTCCTGGCTCGAAAAGCTGAAACTATCCCCCTCACTTAGCTGGAAATAACGCTCCCCGACCCACAACTCAAAACTCCCCGACAGCAAATACCCAGCCTCTTCCCCTTCATGGCTGTAACTCTGCTGGCTGTAAGTCCCGGGCGGAAACCGTGAATGCAGCATCTCCAGTTGCCGGTTCGGCTGCGGTGTCAGCAACTGATCCACAATCCCGTCCTCATAGTGCACGCTCATCCGAGTGTTTTTGCGCACCACAACGCCATCATCTTCAGGGGCCGTATTGCCTTCACTGGCAAAGAACCACTGAATGGTCACACCCAGGCTACGGGCGATATTGAACAGGGCAGGAATGGACGGATAGGCCAGATTCCGTTCCAGCTGGCTGATGTACCCCGCCGTCAGCTCGCTCATCTGCGCCAGTTCTGCCAAGGTCATGCCCCGACGTTTACGCAACCCACGAATCCGTGTGCCGAGAAAATGCGGTTCTGCCGTGGCGCTGTCCTGAGTGGGCGCGCTGCTGGCAGGCGGCATCTTGCTGCTGTTGCTCATGGCGTGCTCCAAACCGGGGGGATGTGTAAAAGCCCCGGAGTATAAAACAGCCTCAAAGCTCCCAGGCGACTTTCAAACCTTCGTAGATGGCTTCTTCGGCTGTGCGCGGGGCGAGGCAGTCGCCGATGCGACGAAACTCCACCAGGCCTTGCAGTTCGGCGCCAAGAGTGTCGACGGGTTGATGGCCCTGGCAGAGCACCAGTGTGTCGATGTTTTCAAACAGCATCGGTTCGCCGCTGGCGGTGTGTTGAAGGTAGATGGTGTTGTCGTCGCAGCCGTACAGGCGGGCGTAGGGGGTGATCGGGATGCCAAGTTTGTGCAGTTCGCCGGCCAGTTGATCACGTACGTACAACGGCAGGTTTTCGCCGCAGTGGGTGCCGTTGACGGCCAGTTGCACCTGGTGCCCGGCGCGTACCAGACGTTCGGCGATGCCGGGGCCGATCCAGTCGGCGCGCCAGTCGACCACCACTACGGAACGGCCGATTTGCACCTCATCGCGCAACACTTGCCAGGCGTCGACGACTTGCAGTTCACCGCCGCGTTCGAACGCTGGCCAATACGGTTCGGCGCCGGTGGCGACGATCACCATGTCCGGGCGTTCGCGTTCGACCAGCGCCCGGTCGACGCGGGTGTTGCGAATTACGCGCACACCGGCCAATTCCATTTCGCGTTGCAGATTGGTGCTGGCACCGCCGAATTCGGCGCGTCGAGGTAGCAGTTGTGCCAACAAGACCTGGCCACCCAGTTGCGAACTCGCTTCGTAGAGCGTCACGTCATGTCCGCGCTGAGCGGCGACCGCGGCTGCTTTCATCCCGGCCGGTCCGCCGCCGGCAATCATGATGCGTTTGCGTTGCCCCGCCGGTTGCCGCTGGCCGAAGATCAGTTCGCGCCCGGTTTCAGGGTGCTGGATGCAGGAAATCGGCAGGCCTTTGTGGAAGTGGCCGATGCACGCCTGATTACAGGCGATGCACGCGCGTACATCCTCGACGTGGCCGGTGTCGGTTTTGTTGGGCATTTGCGGGTCGCAGATCAAGGCGCGGGTCATGCCGCACACATCGGCCTGGCCGCGCGCGAGAATCAGCTCGGCTTCCTGCGGTTGGTTGATGCGCCCGGTGACAAACAGTGGAATCGACAGCCCGGCCTTGAAGGTGCCGGCTTCCTTGGCCAAGTAAGCGGCTTCGATCGCCATTGGCGGCACGATGTGCACGGCGCCGCCCAATGATGCCGAGGTGCCGGCGACGATGTGCACGTAATCCAGGATCGGTTGCAGGGATTGCACGGCGGCCAGTGATTCATCCTCGGTCAGCCCTTCGGGATCGCGTTCATCGGCGGAAATGCGCAAGCCGATGATGAAGCCTTCATCAGTATTGGCGCGCACCGCCGCGATCACTTCGCGCAGGAAACGCAGACGCTGTTCCAGTTCACCGTTGTAGCCATCGGTGCGACGGTTGACCCGCGGATTGATGAACTGCGCCGGCAGGTAACCATGGCTGGCGACCACTTCCACGCCGTCGATTCCGGCCTGATACAGGCGTCGGGCGGCATCGCCGTAACCGGCGACAATCTCGTCGATCATCGCTTGATCCAGCGCCCGAGGCATCACCCGAAACCGCTCGTTAGGCACCGCCGAAGGCGAGTAAGCGACAGCGAGCAAGCCATCGCTGGACTCCATGATTTCCCGACCCGGGTGGAAGATCTGCGACAGCACCACGGTGCCGTGAGCATGGCAACTGTCAGCGATTTTTCGATAGCCGTCGATGCAGGCGTCGTCAGTGGCCATCAACACGTGCGAGGTGTACCGCGCGCTGTCATGCACCCCGGCCACTTGCAGCACGATCAGCCCGACCCCGCCTTCAGCCCGCGCGGTGTGATAGGCGATCAGTTGCTCGTTGACCAGGTTGTCGGTGGGCATCGAGGTGTCATGACCGCTGGACATGATGCGGTTTTTCAGGCGTTTGCCACGCAGTTGCAAGGGTTCGAACAAGTGCGCAAAGGCGGGAGAAGCGGTCGACATGGTGCGGTTACTCCAGTCAGGCTGAAGCCGAAAGGCCGGTTTTCTGCGTTATTGTTTTTTCTATATGAATTTACCGACAGTAAAAAATCAACAGATTTTTTTACTGGATTTGGATTTGAGCAGGCCACGCGTGACGGGTGGGCCGACAGAGGCGAAAACGGGTTTATCGGTATTGTGTGGCTCGTCGAGCGACATGTAATGCGCGCATTACATCCCGTTACTTGACTTACATCTGCTGATCAAATTCCCACATCTTAAAACTGTTCATTACAAGACCAGTCTGCTTAACATTGTGGTTGTAGAGGCGTGACAGAAAACAATAATAATCAAAAGCCCTGAGGTCTACATGAAGCTGCGTTCCCTGTTAGGTGTCGCTGTAATTTCGGTGTCCGGAAGTTATATGAAAGCCCAGGCAGAAGATAATGCTGGCGGGTTTGTTGAAGACAGTTCGGCCACTGTTCTTGCAAGAAATATGTATTTCAATCGAAACTCCCTTTCTGGCTATCCCGATGCGCGAGGTTGGGGGCAGGGGTTTCTGTTGGACTATAAGTCTGGTTTTACTCAGGGCCTGATCGGCTTTGGCGTCGATGCCAGTGTCGATACAGCTTATAAACTTGACGGTGGGCGCGGGACCGTGGGCTCGGGTATGTTTCCCGCAGAGGGGGACGGGGAAAGAACAGAATCGTCGACGTTGAATACTTCGGTGAAAATGAAGTGGTCGAATACGATTATCCAGTACGGCGATCTGCGGCCGTACAACCCGGTACTTGCCACTCCCGACTCGCGCTTGATGCCGGTGACCACAAGAGGCATCCAACTGCTGAGCACTGACATCGAGAACGTCAGTATCGATGCCGGGCACTTTTTCTCCACCAAAGGCTCTGCCAGTACGGGCCATGACGGCGATTTCTATGCGGGCTACGCCGGGGTGAAAGGGGGCGATGTCGATTACGCCGGTCTGACGTACCAGCCAGTTGAAGAAGGCAGTGTCGGCTTTTACGTGTCTAGGACAGAGGACTTGTGGCACCAGTATTACGTGAATGCCAACTACACCTTTGCGCTGCCATCCGAACAGACGCTGAATGTCGACTTCAACCTGTACCGTTCGCTCGATGAAGGGCAGTCCCTGGCGGGCGACATCAATGTCACCGCCTGGTCGCTGGCGACCGCCTACGCCGCGGGCCCGCATACGGTTACGCTGTCTTATCAGAAAATCCACGGCGATGAGCCGTTTGATTACTTGATGGCCTCGGACGGCACTTACATGGACTCCATCTATCTTGCCAACTCGTCACAGTACGGAGATTTCAACGGTCCGGGTGAACAGTCGGTGGGACTCGGTTATCAATATGACTTTGGAAGTAACGGCTTTATCCGGACTACATTGGGTGTTCGTTATGTTTACGGATTCGAGATAGACAATCAGAATGTTGATCCCGACGGTTTGTACACTTACTTCGCCGGCTCCGATAAGCAAATTGAACGTGATGTCGATCTCAAGACCGTCATTGAAAGCGGACCGCTGAAGGATTTGTCGGTTCGTGTGCGATATGCGGACTTCCAATTCACGGGTGACAGTGTCAAGCAAGTGCGAATAATCACCCAGTACCCGTTCAATCTTTTTTGATGTGTAAAGCTGAGCCCAATAAAAACAAGAGGTTTCACATGAAAAGCATTCCGATCAAATGTATTGCGTTGGCAATAACACTTTCTTCATTGGCGTTGTCCGCTCACGCAGAGACCGTGTACGTCCATGCCGGCCGTTTAGTGGATGTGGAAAAAGGCAAAGTACTGACCGACCAGCGCATCAAGATTGACGGTGAGCGCATCGTGGCCGTGGAACCGTGGAGTGCTCCGCCAGCCGAGAGCAAAGTGATTGATTGGTCCGCCAAGACGGTGCTTCCGGGTCTGATCGATATGCACACGCATATCTCTGATTGGGACATGACCAACAACGTGGCTGAGCCGCTTCTGCATTCCCCTCAGGATGTTGCGCTCATGGGCGCGAAACATGCCTATCAAACCTTGCGTGCAGGTTTTACAACCGTGCATGACCTGGGCACTTATCGAGCCTTCACCGACGTCGCACTGCGCGATGCAATCAACGCGGATCGGGTGCTGGGGCCACGGATGAACGTTGTTGGGGCTTACATCACCGTAGCAGGCGGCGGTGGTGAAGTGACCGGATTTGCCCCCGGCGTTGAGATTCCGGCGGATATGCGTGTCGGCGTTTACCGTGATGCCAACGACGCCAAGTTGAAGACCCGATATCTGTTCCAGCACGGCGTCGACACTATCAAGATGATGGGCACCGGTTCCGTACTGGCCGAAGGCACCGAGCCGGGCCAAATGGAAATGACCGAAGAAGAAATGCGCGCCGTGGTACAGGAAGCCAAGGTTCATAAAAGCTATGCCACCGTCCATGCCCATGGCGCAGAAGGCATCAAGGCCGCTATTCGCGCAGGCGTCAGATCCGTTGAGCATGCGTCGCTACTGGATGATGAAGGCATCAAGTTGGCTAAAGACAACGGCACTTATCTGGTCATGGATATTTACAACGGTGACTACATCGATGAAGTGGGGCGCAAGGAAAACTGGCCTGAGAGTTATTTGCGCAAGAACACTGAAACGACCGATGTACAGCGCCAGGCCTTCCGTAAAGCGGTCAAGGCCGGGGTGAAAATCGCCTATGGCACCGATGCTGGCGTTTATCCGATCGGCACCAACGCCAAACAGTTCGCCTACATGGTGAAGTACGGCATGACGCCGATGCAGGCGATCCAGTCCGCCACCGTCGTTGCCGCTGACCTGCTCAATTGGCAGGCGGACGTCGGTGCTGTCAGTCCGGGTCGATTCGCCGACATGATTGCCATCGACGGTGATCCGCTCGCAGACATCTCGATCCTTGAGAAAACCCCGGTCGTGATGAAGGGCGGTGCGATTGTTCCGCCTGATGTGCTGCCCGGTATGTAAAAAGCTTCAACATCTGGAGTAGACGAGGGTTGTTGCTGTACAGTCGTTCAGCTCGCGAACGGCTCATTCAGGGCTCAACCCTCGCCTCCAGGAACGTCGTCCCATGACTCAGGAAGTCCGATTCTCCAGAATGGCGCCAGAGCTGCGCAAAACCAATCTCATCGAGGCCACGCTTGTGTGCCTCAAGCGCCACGGCTTTCAGGGCGCCTCCATTCGCAAGATTTCCGCCGAGGCCGGTGTGTCGGTCGGGCTGATCAGCCATCACTATTCCGGGAAGGACGAACTGGTCGCAGAAGCCTATCTGGCGGTGACCGGTCGGGTCATGGGGTTGCTGCGCGCCGCCATGGAACAGGCGGCGCCCAATGCCCGCGAACGTCTGTCAGCGTTCTTTCGCGGTTCGTTTTCCGCTGAACTGCTAGACCCGCAACTGCTCGACGCCTGGCTGGCCTTCTGGGGCGCGGTCAAGACGGCAGAGGCGATCAATCTCGCGCACGAACATTCCTACGGCGAGTATCGCGGCATTTTGCGCAAGGCGCTGACCGAGCTGTCGCAGGAGGAGGGCTGGGAAAACTTCGACGCCGATCTGGCGGCCATCGGCCTCAGCGCCTTGCTCGACGGTTTGTGGCTGGAGTCCGGACTCAATCCCGGCACCTTTACCCCCGAACAGGGCATGCAGATTTGCGAAGCGTGGGTCGACGGTTTGCAGGCAGGTGGGCGTCAGCGTTTCTGTTTGCAGACGACGGGCTGTTGATCGATCGTTCAGCAATGGATACTCTCAGGCGTCAGTGCAGGAAAAAACTCTAATAAGAAACACGCCTACGGGCACACGCAGGACACCATGCGATGACTCCTCGGGTATTGATCGTCGATGACGATCCGTTGATTCGCGAACTGCTGCAGGCTTACTTGAGCCAGGAAGGCTACGAAGTGCATTGCGCCGCTACGGCGGAGCTGGCCGAAACCTTTCTGGCAACCCAGACGGTCGATCTGGTAATGCTCGATATCCGCTTGCCCGGCAAGGACGGCCTGACCCTGACCCGGGAGCTGCGGGTCCGTTCGGAAGTCGGGATCATTCTGATCACCGGGCGCAACGATGAAATCGATCGCATCGTCGGCCTTGAGTGCGGCGCCGACGATTACGTGATCAAACCGCTCAATCCACGCGAACTGGTGTCCCGGGCGAAGAATCTGATACGCCGGGTCCGTCATGCCCATACGCCCAAGTCTGTTGCAGCCCTTTCCCGGCCGGTCAAACAGTTCGCCGCCTGGGCACTGGACACGGATCGCCGGCGGTTGATCGACAACACCGGCAGCGAAACGCTGCTGACTCACGGCGAGTATCAATTGCTCAGCGTGTTCCTGCGCAACAGCGGCCACACCTTGAGCCGTGATCAGCTGATGGATCAGATCCGCAACCGCGAATGGGTGCCCAATGATCGCTCCATCGACGTGCTGGTCGGACGCTTGCGTCGCAAGTTGCACGACGACCCGGCCGAGCCGCAATTGATCATCACTATCCACGGCGCCGGTTATCTGTTCACCGCCAGCGTGGCAGCCTGAACACCATGCCGCGTCTGTTTTGCCTGCTGCTGGCGTTGCTCGCCGGCAGCGCGAAGGCAGCGGAAAAAATCCGCTATTGCGACTACCCGGTCTATCCCCCGATCTCCTGGAGCGACGGCAAACAGGTGCGCGGTGTTGCGCCCGGCGTGGTCAAAGAACTTTTTGGGCAGCTGGGCTACGACGTCGAAATCGTCGAACTGGACAACTGGAATCGCTGCGTACGGGACGCCGCCGAAGGCTGGGTCGACGTGGTGCTGATGTATAGCACTGCGGAACGGGAGCAGAGCATGGTCTTTTCGACGGTGCCGGTGTTGCGTGAAGAAGTTGCGGTGTTCATCAACCGCCAGCACCCGGTGAAAATCGAGCGCCTGGAGGACCTGGCCAATTACCGCGGCGGCTTGTTGTTCGGTGAAAGTTACGGCGTGGTGTTCGACCGCTTTGTCGCCGAGCATCAGAACATCGAAAGGGTGTCTGACAGCAGTCAAAACTTCGGAAAACTGATTCGCGGACGCATCGACTTCATCGTCTCGGAGCGGCGCACCGGGCAGATGCGCGTTGAGACCCTGCCAGGGGCGCAAGACATCGTCGCTTTGCCCGATTCCTTTGGCGTGGATTATCTGCGGGTGGCCGTGTCGCGCCGTTCAGCGCTGGCTGGCCGCATGCCTGAAATCGATGCGCAGTTGAAGCGCATGGTCGACTCGGGAGAGGTCGATCGTTTACTGCACGAAAGCCAGGTCACCTACCGCGACATGATCAAACAGCCGGTCGATACGAAATGATCCAGGCCCGGCCCGGAGGACTGCTGCGGCGTCTGCTGCTGTTCATTCTGTTGTTCAGCCTGTGCTTCACCGTGTTGGCCAGCTCCGTGCAGTTGTACTTCGAATACCGCCGCGAGTTGCGCGAGATCGATTCGCGCATGGAGCTGATCCGCGCCGGGTATCTGGCCAGCCTGGAACGCAGCCTGTGGGACTTGAACCAGGAGCAACTGAATGTGCAGCTGCGTGGGCTGGTGGATTTTTCCGACGTGGCGCGGGTGCGCCTGACCAGCCCGGATTTCGATTTACTGCAAGGCAACCCGGAACCGGTCGGGCCGCTGCGCATCGAGCGTTTTCAACTGGACTATCAACCGCCGTCCGGGCCGCGACGGCATCTGGGGCAACTGGAAGTCAGCACCGATCTGGGCGCTGTGTATCAGCGTTTGTATGCCACCGGCCTGACCAGTTTGCTGTGGATGAGTGTGTTTCTGTGCGGGTTGGCGGTCGCTTTGTCGTGGCTGTTTTACCGCCTGGTGACCCGGCACCTGCAAGTCATGGCCGAGTTTGCGCGGCGCATCGCCGCCGGTGACTGGTACGAGCCGATGCATCTGGACAAGCGCCGCAACGCCCACCCGGATGAGATCGACACCGTCGCCTACGCGCTGGACGACATGCGCCGGGCGATCCTCAGTGACATCGACCGCCGGGAAATCGATCGACTGGCCCTGCAAGACAATCGCGATGAACTGCTACGAATGGTCGAGCGCCGCACCGCCAGCCTGATGCGCGCGAAGGACGAAGCCGAGGCGGCCAACCTTGCGAAATCGCGATTCCTGGCGACCATGAGCCACGAGTTGCGCACACCGCTCAACGGTATTCTCGGCATGGCGCAACTGCTGCGCGGTGCAAGTCTGGATGAGCGCGACGGCAAGCGTCTGGATGCGTTGTACAAGGCGGGCGAAGGGTTGCTGTCGATTCTCAATGAAGTGCTGTATTTCGCTCGGTTGGAGGAAGGCGTCAGCCACCCGGAAGCGGTGGATTTCTCGCTGCGACAATTGCTGGATGAGGTGCTGACGCTGCTGGAGCCTCGCGCGTTGAGCAACGACACAATGCTGCACTGCCGGATTGATCAGCAGGTCGCCGACGGGCACCACGGCGCCGAACAGTTCTTGCGTCAGGTGTTGAGCAACCTACTGGCCAACGCGATCAAGTTCACCGAAGGCGGGGAGGTTAAAGTCGAGGTCGTACTGCTGGCTCCCAGCCCGCAACAGATCGGGCAAAGGCTGCGCGTGAGTGTGACGGACAATGGCATCGGCATTGCTCCGGCGGTGCAGGAAAAGATTTTCGAGCGCTTTACTCAGGCCAGCGAGGAAGTGGCGCAGCGCTTCGGCGGCACCGGTCTCGGCCTGGCCATTTGCAAACATCTGGTGCAGCAGTTGGGCGGGCGGATCGGCGTTGAAAGTGACGTCGGGCAGGGCAGTTGTTTCTGGTTCGAAGTGACGTTGCCGCCGTCGACCGGCACTCCCGAAGTGGCGGCAAGCAGCGAACCTGGCAAGGCGCTGAAAATCCTGGTGGTCGAGGACGTCGCGCTGAACCGTGAAGTGGTCAGCGGCCTGCTGCAATGGGACGGGCATCAAGTCTGGCTCGCCGAAGACGGCGAACAGGCGCTGACGCAATGTGCCGGGCAGGCGTTCGATTTGATCCTGCTCGATGTGCATCTGCCGGGCATCAGTGGCGTTGAGTTATGCGCACTGATCCGCCGCACCGAAGGCCCGAACCGCCACTGCCGAATCTTCGCCCTGACAGCCAGCGTGCAACCGGCGCTGGTGCGCGGTTATCTGGATGCCGGTATGGACGGCATTCTCGCCAAACCGCTGAAACTCGATAATCTGCGTCAGGCGCTGGCCGGGCAATTGCCAACACCCGCCCCGCAGCCTGAAGACGAAACGATGGATTGGCCGCTGCTGGACACTCACCGCACCTTGCTCGGTGAACAGAAACTCCAGGGATTGCTGGCGGTGTTACGCGATTCGATTCGTCAGCATCGCGAAGCGCTCACGGAAGCGATCGAGGCCGACGATTGCACCGAAGTCGCTCATCTGGCACATCGCCTGGCCGGGAGCAGCGACTCATTGGGCTTCCGTGCATTGGCCACTGTGCTGCGCGCACTGGAAGAGGCCGCGCTGGCCAACGACGAAGTAACGTTGCGGGGACTGGCGCCGCAGGTTCATGCGCACTTGCAGCATTCGCAACAGACCTTGGCCGAGCTGCTGCACAACTGACGTACAAGTTTGTTACGACTTTTCACAACTTCGATCTTTACGGTCAACGTGAGCTTACATGGTCTTCCAATAATCGAGACAACCGCCACAGCGCGGTCTTCGAAGCTTATTGGAGATAATAATAATGAACCGCCGTAAAGCTCATCCTTCCTTGCGCCGTGGCGCGCACCTCATCCAGTACTGAGGCGCGGACCATGACTGAAACTACCGAACGCAACGGCATCCATCTGACCCGCGCCCTGAAGAGCCGGCACATTTTCATGTTGTCGCTGGGCGGCGTGATTGGCACCGGGCTGTTTATGGGCTCTGGCCTGACGATCAATCAGGGCGGGCCGGTGGGGGCGATTCTGGCCTACCTGGTCGCCGGGTTCCTGATGTACCTGGTGATGGTTTGCCTGGGCGAACTGTCCGTGCAAATGCCGGTCTCCGGCTCTTTTCAAACCCATGCGACCAAATTCATCGGACCGGCCACCGGGTTCATGATCGGCTGGGTGTACTGGATGAGTTGGGCGACGACCGTGGGCCTGGAATTCACGGCGGCCGGCATGCTGATGGAGCGCTGGTTCCCGACCATTCCGATCTGGTATTGGTCGGCCCTCTTTGTGGTGGTGTTGTTTGGCCTGAATGCGTTGGCGACCCGCGCCTTCGGTGAAGCGGAATACTGGTTCTCCGGGATCAAGGTCGCGGCGATTCTCGGTTTTATCGTGGTCGGCGTACTGGTGATTTTCGGCGCGATCCCGCTGACCAGCGGCGCACCGGCGCCGATGATGACCAATCTGATTGGCGACTCACTGTTCCCCAACGGCTTGTCCGCTGTGTTCGCGGTGATGATGACCGTGGTCTACGCCTTCCAGGGCTGCGAGATCATGGGCGTGGCCGCCGGCGAAACTGATCAGCCGGAAAAAAGCATCCCGCGCGCCGTTCGCAACGTGGTGTTTCGTGTGTTGATTTTCTATGTGCTGGCGATCGTGGTGCTGTCGGCGATAGTGCCGTGGCAGCAGGCCGGTTTGATGGAAAGTCCGTTCGTGCAGGTGTTCGACATGGTCGGCATTCCTTACGCCGCCGACCTGATGAACTTCGTGATCCTCACGGCGATTCTGTCGGTGGGTAACTCGGGCCTGTACGCCTCGACGCGCATTCTGTGGGCGATGTCGAAGACTGGCATGGCGCCGAAAAGTCTGTCGCCGTTGAGCAAGCGTGGCGTGCCGTTGCGAGCGTTGAGCATCACCTTGTGCTTTGCGCTGGTGTCGTTGATGACCAGCTTCGTCGCGGCGGACACGTTGTTCATGGTGCTGATGGCGGTGAGCGGCATGTCCGGCACGGTGACCTGGATTGTGATTGCGCTGGCGCAGTACAAATTCCGCAAGGCTTACCTGCGTGATGGCGGCAAGCTCAGCGATTTGAAGTACCGCGCGCCGTGGTTTCCGCTGCTGCCGCTGACGTGCATTGCGTTGTGCTGCTCACTGTTTGTGTTCCTGGCACTGGATGAGACGCAGCGTCCTTCGTTGTATTGGGGCTTCGGGTTCATCGCGGTGTGCTACGCCGCGTATTTCCTGACGCAACGCAAACGCCAGACGTTGCTGGCGCCGAGCTTGCCGACGGCGTAACCGCGAACACCAAGACAAAACCCTGTGGGAGCGAGCCTGCTCGCGATGACGGTGGATCAGTCAACAGAGATGTTGAATGGGATTCCGTCATCGCGAGCAGGCTC
>NZ_JBOFQE010000065.1:0-19581 GCF_051660785.1 Pseudomonas sp.
GAGCCTGCTCGCGATGGCGGTGTATCAGTCAACGTTGATGTCGACTGACACTCCGCTATCGCGAGCAGGCTCGCTCCCACATTGGTTTTGTGGTGTTCAATGGATTTTTCACAGCCCTTGCACATCCCCCTCACGAATCCACTCGTAGACTCCACCTGTAGGCCGTCCAACGGCCCGGGAGTCCAGGATGTGGCGTTGCGCAGGTGTGTTTAGTTTGTTGATGTTGATCGCGGGCTGCCAGACCACCCACGAGAATTTGATCGCCAGGGGTTATCCACCGGCGTTCGCCGACGGTTTCGATGACGGTTGCAGCAGTGGCCGGCAAGCCGCCGGGGCCATCACCGGGGAATTTCGCAAGAACGTCCCGCGCTATCTCAAGGACAAGCAGTACGCCGAAGGCTGGAGCGACGGGTTTCGCCAGTGCCAGGCCATGCGCGAAAGCGAGGATCGCGAGGATTATCGCAGCCATCATTGGGACGATCGGGACAAAACCTGGCAGCAACAGAAAGACCAGGACGCCGCCCGGGCTTATCGCTCGCCATGAGTCGCTGACAGACATCCGTCGAAACTAAAAGCCTGTAACCATGGCCCAAACCCTATAACGGGAGAAAACCATGAGTCGCGCCTTCGTCAATGAAGATAACGCCGCCGCGCAAGCCGATCAGCCAGTCGAACGGCAGGTCAGCGCGCAGCCCAATTACGTCACGCCCGCCGGGCTTGTGCAGCTTCAGGCGAAAGTCGCCGAGGTGCAAAACCTGATCAATGAACAGAATGCCAAGGGTGAACTGGCTGACAAACAGCGTCAGGCCGACCTTGAGCGTGACTGGCGGTATTTCAATCAACGCCTGCAAAGCGCTCAACTGGTCGTCCCGGCCTCCTCGACCGACAAAGTGCAGATCGGCGCATGGGTGACCTTTGCCGATGAGAATGGCAACGAACAACGCGTGCAATTGGTGGGTGAGGATCAGGCGGAGGCTGCGAGCGGGCTGATCAACTGGGGCTCGCCGCTGGGGCGGGCGTTGCTGGGCGCGCAGGTTGGAGATGAGGTGGTGTGGAAGCGGCCGGTGGGGGATTTGGTGATTGAGATTCTGGGCATAGAGATCGGGTGACTTCAAGCCGCCATCGCTAGCAGGCTAGCTCCCACAGTGGATTTGCGTCGATCACATAATCCTTGTGGGGGAGATTGGGTGAACCTCAGACCGCCATCGCTGGCAGGCTAGCTCCCACAGTGGATTTGCGTCGATCACATAACTCTTGTGGGAGCTAGCCTGCTAGCGATGGCCGCGCCGCGGTGTAACTGCCACCCATAAAAAAACGGAGCCCCGAAGGCTCCGTTTTTCATGCAACCCACCCGAAATCAGGCCAGTTTCTTGTGCCGTACACGATGCGGCTGGGAAGCTGCTTCGCCGAGGCGTTTCTTGCGATCGGCTTCGTACTCGGTGTAGTTACCTTCGAAGAACACCGCTTGCGAGTCGTCTTCGTACGCCAGGATGTGGGTCGCGACGCGGTCAAGGAACCACCGATCGTGAGAGATCACAATGGCGGCGCCCGGGAAGTCCAGCAGGGCTTCCTCCAGGGAACGCAGGGTTTCAACGTCGAGGTCGTTGGACGGTTCGTCGAGCAGCAGGACGTTGCCGCCCTCTTTCAGGGTCAGGGCCAGGTGCAAGCGACCGCGCTCACCACCGGACAGGTCCTTGACGAACTTCTGCTGATCGCCGCCCTTGAAGTTGAAGCGACCGACGTAGGTACGCGACGGGATCTCGTAGTTGCCGATGCGGATCTGATCGGAACCGTCGGAGATTTGCTGGAACACAGTCTTGCTGCCATCCAGGTCTTCGCGGCTCTGATCCACACAAGCAAGCTGCACGGTTTCGCCGACTTCGATGCTGCCCGAATCCGGTGTTTCCTTGCCCATCAGCATGCGGAACAGGGTCGATTTACCCGCACCGTTACCACCGATCACGCCAACGATGGCGCCTTTAGGCATGGAGAACGACAGGTTGTCGATCAACACGCGATCGCCGTAACCCTTGGAAACGTTCTTGAATTCGATAACCTTGTCGCCCAGGCGTGGACCGGCCGGGATGTAGATCTCGTTGGTTTCGCTGCGCTTCTGGAATTCCTGCGATTGCATTTCTTCGAAGCGTTGCAGACGAGCCTTGGATTTGGACTGGCGGGCCTTGGCGCCTTTGCGCACCCACTCCAGTTCTTCCTTCATGGCTTTTTCGTGGGCCGACTGCTGCTTGGATTCGGCAGCCAGACGATCGGACTTGGCTTCGAGCCAACCCGAATAGTTGCCCTCGTACGGGATACCGGCGCCGCGGTCGAGTTCCAGAATCCAGCCCGCAACGTTGTCGAGGAAGTACCGGTCGTGCGTGATCGCTACCACGGTGCCCGGGAAATCGTGCAGGAAGTGCTCCAGCCAGGCGACGGAATCGGCGTCCAGGTGGTTGGTCGGTTCGTCGAGCAGCAGCATGTCCGGGGCGGACAGCAGCAGACGGCACAGGGCCACACGACGCTTTTCACCACCAGACAGGAATTCGATCTTGGCATCCCAGGCCGGCAGGCGCAGCGCATCGGCGGCGACTTCCAGCTGGCGATCCAGGTTGTGACCGTCGCTGGCTTGCAGGATGGCTTCGAGCTTGGCCTGTTCGGCGGCCAGTTTGTCGAAGTCGGCATCTTCTTCGGCGTAAGCGGCGTAGACCTCGTCCAGGCGTGCCTGGGCGTTCTTGATCACGCTGACCGCTTCCTCGACCACTTCACGCACGGTCTTGGTCGGGTCCAGGATCGGTTCCTGAGGCAGGTAGCCGATGTTCAGCTCCGGCATCGGACGGGCTTCGCCCTCGAACTCGGTGTCGACGCCCGCCATGATTTTCAACAGCGTGGACTTACCCGAACCGTTGAGGCCGAGTACACCGATCTTGGCGCCGGGGAAGAACGACAGAGAAATGTTTTTCAGGATTTCCCGCTTCGGCGGAACAACTTTGCCCAGCCGATGCATGGTGAAGACGTATTGAGCCATGGAGAACCTTGGGTCAGTGACAGATGAATGATTGGAGCGCAGGCGAGGCCCGGCCAGACTGTGCGCGTCGTCCGATTGATGGTTATCAATACGTGCGCGCTGAAAAAGTCTGATTCTAGGAGCTGGAACGCCCCCACGTAACCGGCAAAGCTACCTTAATGACGGAAGGCAGTCCAGCCGTGAGGGGCTGGCACTTAGCCACAACTCAAGGCATGCTAGCCGCCCTTCGGGCGTCCGGCTTATAGTGCACGTCGCGCCAGTCCCGCCAAACCGCAGGATTACAGTTTGTCTAATGTCTCTCCGCCTTCGTCCGTGAGCGCACCCAATCCTGCGACTGGCTCGCCCCTGCGCGGATCCTTGAAGGGTGCATTGGCGACGCTCGTGCTGTTGCTGCTCGCATTGCTGTTCTGGCAGTTGCTGGATCAGCTTCGCGAAACCCAGAAACACCAGCGTCAATACACCATCGACTACACCGCCGACCTGGCCGCGCAGGTCAGCCTGAACATGGCGCTCAATGCCCAGATCGCACTGAACCTGCTACCGATCGTCGAACAACCGCAAACTGCCGACGAACAGCAGGCGTTGCTGCGCAAGCTGCAACAGTCGCTGCCTGAACTGCGCAGCCTGGCGTTGCTCAGTCCTTCCGGCAAAGTCCTCAGCGACAGCGCCGCCGACAGCCAGGACGCCAACTACCTGAGCGATCTGGTCCGGCGCAGCCGCGCCCAGGCCCACTATTTCAGCAATGCCGACGACGGTTCAGTGGTGCACCTGCTGCTGCATCAGGCCAGCGGCAGTAGCCGTGGCTACTGGGCCCTGCGCCTGACCCCGACCTTTTTCTCGTCATTGACCAAACCAAACGAAGCCGGCCTGCGCCCGATGTGGCTGGTGGAAAACCGGGTCAATCACCAGATCATCAGTCGCGATGAAGGGTCTCCTTCAGTCAACCCCGGCGCAGTGACGCCGGACGAGATGGCCAACAGCGTGCTGACAGTTCCCCTGAGCAGCAGCGACTGGCAGATGCGCGGACTGTTCGATCGTCAGCAAGTGCTCGAACAGCTGCTACCGGCATTCATCGGCAAATGCCTGTTGGGCCTGGCCTTCTCCCTGCTGCCGTTCATCGTGCTGCTGAATATCCGCCGCCGCCAACGCCAGCTGCATGAAGGCCGTCGGCGTTATCACGATATTTTCGAAGGCACGGGCGTTGCCCTGTGCGTACTTGACGTTTCGGGGCTCAAGACCTTTTTCGACAAGGCCCACCTGCACGACAGCGAACAACTCAAGACCTGGCTCGAAGTACCGGAACAGCGCCGGCAACTGCTGGCGGAGCTGCGCATCACCGAGGTCAACCAGGTCGCGCTGCAACTGCTCAACGTCAATTCCTGCACCCAGGCCTGGAAACTGTTGATTGATGGCTCGCCGCTGGATGGCACCGCGATCGGCCATCAGGTGCTCGAAACGGTGCTCAACCGGCAGAAACAGCTTGAGCTGGAAATCAAACTCCAGGATTTCAATGGCCGCGACCAGCACTTGTGGCTGGTGCTGCGCCTGCCGGAAGACCAGAACGATTATAAAGCGGTGATCCTGAGCATCACCGACATCACCAGCCGCAAACTCATCGAGCTGTCGTTACTGGAACGTGAAGGCTTCTGGTCCGACGTGGTGCGCACCGTGCCGGATCACCTGTACGTGCAAGACGTGATCAGCCAGCGAATGATCTTCAGCAACCATCACCTGGGCCAGACTCTGGGCTACAACCGCACCGAGCTGCACCAGATGGGCGAGTATTTCTGGGAAATCCTCCTGCACCCCGAAGATGCGGATTACTACCACCGCTCGCGCCAGATCCAGCGTCACGCCGGTTACACCCAATTGCTGCAATGCCAGCTGCGGTTCCGTCATCGCGACGGCAAGTGGCGGCGTTTCGACATTCGTGAACAGGCACTGGCGCGGGATAAACACGATCAAGTCACGCGGATCATCGGCGTGGCCAAGGACATCACTGATCAGATCGAAGCCAGTGAATCCCTGCGTGACAGCGAGCAGCGTTACCGGATGCTCGCCGAAAGCATCAGCGACGTGATTTTCTCCACCGACAGCAAAATGTCGCTCAACTACGTCAGTCCGTCGGTGCATGCCGTGCTGGGCTACGACGCCGAATGGATCTTCCAGAACGGCTGGCAATCGACCATCGCCAACCCGCAGCAACTGACTGGCATTTACGGCCTGATGGACCGGGTCAGCAAAGCACTGGATAAACCCGAGCAACTGGCGCTGTTGCGCAGCCAGGTGCAGACCCAATTGTTCCTGTTCGATTGCCTGCGGGCCGACGGGCGCAAGATACCGATCGAGCTGCGGCTGGTGCTGGTCTGGGACGAACACGGTGCATTCGAAGGGGTGCTGGGCGTCGGTCGCGACATCAGTCAGCAACGCCGGGCCGAGAAGGACCTGCGCATGGCGGCCACGGTATTCGAACATTCGACCTCGGCGATCCTGATCACCGATCCGGCGGGCTACATCGTCCAGGCCAACGAAGCGTTCAGTCGCGTCAGCGGTTATGCCGTCGAGCAGGTGCTGGACCAGTTGCCGAATATGCTGACCGTCGACGAGCAGCAGGAAGCCCATCTGCGTTACGTGCTCAAGCAACTGCATCAGAACAGCACCTGGGAAGGCGAAGTCTGGCTCAAGCGGCGTAACGGCGAGCATTATCCGGCCTGGGTCGGCATTACGGCAGTGCTCGACGATGAAGGTGACCTTGCCAGTTACGTGTGCTTCTTCAGCGACATCAGCGAGCGCAAGGCCAGTGAGCAGCGGATTCATCGCCTCGCCTACTACGACGCCCTGACCCACCTGCCCAACCGCACGCTGTTCCAGGATCGACTGCACACCGCGCTGCAGTCGGCCGAGCGACAGAAGTCCTGGGTGGTGTTGATGTTCCTCGACCTCGACCGCTTCAAGCCGATCAACGACTCCCTCGGTCACGCCGCGGGCGACCGCATGCTCAAGGAAATGGCCACGCGCCTGCTCGGTTGCGTCGATGACGACGACACCGTGGCGCGCATGGGCGGCGATGAGTTCACCTTGCTCCTGCAACCGCGGGTCAACCGTGAAATCGCCTTGAACCGGGCGATTCATGTGGCGGAACAAATTCTCGCCAGCCTGGTGAAGCCGTTCGTGCTGGAAGGCCGCGAATTCTTCGTCACCGCCAGTATCGGCATCGCTTTGAGCCCGCAGGATGGCAACGAGCTCAGCCAGCTGATGAAGAACGCCGACACCGCGATGTACCACGCCAAGGAGCGCGGCAAGAACAACTTCCAGTTCTATCAGGCGGACATGAACGCCAGCGCCCTGGAGCGCCTGGAACTGGAAAGCGACTTGCGGCATGCCCTGGAACAAGACGAATTCGTTCTGTACTACCAACCGCAGTTCAGCGGCGACGGCAAACGCCTGACCGGCGCTGAAGCGCTGCTGCGCTGGCGTCATCCACGTCGCGGCCTGGTGCCGCCGGGGGATTTCATTCCGGTGCTCGAAGAGCTCGGGCTGGTGGTGGATGTCGGCGACTGGGTGATCAGCGAAGCCTGCCGTCAGCTCAAGACCTGGCACCAGGCCAAGGTGCGGGTGCCGAAGGTGTCGGTGAACATCTCGGCCCGGCAGTTCTCCGACGGCCAGCTTGGCACGCGGATCGCCACGATCCTGCGCGAAACCGGCCTGCCCCCGGCGTGCCTTGAGCTGGAGCTGACCGAAAGTATCCTGATGCGTGAAGTCAGTGAAGCAATGCAGATCCTCGCAGGGCTGAAAAACCTCGGCCTGAGCATTGCGGTCGATGACTTTGGCACTGGTTATTCATCGCTCAACTACCTCAAGCAATTCCCGATCGACGTGCTGAAGATCGACCGCACCTTCGTTGATGGCCTGCCGTCGGGTGAACAGGATGCGCAGATTGCCCGAGCGATTATCGCCATGGCCCATAGTCTGAATCTGGCGGTGATCGCCGAGGGCGTGGAAACCCACGAGCAACTCGACTTCCTGCGTGAGCATGGGTGTGATGAGGTTCAGGGGTATCTGTTCGGGCGGCCGATGCCGGCGGGCCGGTTTGAAGCGCAGTTCAGTAATGATGCGCTCTTCATGTTCGACTGAAATTTTGTGGAGAGGCCATCGCCAGCAGGCTGGCTCCCACAAGAATTTATGTCGGTCAGGAAATTTGCAGGCTATCGCGATTACTGTGGGAGCCAGCCTGCTGGCGATTGAGTCGGCACGATCACCGCTGATCCCGTCATGAAGCCCACTTGTCTGCGACATGATGTCCTTTCATATGCCATCTAAAACCCATTGGGTTAGAATGCCCCCCTTTTCTGCCCCGATCCTTGAGGACCGCCATGTTCAGCCGTGATTTGACTATTGCCAAGTACGACGCCGATCTTTTTGCCGCCATGGAGCAAGAAGCTCAGCGCCAGGAAGAACACATCGAGCTGATCGCTTCGGAAAACTACACCAGCCCAGCGGTGATGGAAGCTCAAGGCTCGGTACTGACCAACAAGTACGCCGAAGGCTACCCGGGCAAGCGCTACTACGGTGGTTGCGAGTTCGTCGACGTGGTTGAGCAGCTGGCCATCGACCGCGCCAAAGAACTGTTCGGCGCCGATTACGCCAACGTTCAGCCGCACGCCGGTTCCCAAGCCAACAGCGCCGTGTACCTGGCGCTGCTGCAAGCGGGCGACACCATCCTGGGCATGAGCCTGGCCCACGGCGGTCACCTGACCCACGGCGCCAGCGTTTCCTCCTCCGGCAAGCTGTACAACGCCGTTCAGTACGGCATCGACGCCAATGGCCTGATCGACTACGACGAAGTCGAGCGCCTGGCCGTTGAACACAAGCCGAAAATGATCGTGGCCGGTTTCTCTGCCTACTCGCAGATTCTGGACTTCCCGCGTTTCCGCGAAATCGCTGACAAGGTTGGCGCCTACCTGTTCGTCGACATGGCCCACGTGGCCGGTCTGGTCGCCGCTGGCGTCTACCCGAACCCGGTTCCATTCGCTGACGTCGTGACCACCACCACGCACAAGACCCTGCGCGGTCCACGTGGCGGCCTGATCCTGGCTCGCGCCAACGCCGACATCGAGAAGAAGCTGAACTCCGCGGTATTCCCGGGCGCCCAGGGTGGCCCGCTGGAGCACGTGATCGCTGCCAAGGCGATCTGCTTCAAGGAAGCGCTGCAACCTGAGTTCAAGACCTACCAGCAACAAGTGGTGAAAAACGCCCAGGCCATGGCCAGCGTCTTCATCGAGCGCGGTTTTGACGTGGTTTCCGGCGGTACTGAAAACCACCTGTTCCTGCTGTCGCTGATCAAGCAGGAAATCTCCGGTAAAGACGCCGACGCCGCTCTGGGCAAAGCGTTCATCACCGTGAACAAGAACTCCGTGCCAAACGACCCACGCTCCCCGTTCGTCACCTCCGGCCTGCGCTTCGGCACTCCGGCTGTGACCACTCGCGGCTTCAAGGAAGCAGAGTGCAAAGAGCTGGCCGGCTGGATCTGCGACATCCTGGCTGACCTGAACAACGAAGCGGTGATCGACGCCGTTCGTGAGAAGGTCAAGGCCATCTGCAAGAAGCTGCCGGTGTACGGCGCTTAATTGCACCGCTGAACCGCAGTCATAAAAAAACCGGCCAGTGATGGCCGGTTTTTTTTCGCTCGGGTTTTGTATGAATCAGGCAGCAACCGGTTTTGCAAACTCCAGCGACAACACATCAGGCAAACCGGCGTCCACGGCATGCAACAGGGCCTGACCGACGCCCGTGATTCCGAGCATCATGCCGAGGTCGGGAATGCTGTGCTCATCCAGAAAATCTTCCTTGAAGAAATTGTGAGTCACTTGGGAGAGCGCGCGATTTACCTTCGCCAGGCCCTGCTCATTGCGGGTGTCGCGATAGAGTTTGAGCAGACACATCAGATTGCCGAAGTCACCATGGCACAAGCTGTAACCAGACCCCAGGCCTTGCTCCCACAGATGAAGCTCGCAACGTTCGGCATCCTGCTCGAGCATCGTTCTGGTGTCGGCGTCCAGCGCGCGCCCCATCGCTTGAGTCAGCCAACGTCGGGAAATGAGAATACCGCCGTCGCCATGGCACCACTTTACAGCGGATGCAGATTTCGCGTTTTCCCGCAGATCAAGCCAGAAGCCATCGACCGTGAAACGGTTTTCTGCCTGCAACCACTGTGCAATCAGCTCGACGAGCAGCGGATCTTTCGTGACCTCCCAAGCTTTGCCGATTGCCTGCAAAACTCCGGAAATACCATGAGAAAAACCGGTCCACAGCGGTTTTCCCGTTGCATTGAGTCGCAGTGTTCCGTTGTCCAGCGTCAGTGCCGCTTGAATGGCATGTGAGAGCTTTTCAATCAGGGAGCGCAATGCTTCACGCTCTTCAAGCTGAAAGAGATTCACCAGAACGGTCAGGGCGCCACACCAGCCTTGAATGAAATCGAACTCATCACCTTCGCGTGGAAAATCCGACAGTTTCAACAACAGCGCTTCGACGGTGGCCCGATAGGTCTGGCGGCCAGTCATCAGCTCATAATTGACCAACACGTACAGGTAGGAGGTCAGACCGAAATAGGCACTGACCGCCAGTTTGTCTGGAAAATGCTCCTGGGATTGGCTTATCGCACACAGGATTCGCTCGGCCTCATCCCGGTGGCGCGTCTCCCCACTGATCCGGAACAGGCTCAGGTAGAAAATCGCCAGGCCTCCCATTCCGTTGTACAAACTGTTGCCCATGTACGTTATGAAGTTACGTCTGGTTCGTGCATGCGTATCCATGAACGTCCAGCCGACATCGCCGTCCTCACCTTCTATGCGGTTGTTTTCAATGATCCCGGCTATTCGCATGGCGCCGTCCAGGTACTGCGCGTGGCCGAGATCAGGTGCAGCCACAAGATGATGACTTCGATTAAGCGGTTCGCTGGCGCCAGGCAACAAACACGCCTGCAATATGTGAATCTGAAAGGCCTTGTCTTTGGGCGACAGCATTTCCAGCTTGCGCCGGCAACTCTCAAAGGGGCGCTCAATAGGCAAAAGCGCAACGGACTGTCCCTGCGCATTGAGCAGATGGTCAGACAGTAGGGATTGAGTGAAGCAGGGGAAATTGGCCTTCTTCAGATCGTTGATCTCGTGCCTTGGAATGTCGTAGTCGTTAAGCGTCTCGCCAATATCAGCCCACAAGGTTGCCAACAGTAGTTCATGCTTCAGCTGGCATCGGGTAAACCGCGGGTGAGTCATCATTGCGATGAAGTCGGCGTAGCGTCGGGTATTTTTGATCAGTACGCGAGACTTCAACCCTTCGGCATGCCTTTGCAGCAATTGGAGTATTGCCTCTCGGCGGTTAACGATTTCATCGTAACCAAGCTCGAAACCGCTGAAAAAGGCGGCCCTGTAATCAATGACCGAACGCGTTTCGCCGGCAAGAATGGGCAGGTGTCGCATCTGCGGCCGGTTGTCGACGTCATGCGGCTTCAAGCGATAAAAACCCTCCTCAAGCACAAGGTGTTTTCTGATGGCGACGAACTGCTGCTGCCGACTCAGGCCACTTTGGTCGTTATCCGAGCCTGCTGAATTAGGCACAAAACCCGTTGTAAACACCGACTGGCTGTTGAGCTTGATGATCTTGAAGAGCGCCCGGCCATGAGGCACATCAACCTTCAAGTCGACCATCGCCGGAGTGAACAGGCATTCCAGATCGATCATGACCGGACTGCCGCCACAGGCGATGACATTTTCATAATGAAAGTCGATGCCGTTCAAGGCATGGATCACCGCAACCTGTGCCCCAAGGCGCTGAAAGAAGAGCAATAACTCACTCTCCGTTTCGCAGGGCACGTTTTCGATTTTTTCAATCCAGCAGTGATCATCCAGGGAAACCATCAGTGGTGCGTAAACGGCAAAGCAGCTATTTCCCGTATGCGTCCGCAAATGCTCGAGCAAAGCACTGTAAAACAACGCTTCACGATTGTTTCTTGGCTTGAAAATCAATTCCTGTCTGCCAACCTGCACGCAACAGACGGTTTCACCGTTGGCATGGGCGTCTCCGAGCCCCAATGAGATCGCACCGACGCGCCTGTCACACAAGGCAAAAGTGCTCTTGAGCTGTGGTAAATCCTCGGCGAAATATTTGAGGATTTTGTACAGGTACGCCACGGTATCTTCGATCCGCTCTACCAGCATACGTGTCAGCACCGGATACGATGTCAGGAATTGTGCCAGCCCCGCGTCCGCCAGTTCTTTATCGAAAGATTCCGGATCCAGATCAGCGCCGTCAGCTATCCGGCTATTCAAATGATGAACCAGCGATTTCTCTGCCAGACTTTTAACCAGTGCGGTCAAGTGAGGACGGATACTTGGCAGAAACGCATCCACATCAATCCATTCACACATGGAGCTGTATTTCAGATCACTTTCAAAAACATGTTTCAGCAGACAATACCAGCGAGCATAAAACCTTCCGAACACAATTTGTTCAGTGCCATCTTCCAACGGCAATGAAACAATGCGTTCAACTTTCGCTGCAATCGCATCATCCACCGGAGCATCTTTATTCTGACCGGAGGACAAACTATCTCGATATTCTTCCAGCAACGCCTGACGACCGACACCAAAGTAACGCTGAACAGCTTTATCATCTTTGTGCAAAAGGTCGATCATTTTGCTCAGTGCGTCATAATCTTGCGCCTTTGCTGCGCTCATGATGCTCACTCGACATTCAGAAGATTGGTAAATACCTGACACTATTGGTAAAAACAAGGCGGACCAAGGTCCGCCCCGGATTATTACGGGAGGCAGCAGCCGAGCGCAGTGCACGCTAAGGTCGAGCAACTGACAGTGGTTTCACAACCCACTTCCGCTGCAATAATGGCGTTACCAGAATTTACATAGGATTGGAAATCCGCACCAAACTCACCGGACAGATCCAAAATTAGCTCTTGCATGTAGTATCTCCTGATAAAAATATTATTCGCCTTGGTTGGCGAAAATCAAAATTATCATCTACTAACGACATTTATCTCTCTTTAAATGAAACCAAATGCTAACAACATCGTTATCTGCACACGCCCCACCACAACCACACTAACTGGCAGAGATCGTTCTCAATTAAACATTTTGTAAAGCTCAGATACTCTGGCAGCCGGACAAGCCAATAAACTCTGAACATCGATTACTAACAAAAATGTTACAACGATGAAAATCAACAGCCACTTAGCGCCCTGACACCTGGTTTAATTCAAACGTGTGAAAACACGAATTAACGTTTTCTTACAACCCGACGCCCATGGAAGTTCAACATAGCCCATTCCTTAAGCCTGCCTGTTGACTATCCCTTTGAGCCTTGCGTCGATTCTTGCCCACTCTTGCAGGCAAGCCAAACCCTGCCAAATCACCACTGGTCAGACCGGTCATGCCAATTTTTAGCTTTCCGCTTGTAATCTTAAAAAAACCCAGCGTAGACTGCGCCTGCACTGGACATACCGGTAAGACCACAATAATTAAGTCCTGAATCTGATGCGCCCCGCGCACGGCAGCCAGGACACCGACCAGGATTCCTCCCATGCTCAGATGGTGCTCGCGTTCAATCTTCCTCCAAGTGGTTCTCGGACTGGTGCTCGGCATCGTCTGCGGGCTGACCCTTCCTGAATACTCCGCCCAGCTCAAACCGCTTGGCGACGGTTTCATCAAACTGATCAAGATGCTCATCGGTCTGATCGTGTTCTGCGTAGTGGTCAGTGGCATCAGCGGTGCCGGCGACCTGAAGAAGGTCGGTCGCATCGGCCTGAAATCGGTGATCTACTTCGAGATCCTGACCACCATCGCCCTGGTGATCGGTCTGGTGTTCGCCTTCACCACCGGCATCGGCAGCGGCGCGAACATTCATCTGGAACAGCTTTCCGCTGCCGACATGGGCGACATCGCCCAGCGCGGCCAGCACATGCAAACCACCTCCCAGTTCCTGATGAACCTGATCCCGACGTCGGTCATTGGCGCGTTCGCGGAGAACAACATCCTGCAAGTGCTGCTGTTCTCGGTACTGTTCGGCAGCGCGCTGAACCTGGTGGGCGAAGCGGCTTCCGGCATTTCGCGGTTGATCAACGAACTCAGCCACGTGATCTTTCGCATCATGGGCATGATTGTGCGCCTGGCGCCGATCGGCGTGTTCGGCGCCATCGCTTTCACCACCAGCAAATACGGCCTGGATTCGCTGCAGCATCTGGGCAGCCTGGTCGGCCTGTTTTATCTGACATGCGTGGCGTTCGTGTCGTTGATTCTCGGCTTGGTGATGCGCCTTTCGGGCCTGAAGATGTGGCCGCTGCTCAAGTACCTGCGCGAAGAACTGCTGATCGTCATGGGCACCGCTTCGTCCGATGCGGTGTTGCCTCAAATCATGCGCAAGCTTGAGCACCTGGGCATCGGCAGTTCGACGGTGGGTCTGGTGATTCCAACCGGGTACTCGTTCAACCTGGACGGTTTTTCGATCTACCTGACCTTGGCCATCGTCTTCATCGCCAATGCCACCGGTACGCCGCTGGCCATGACCGACCTGCTGACGATTCTGCTGGTGTCGTTGATTACGTCCAAAGGTGCACACGGGATTCCCGGCTCGGCGTTGGTGATTCTGGCGGCGACGCTGACCGCGATCCCGGCAATTCCGGTGGTCGGTCTGGTGCTGGTGCTGGCGGTGGACTGGTTCATGGGCATCGGTCGGGCGCTGACCAACCTGATTGGTAACTGTGTCGCCACCGTGGCCATCGCACGCTGGGAAAAGGACATCGATATTCAACGGGCGAACAAAGTACTTTCCGGTCAGGTGGGTTATACCTTCCAGCCGAGAAAACCGGTTGCCCCGGCGCATCAGCAGGAATTTTAAACAACGTGTGCCTGCCTGTGGGCAGGCACACTTATCGCGACTTGGAGCGAACAGTGATCACCTCGTCAACCGTCGTCAACTCAGTGGTAGAAAAACTCCGGGCCGCCTTGGCCCGTGGTCAATGGCGCTCCGGCGAAATGCTGCCGGGCCAGCGTGAACTGGCCGAACAACTGGGCATCAGCCGCCCGAGCCTGCGCGAAGCGGTGATTGTGCTGGAAACCCTTGGACTTGTGCGTTCGATGCCGGGTAAAGGCGTGGTGGTACTGGATGCCCATCTGGCTGACAGCCAAAGTCATGACAATGCAGTGGCCGGTGCGAGCCTGGAAGACGTGCTGCAACTGCGCTATACCCTCGAGCCTTTTATCGTCGGTCTGGTCGCGCAGTCGATCAGCAGCAAGGAAGTCGGGCAACTGCGCCTGACCCTGATGGACATGCGCGAGGCCCTGGAGGCCAACGACAGCGAAGCCGGGGTGAACGCCTACATCGCCTTCCACGAAGAGCTGTTCACGCTGACCTCGAACCCGATTTTCCAGAGCGTGGTGCAGCAGACCAGCAACGCCCTCAAACAAAGCGCCGAGGTGTTGCGCAACTCCCCCGAGCATCTGGCTGAACGCCTTGAGGAGAACGAGGCCGTGGTGCGTGCGATCCGCAGCAAGAACAGCGCCCAGGCCAGCGCCGAAATGCGTCGGCACATCCTTCGGGAAGGCCAGCGGATGGGCATCGAACTGAATATCCCGGACGACAACCTCGGCAGTTAAAACTGCTTCGAACTGGAGACAGGCCATGAATAGCTTCGCTTCACCGCAGACACTCACTGCCCTGCCCTTTCCAGCGCGGGCGGACGATCTCTATTCGCGGATCTTCGACACCATTCTCGAACAGCGCCTCACGGCGTCCAGCCGCTTTACCGAAGAAAGCCTGGCGCAAATGTTCAGCGTTCGACGCAGTGACATTCGTGGCGTCCTGACGCGGCTGTCCCATCAGCAGATCATCGTCCTTCGCCCGAACCATCGGCCCCGCGTCGCCGCGCTTGATGCCGAACAGACCCGGCAGACGTTGCATGCCCGGCGGCTGACCGAGACCACTTTGGTGCGACTGGCCTGCCGGCAACCTCATGCGCAAGACTTGAATCGCTTGCGTGCCCTGATCGATCGCGAGCGCCACTGTACAGCGCGCGGCCCGTCGATCCGGTTGTCCGGGGAGTTTCATTTGCAGTTGGCTGAAATGGCGGGGAATGCACCGTTGGCGCATTTTCTGGGCAGTCTGGTGCCGCTGACTTCGCTGGCGATTGCGCAGTTTGATGTGCCGTTAGAAGGTGATTGCGGGTGGCACGAGGACATTATGAATGCGGTGGAGGGTGGGAATGCCGTGGCTGCCGAGGCATTACTGAGTCGGCATCTGGACCATTTAGAGGCGGTATTGCTGAACTCACAACCGATATCGCGCCAGAATCGTGTCGCCGGTTAGATCGCTATCGCGAGCAGGCTCGCTCCCACATTGGATCTTTGCATGCCCCCCTTTTTGTGGCTGGCACACAGATCAAAATGTGGGAGCGAGCCGGCTCCGGGCGGCGATCCGACGATGACGGCATAAGATTCACTGAAAATCTTTGTCTTTACTCCGCCGCCACCCGCGCAAACCCCTCACGAATCTTCTCTTCCGGCAAATCATCGGCGATAAACACGATCACGCTTTCCCGCTTCTCGTCGTCCGCCCATTCGGTATCCCAGTCGAATCCGTAAAGCTTCAGCACCCCCTGAAACACCATCCGCCGCGGTTCGCCCACGATGTTCAACACCCCTTTGTACCGCAGCAATTGCTTGCCATGGTCTTCCAGCAGTTCATTCATGAACTCGCTGAGCTTGTCGATATCCAGCGGCTTGTCAGTGCGCAGCACCAGGCTGGAAATACGATCGATGGACGGCGCTTTGCCCACCGGGCGCAGGCTTATGCCGCCGAGGTCGGCATTCAGGTTGAAACCGCGCACGTCGAGCAGTTCGGCCAGGTCGATCTTGCCGTGTTCGACCACGCGAATCGGCGCGCGACGATTGATGCGGGTCAGGCGCTCGCTCAGCGCGGTAAACGTCGCTTCGTCCACCAGATCGCGCTTGCTCACCAGCAAGCGGTCGGCGAAACCGATTTGCGCCTGGGCGATGGTCTGGGTCAGGTGAGTGTCGGCGTGCGCCGCGTCGACCAGGGTGATGATGCCGTCGAGGATATAACGCTCGCGCAGCTCTTCATCGATGAAAAAGGTTTGCGCCACTGGCGCCGGGTCGGCCAGACCGGTGCACTCGATCACCAGCCGGTCAAAGGCAATTTCGCCGCTGTCCAGGCGTTCGAGCAGCAGGTACAAGGCCTTGGTCAAATCGGTGTGGATGGTGCAGCAGACGCAGCCGTTGGACAGCGTCATCACTTGCACGGGTTCGTCGCCCAACAACTGGGTGTCGATACCGGCGTCGCTGAATTCGTTCTCGATCACAGCGATTTTCAGGCCGTGTTCGGCTTTGAGCAGGTGGCGCAGCAGCGTGGTCTTGCCGGCACCGAGGAAGCCGCTGAGAATCGTTACCGGGATGGGAGAGGACAACGGGAATCTCCTGTTTTACAAAATGAGAATTCAACACAAAAACAAATGCGGGAGCTAGCCTGCTAGCGATGGCGGCTGAACATTCAACATCACTGTTGATTGACAGTCCGCCATCGCCAGCAGGCTAGCTCCCACAGGAATTGCTGTTAACCCGACAACCGGGTCAACAGCACTTCGGCCCACCCTTGCCACCGTAACGAGCCTCCTGACGTTCCCGGAAGAACATCTCGTAAGTCATCACCGGTTTGTCCGGGTGTTTGGTCTGCATATGCTCGACGTAGTTGTCGTAGTCGGGCATGCCGACCATCAGGCGTGCGGCCTGACCGAGGTATTTACCGAGGCGACTCAGGTCATTGAACATCGTGCATTCCTCGATTACGCATCCGGCAGCGCCTGGAACGGTGCTTCTTTATCCGTGCGTTCCTTGGTGCCCCAGGCCGAGATACCGACCTTGAGCGCATAGAACAGGATGCTGAAGACCACGAACAGGAACAGCGCGGTGAGCGTTGCGTTGGTGTAAGCGTTGAAGATCACGTGCTGCATTTGAGTGATGTCCTTGGCCGGGGCGAGGATCTGACCGTTGGCCAGGGCATCGCTGTATTTTTTCGCCAACGACAGGAAGCCGATCGCCGGGTTGGCGTCGAACAGCTTGATGAAGCCTGCGGTAGTGGTGCAGATCAACAGCCATACGGCGGGCAGCATGGTCACCCACACGTAGCGCTGGCGTTTCATTTTGATCAGCACGACGGTGCCGAGCATCAGCGCGATACCGGCCAGCATCTGGTTGGAGATACCGAACAGCGGCCACAAGGTGTTGATGCCGCCCAGTGGATCGATCACGCCTTGGTACAGCAACCAGCCCCACATCGCCACGCAACCGGCGGTTGCGATCAGGTTGGCGGTCCAGGATTCGGTGCGTTTCAGCGCCGGCACGAAGGAACCGAGCAAGTCCTGCAGCATGAACCGCCCGGCACGGGTGCCGGCGTCGACCGCGGTCAGGATGAACAGCGCTTCGAACAGGATCGCGAAGTGGTACCAGAACGCCATGGTGTTTTCACCCGGCAGGACACTGTGCAGGATCTGCGCGATACCGACCGCCAGGGTCGGCGCACCGCCGGCACGGGCCAGGATGGTGGTTTCACCGATGTCCTTGGCCACCGCTTGCAGCGCTTCCGGAGTGATTGCAAAACCCCAGCTGCTGACGGTCTGGGCCACGGTCACCACGTCACCACCGACGACGGCCGCCGGGCTGTTCATCGCGAAGTACACACCTGGCTCGATCACCGAAGCCGCGACCATCGCCATGATGGCGACGAAGGATTCCATCAGCATGCCGCCGTAACCGATGTAACGGGCGTTGACTTCGTTATCCAGCAGCTTCGGCGTAGTGCCGGAGGAGATCAGCGCGTGGAAACCGGAGACCGCGCCACAGGCGATGGTGATAAACAGGAACGGGAACAACCCGCCCTTCCACACCGGCCCGGTGCCATCAATGAACTGGGTCAGCGCCGGCATTTTTAGCTCGGGCGTGGTGATCAGGATGCCGATTGCCAACGCGACGATGGTGCCGATCTTCAGGAAGGTCGACAGGTAGTCACGCGGCGCCAGAATCAGCCACACCGGCAGCGAGGCGGCCACGAAACCGTAACCGACCAGCATCCAGGTAATCTGCACGCCACTGAAGGTAAAGGCTTTGGCCCAGACCGGATCGGCGGCAATCTGCCCACCGAGCCAGATAGAACCCAGCAGTAACAGCACGCCGACGATGGAGATTTCACCGATGCGGCCCGGGCGGATGTAGCGCATGTAAATGCCCATGAACATCGCGATCGGGATGGTCGCCATCACCGTGAAAATCCCCCACGGGCTTTCGGCCAGGGCTTTCACGACGATCAACGCCAGCACCGCGAGGATGATGATCATGATCAGGAAGCAGCCAAACAGCGCGATGGTGCCGGGGATTCGGCCCATTTCTTCACGGACCATGTCGCCCAGGGAGCGGCCGTTGCGGCGGGTGGACATGAACAGGACCATGAAGTCCTGAACGGCACCGGCCAGCACCACACCGGCAATCAGCCACAGCGTGCCGGGCAGATAGCCCATTTGCGCGGCTAAAACCGGACCGACCAGCGGCCCCGCGCCAGCGATGGCGGCGAAGTGGTGACCAAAGAGGATGTGTTTGTTGGTCGGCACGTAGTCCAGACCGTCATTGTTGAGTACGGCGGGGGTGGCCCGTCGCGGGTCGAGTTGCATCACATTGTTGGCGATGAACAGACTGTAGTAACGATACGCAACCAGATAAATGGCCACGGCGGCGACCACAATCCACAAGGCGTTGATCGCCTCACCTCGGCGCAATGCCACGACACCAAGGGCGCACGCGCCTACGATTGCCAGCAGCAGCCAGGGTAGGTGGCGTAGCAGGCTATTATTATTTTTCATTTTATGATTCCAGCCAGGGTGGACAAGAAAGACAGCCACCCCGAGTTTAGCTCGCCTGACGGCAAAGACCATACCCCGACATTGGTCGAGAGCCATCACTTTGCTGGCAAGCTTTAACAAGGCGGGTCTATAGTCAGCGGACATTCAGAGGATTGCGCCATGAGCGAGCACCCTGCCGATCGCCGCCGCTTCAAACGTATTGCGTTCGATGCCAAAACCGAACTGAGCCAAGGGGAATTCACCTGGCCGGTGAAGCTGATCGACCTGTCACTCAAGGGACTGCTGATCGAGAAGCCCGAGCCGTGGCTGGGTAATCCGGACTGGCATTTCCTGGTCGATATTCATCTGACCGAGGACGTCGAGATCAAGATGGATGTGATGTTGACCCACAATGACCATGGCCAACTCGGCTTCGTCTGCAAACACATCAGCCTGGAATCGATTGAACGCCTGCGGCGGTTGATCGAGTTCAACCTGGGCGATCCCGAGGAACTGGAGCGCGAATTGGGCGCCCTGATCGAAATCTGACGGTTCAACAATGATCCAATGTGGGAGCGAGCCTGCTCGCGATAGCGGTTTAGCATTCAACGATGATGTTGATTGATAGTCCGCTATCGCGAGCAGGCTC
>NZ_JBOFQE010000066.1:0-5465 GCF_051660785.1 Pseudomonas sp.
ACGAGGGGGTGGCAGCCGTGCGCAAGTTAGTCGACCGGTAAGGAAAAGCAAGAATCCGGCGCGTCCGAAGACGCCTTGCGCACAACTGCCATAAAGTACAGGCGAATACCTGACTGACGATGCTCGTGCGACCGCTTTACCTTAAGCCGGGCGACTAAACCCGATCACTGATGAGCAGTGACGGGACTCAAGTTACCGAGCGAACCCAAGGCGCACAAGCCGGCGGATTCTGGCGCAGCCGTAGGCAACGGCGCAAGGTTTTGTAGCTTTCAGGAAGTATCTTCGAGGGGGTTTAAACAAGCTCTGTTTCGCGGTTAAACAGACGTGCGAGATAGCTGACCGGATCTATTTATTCACCCAACTCTGTGGCGAGGGAGCTTGCTCCCGCTCGACTGCGCAGCAGGCGCCAAACCATTCGACGCGGTCATCCTGACAGTGCGCGGTTGCAGGTTTTGGGGCCGCTGCGCAACCCAGCGGGAGCAAGCTCCCTCGCCACAGGATTTTTGTGAATCTCATACATCAAGGTGTCATCACCACTCCACCTGTGGCGAGGGGGTTTATCCCCGTTCGGCTGCGCAGCAGTCGTAAATCCTGAGCACTCGGTTCACCTGAATGATCACGGTTGCAGGTTTTGGGGCCGCTTCGCGACCCAGCGGGAGCAAGCTCCCTCGCCACAGGATTTTTGTGAATCTCATACATTAAGGTGTCATCACCATCTCACCTGTGGCGAGGGGATTTATCCCCGTTCGGCTGCGCAGCAGTCGCAAATCCTGAGCACGCGGTTTGTCTGAATGACCGCGGTTTCAGGTTTTGGGGCCGCTGCGCGACCCAACGGGGGATAAATCCCCTCGCCACAGGGTTTTTTGTGAACACCACGCATTGAGGGTTCAGTGCCACCGTAACTGGGTCAGGCCAACTCCACCTCCGGACAATGCATGGCACTGGACGCCAGCAAATCGGCAATTTCATCCTCCGAAAACTCGAACTCCCGCAACACCGAACACGAATGCTGGCCATTCTCCGGTGCCGGTGGATACGGCGTTTGCGCCGCTTCCAGGCTGTTGACCGGAAACCCCGGCACCCGCACCACACCATGCTGCGGGTGGTGCAGTTCCACCAGCATGCCGTTGCTGGCGATCTGCGGATGGGCCAGTACGTCGTTGTAGTCGCTGACTTTGGAGCAAAGGATGTCGGCCTCGCGCAGCACCTCAAGCCAATGGGCAACGGGCCGGGTGAGGAACACGTCGGTCAGTGACGCGCACATGGCTTCACGATGAACCACCCGTTGCGCCGAGCTCCTGAAACGCGGGTCGTCGATCCACTCTGGATGGCCGAGCACCCCGCACAGGGTCGGCCAGCGATTGCCGTTGTACGCGGCGACCATCAGCCAGCCATCCGCCGCCTCAAAGGCTTCGTTGGGCGCGGAGTAGGGCGCGGCGCTGCCGATGCGGGTCGGCAGTTTGCCGTCGCAGAGGAAACTCGCCAGTGATGCCTGTTGCAGCGCCAGTGCCGAGTTCATCAGGCTGACGTCGAGGTGGCCGCCCAATCCGTCTTTTTCCCGGGCATGCAACTTGGCCAATACAGCCATGCACGCCATGTAGCCGGTGACGACATCGACCACGGGCGCTTGCACCTTGGACGGAGCGGCGTTCGGCGTGCCGATAAGGCTCATCAGGCCGGAATCGGCTTGCAGAATGCCGTCGACGCCAGCACGGTCGGCATATGGACCTTGCTGGCCGTAGGCGGAAATCGAGCAGTAGATCAGGTCCGGTTTCAGCGCGGCCAGGTCCTCGTAGCCCAGTCCGAGCCGGGCCATGACGCCGGGGCGCATGCTTTCCACCAGCACGTCGGCTTGTAGCACGAGGCGTTTGATAACCGCTGCGCTGTCGGGGTGTTTCAGGTCCAGGCTCACACCCAGTTTGCCGCGGTTGAACGCGTGATACAGCGCGCTATCCTCGCCAACCCACGCCGGGCCGAGGGTGCGGCCCAACTCGCCTTCGTGGGATTCGACCTTGATCACCCGTGCGCCCATGTCAGCCATCAGCATGGTTGCCGTGGGGCCGGCGGCGATCTGGGTGAAATCGAGGACGGTCAGGCCGTCCAGAGCTTTGCGTAACATGTTCGCCTCCTCGGGCGCTTCAGCGGCCCGTGTAATGCGGTGCGCGTTTTTCGGCAAACGCCTGCCGGCCTTCGAGGCGATCGTCGGTGTCGCGCAACACGCCCCAATACAGTTCGGTCAAGCGCTGGGCGTCGCTGTCGCTCAAGTGCGCGGTGCTGCGGGCCAGGGTTTGCAAGGCCTGAATCGCCAGCGGTGCCTGGCGGGCAATTTGCTCGGCGAGCACCATCGCCCGTTGTAGCAGGGCCTCGCGACTGTCCAGACGTTCCGAAATCAGGCCCATGGCGTGGGCCTGCCACGCGTCGATGCGCGCCCCGGTCAGGGCCATTTGCATGGCGTGGGCGGGCGGCACCGCGCGCATCAACCGATGCAGGCCACTGACCGCCGGAATCGAGCCAACCGCCGCTTCCGGCAGACCGAATGTTGCACTGGCACTGGCAATGCGCAGATCACATTGCAACGCCAGTTCCAGGCCGCCGCCCAGGCAATGGCCATTGATAGCGGCAATCAGCGGCTTGTGCAGGTCGAGGTCGGCGAGGTCCATCTGGCGGATATAAAGCCCCGCGTCTGCGGCGGGCTCGTTGGCCAGGAACAGCGCCTCGGCATAAGACGCTGAAGACGCCCGCGTACTCTTGAGGTCGGCGCCCACGCAGAACGCCCGTTCACCGCTGCCGGTGATCACGGCTGCGCGCAGTTCCCGGCGGTCGCGTACTTCGCGAAGATGGCCGCGCAGGGCCTGGAGCGAATCCAGGTCCAGCGCATTCAGGCTGTGCGGGCGATCAAGGGTGATCAGCGCCACGGAACCGTGGATTTCCAAAGTGACTGACATGGCGTTCACCTCACACACTGGCCGAGGACAGACTGCGTCCGCCGCACACATACAGGGTTTGTCCGGTAACGTAGCTGCTGGCCGGAGAGAGGAAAAACTCCACGGCGTTGGCGATGTCGTCCGGGGTGCCAATGCGTTTTACTGGCACCGTATCCTTGAGTTTTGCCTGCACTTCAGGGGCGAAACTCTGGAACAACGGTGTGTCGACAATGCCGGGCGCGATGGCGTTGACGGTGATGCCCTTGGCCGCAAACTCGATCGCCAGGCTGCGGGTCAGGCTGACCACGCCGCCCTTGGCCGCCGAGTAGTTGGCCTGGCCGAAACCGCCGAGCCAGGCCCGGGACGACATGTTGACGATGCGCCCGAAGCCTTTCTCCAGCATCAGTGGCAAGGCTGCCTTGCAGCAGAGAAATTGCGCTCGCAGGTTGGTGTCCACCACCAGGTCCCAGTCCTGTTCGGTCATGTTCAGGAAGCGTTTGTCGCGAACCACGCCGGCGTTGTTTACCAGAAAATCCAGGCGACCATGGGCTTCGCGGATCTGCGCGAAAGCGGCGTTGACTGACTCGCCTTCGGTGAGGTCCAGCGCAATCCCGGCGACCTTCAAGTCCTCGGCTTGCAACGCGCTGACGCTGGCGTTAAGCGCCTGTTCGTCGCGATCCAGCAAGTAGACAAACACGCCCTGGCTCGCCAGTCGTTGGGCAATGGCCAGGCCGATGCCGCGAGCGGCACCGGTGACCACGGCGACCTGGCCGGCAGAAAAATGTGAGTTGCTCATGGCTTCAGACTCCCAGAATGTGCACGGCCGACGCCGCGTGGTCGACCCCGGCGATACCGCCGCCAGTACATTGCGCCAGGCCCAGGCGCGGTGTGCCGGCTTGTCGGCTGCCGGCGCGGCCTTGCAACTGCCAGAGCAACTCGACCATTTGCGCGACACCGGTGGCGCCCAACGGATGACCTTTGGCCAACAGGCCGCCACTCGGATTGACCGGCACCCGGCCACCGAGGGCGGTGGCGCCCGAGTGCAACAGCGCGACGGCTTCGCCCGGTGCGGCCAGCCCCAGCGCTTCGTAATACAGCAGCTCGGCGATGGTGAAGGCGTCGTGCAACTCGACCACGCCGATGTCGGCGGGGGCGACACCGGCCTGTTCATAGGCCAGGCGTGCGGCACGTGCGGTGATTTCGGCGTCGAGAATGTCTTCGTCGCCGCTCTCGCGCAGGCCCGAGACAATGATCGAACCCAGCACCTTGACGTCTTTGGCGTGGGGGCCGGGTTTGTTGCCGAGCACCAGCGCCGCGGCACCGTCCACTTGCGACGGGCAGCACTGCAACAGGGTCAGCGGGTCGGCGATCATGCGCGAGGCGAGCACTTCTTCGAGGCTGACTTCAGTGCGTTGCTGAGCGTATTCGTTGAGCGAACCGTGACGACGATTCTTCACCGCCACCGCAGCCAGATCCGCAGGTTTGGCGTCACGCTCGTGAATGAATCGCGTGGCGCGCATCGCGTACACCGCCGGCAAAACCATGCCCGCCGTGGCGTAGAGGTCGGTCATGCGGTCGTTGCGCTGCATCGGAATCATACCGCCGCCCAATGCGGTGAGCTGTTCGATACCGAACACCAGCACGCGTTCGTACTGCCCGGCGAGCAAGGCGTGGCGTGCCAGATGCACCGCCGTCGCGCCGCTGGCACAGGCGTTTTCGATGTTGTAGACCGGAATGCCTTGCAGACCCAGGTCGCGCACGATCACCTGCCCGAGAATCATCCCGCCCAGCACATTGGCGCAGTACACGGCCTGTATGTCGGCCAGTTGCAGACCGGCATCGGCCACTGCATCGAGAATCGCCCGTTGCGCCAGTTCCGGGGCCATGACACCGGGGTGGCGGCCGAAGACGGTCATGGCGCCGCCCATTACATGCATCTGGCTCATGGACGGGCCTCCTGGGACTGGAAAACGTAGCCGTAGGTGTCGTCGGCAATCACTCGGCATTTTTCGCCGATGGCAGGCACGCCGGGGCTACCGATCAGGCGCCCGAACAAACGCACTGGGCCGGGCAGGTCGACGTAGGCGAGCACGAATGGAGCGAGGCCACTTTTCGGGCTTGGGTGCATGATGGTGAAGCTGTAGACCTGACCCTCGACGTCGAGCACGGTGTCGTCGAACTGGCTGCTCAGCGGCGACTCGGCAGGTACGCAGGGGAAGAAGATTTCGCCGCTGTGATGATGGCGCGAGGCGTGCAGACCGGGTGGCGTGGTAGGTGCCCAAATGGACGCGGAAAAACTCATGATGACCTCCTGTTGTTATGGGCTTGCGAGCAAGCTCTGGAGGTCATGGTCGGGCAGGGCACAAGGCCCGACAAACGATATAAAAACCCGGCTTGGTTGAGAAAAAATCAAGCCATGGCGGTAGCGGGTCCACCCGCTATCTGTCAGTTGAAACGCAAAAACTGTGGGAGCGAGCCTGCTCGCGATTACGGTGTGTCAGGCAACAAACATGTCAACTGACACACCGTAATCGCGAGCAG
>NZ_JBOFQE010000067.1:0-7365 GCF_051660785.1 Pseudomonas sp.
GACCAACGCGCGACCTACCTGACGTCGTGGTTGCACGAGTACAACTGGCATCGCCCGCATGCCAGCCTGAGTTATTTGCCACCGATTAGCCGAATAGCATCCGTGAACAACGTGGTGGGTTTACACAGCTAGCCTGCTAGTGATCGCTATCTGTCAGGCAACCATCCTCCAGCCTGGAAACCTACCCCCGCTGCGCCTCAGCCTCTTCATGCGCATGACGCAGACGCTCGCGACTGTTGGTCAAATGCAAGCGCATCGCCGCCCGCGCTGCATCCGAATCCTGGCGCGCGATTGCGTCGTAAATCTCTTCGTGCTCACGGCTCAGGCGATTCATGTAGTGCTGCTGGTCGTCATGGGCCAGGCGCGCTGAATTGAGGCGTGTGCGCGGAATGATGCTGGTGCCCAGGTGGGTCATGATGTCGGTGAAGTAGCGGTTGCCGGTCGCCAGGGCGATTTGCAGGTGGAACTGGAAGTCGGACGCCACGGCATCGCTGGCGTGAGAGACGCTTTCATTCAACGCGTCCAGCGCGGCGCGCATCAAGGCCAGCTGTTCCGGGCTGCGGCGTTGCGCGGCGAGTCCGGCGGATTCCACTTCCAGGCTGATGCGCAATTCCAGGATTGCCAATACATCCCGCAGGGTGACCACGGTCGCCGGGTCGATGCGGAAACCACTCGGGCTCGGAGTGTCGAGCACGAAGGTGCCGATGCCGTGACGGGTTTCCACCTGGCCAGCCGCCTGCAAACGGGAAATCGCCTCGCGCACCACGGTGCGGCTGACGCCATGGGCATCCATGATCGCCGACTCGGTAGGCAATTTATCGCCGCGTTTGAGCTGACCGTCGCGGATCTGTTCGGACAGCACCGTCACCAATTCCTGTGCGAGGCTGCGGCGCTTGCGAGGGAGGCGTGGTGCGTCGATCGGGTTTTCCATGGTGAACGTCGTTCTCGAAAAATTCGGCTGAAACCGCATCATAGCTCAACGCGGTTGTACGATCACCCCGCCCCGGTAGGCAGGGGTTTATGCGGTCACGGTTTGGTCCACCAAATGCCCATTTTCAATGCGCACATGCCGTGGGTGGAAACGCTTCAGGCTGCTGCGATGGCCGACGCTGACAATGCTCAGCCCCGGAATCTCATCGATCAACGCCTGATACAACGACGCTTCATCCTCTTCATCCATCGCCGACGTCGCTTCGTCCATGTACAACCACTGCGGTGCATAGAGCAGCGCGCGGGCGAAGGCTAGTCGTTGCTGTTCACCCGGCGACAACATGCGCTGCCAGTGATTGGCTTCGTCGAGCCGCGCAACAAGGTGCGGCAAGCGGCAAGTCTCCAGCACATGCACATAGCGCTCGTGCGGATACGTATCGCCCGCCTGTGGATAACTCAACGCCTCGCGCAGCGTACCAATCGGCAGATACGGTTTTTGCGGCAGAAACAGGTTACGCGCCACTGGCAGTCGAATGCTGCCATGACCCGCCGGCCATAGATGCCCCATCGCCCGGAATAATGTGGATTTACCGCTACCGGAACGGCCACTGAGCATCACGCGCTCGCCCTCCTCCACGGTCATGTCGGCGTTGGTCAACAGGTGACGACCGTCAGCCAGATCAAGGCCCAGGCTGTGCACCTTCAACGCCGTCCCCGAATTCTGCACGTCGATCGCCGGCGCCCGCTCTTCGTTGTCGGTCATGGCCTGGCGGAAGCTCAGCAGACGATCACAGGTGGCGCGCCATTCGGCGAGGTCCTGGTACGCGGTGATGAACCAGCTGAAGTTATCCTGGACGTTGGCGAACGCCGAGTTGATTTGCATCAGCTCGCCCAGTTCGATCTTGCCCGTGAAGTAACGCGGCGCAGCGACCATGAACGGGAAGATGACGGCGATCTGCTCATAGCCGGACGTAAAGAAGGTCAGGCGCTTGGACACTTTCATGATGTCCCAGAAGTTATGCCAGACCATCCCGAAGCGGTCGCTCAAACGACGGTTCTCGTTCGGCTCGCCGTTGTACAGCGCAATGCTTTCGGCGTTCTCGCGCACCCGCACCATGGAGAAACGCAGGTCGGCTTCGAAGCGTTGCTGGTTGTTGTTGAGGCCGATCAGGCGTCGGCCGATCAAATGTGTCAGCCAACTGGCGACGGCGGCGTACACCAGCGCGCACCAGAACATGTAACCGGGGATCGTGAAACCAAACACTTCGATGCTGCCCGATACGCCCCACAAAATAATCGAAAATGATACGAGGCTGACGATGTTGCGAATCAACCCGAGCCCCAGGCCCAGGGTGTTGGCGGTGAATTTGTTGAGGTCTTCCGATATGCGCTGGTCCGGGTTATCGGTGTAGCCGCCCTGCTCCAGCTGGTAGTAGTTTTTATGACTGAGCCAGCGGGCGAAGTGCTTCTCGGTGAGCCAGGCCCGCCAGCGAATCGTCAGCATCTGCGTCAGGTAAAGCCGATACACCGCGCCGAGAATCGCCACCGCCGCAATCCCGCAGAAATACAGGATCAGCTGCCAGAAAGCCGCTTCGTCCTTCTTTTGCAGGGCGTTGTAAAAATCCTTGTACCAACTGTTGATCCATACCGAAATCGCCACGCTGAACAGCGACAGCGCAATCACCGCGATCAGCAACGTCCAGGCCTTGCCCTTCTCTTCACTGCGCCAATACGGCGTGGTCATCGCCCAGACTTTGCGAAAAAACTGCCCGCGCACAGCATCGTTGACCGCGGAATACTCAGCGTTCTGATTCATGGAAAAGGCTCGATAAAGAAAAGAACACACACGAACCGATCATAGATGATCGGTTCGGGTTATCGCGAGGCTTGGCGATAATCGTTCAGCGTCCGTTCAGCGGCGGACCGGACGTTTCTGCAGTTTGCGCTGCAGCGTGCGGCGGTGCATGCCCAAGGCGCGGGCAGTGGCGGAGATGTTGCCTTCGTGTTCGGTGAGCACGCGCTGGATGTGCTCCCACTGCAGGCGGTCTACCGACATCGGGTTTTCCGGCACCAGGGTGTCGAGGTCAGCGTGCTCGGAGAGCAGCGCGGCCAGCACGTCGTCGGCGTCCGCCGGTTTGCACAGGTAGTTGCAGGCGCCACGCTTGATCGCTTCGACGGCGGTGGCAATGCTCGAATAGCCGGTGAGGATCACGACGCGCATTTCCGGGTCGAGTTCGAGCAGTTTGGGCAGCAGCACCAGGCCCGAGTCGCCGTCCATTTTCAGGTCCAGGGCGGCGTAATCCGGGATGTCGGCCTGGGCGATGACCAGACCTTCTTCAGCGGAACCGGCGGTGCTGACGCGAAAGCCGCGGCGGGCCATGGCACGGGCCATCACACGGGTAAAGGTTGCATCGTCGTCTACCAGCAGCAAATGCGGCAGTTCTTCGCCTTCAACTTGGATCTCGTCACTCATGTTCGTCTCCTCGGGCGACACGGGGCAGGCGCAGCTCGGTGAGCGTACCGCCTTCCTCATGACTGTAGAGTTTCACTGAGCCGCCGGCGCGTGTCACGCTGGCCTTGCTCAAAAACAGGCCCAGGCCGAAACCTTTGCCCTTGGTGGTAAAAAACGGTTTGCCGATCTGCTCGGCAATGGCCAGCGGCACACCGGCGCCGTGGTCACGAATGCTGATCGTCAGGTCCTCGGCACTCCAGTCCAGCGTCACCTGCAACCCTTCGGGACAGGCATCGGCGGCGTTGTTCAGCAAATTCAGCAGCGCTTGCGTCAGGTCCGGCGGCGGCGCCATGCGCGGCACAGTGCCCTGGCCCAGTCGCTGGAAGCGGTAACTGGCTTCCGGACGCATGAGGTGCCAGCGGTTCAGCGCTTCGTCTAGCCAGTCGGTGACGTCCTGCATCTCCACCGCCAGACGGCGATTGGCCTCGGCGGCGCGCACCAGTTGCTGCAAGGTCTCCTTACAGAGTTTGACCTGATCCTGCAGCACGCTCAAATCGTCCTGCAACAGCGGGTCATGGTGGTCCTGACGCATTTCCTTGAGCAGCACGCTCATGGTCGCCAACGGCGTACCCAGCTCATGGGCAGCACCCGCCGCCTGAGTCGCAACGGCCAGCAATTGCTGGTCGCGCAGGCCTTCTTCACGACGGATAGCGCGCAATTCTTCCTGACGGCGCAGCTCTTCGGCCATGCGCGCGGCGAAGAACGTGATGACTGCTGCGGCGAGGGCGAAACTCAGCCACATGCCGTAGATCTGCAGGTTTTCCCGGGCGATGGGAAAGGTTTCCAGCGGATAGAACTGCGCCAGCAACAACGTATAAAGCGCCAGCGCGATACCGGACAGAATCACCGAATAGCGCCATGGCAACGTCACGGCGGCGATGGTCAGCGGTACCAGGTAATAGGAAACGAACGGGTTGGTCGAACCGCCGGAAAAATACAGCAAGGCACTGTGGATAAACAGATCGCAGGCCAGTTGCAGGGCATATTCCAGCTCGGTCACCGGCCACGACGTGCGCAACCGAACCGCGGTGAACGCGCACAGCAGCGTCGAGCAGCCCAGGGTCATTGCCAGTTGCACCCACGGCAACGGCAGCAGATCGAACCAGTAGGCCAGGCCTACGGAACCGGCCTGAGCGGCGAGCACCAAAGTACGGATGAATGTCAGCCGCCAGAGGTTCTGGCGAGTCGCGGAAGTGATTTGAACGGGGGCGAGCATGAGCTCTCCTGATGAGCGCTCCAGGCGGATCGCACGGAGTATAACCAAGCACGGGGGTGGGCAGGCGAAAGTGCGGCAAACAGCCACAGTCTACGAACTGATATTTACCTTGTGGCGAGGGAGCTTGTTCCCGCTCGGCTGCGCAGCAGCCGCAAATTGGTTGACTCGGTTTAACTGAAGTAACGCGTTGACAGTTTTGAGCCTGCTTCGCAGTCCAACGGGAGCAAGCTCCCTCGCCACAGGGTCACCGGCATCTGTATAGAAGTTGTAACTGTGCGAACCGGATCAATAAAGTTAGAGTCTGATGGTTTCACGCAGGCTCGGACCTTAACCCCTGCGCACCGCCCAAGGAGTTTTCATGCACAGTTTCCGCCGCAGCGCCGCCCTTCTTGCCCTCAGCGTTGGCACCGTCGCCAGTCTCCCGGCCCTGGCCGCCGACGAGCTTCATTACAACCAGATCGCCCTGCGTGCCGAAGTCAGTCAGGAAGTGGCTCGCGACCTGATGATCGTGACCCTCTACACCGAAGAACAAAACGCCGACCCGGCCAAACTCGCCGCCGACGTCAGCACCACCATGAACAAAGCGCTGGCCCAGGCCAAACAGGTCAAAGAAGTCACCCTGCGCCAGGGCAGCCGCAACAGCTACCCGATCTACGACACCAAGGGCCAGAAAATCACCGGCTGGCGTGAACGCGCCGAACTGCGCTTGGAAAGCTCCGATTTCGCCGCCCTGTCGAAGCTGACCGGCGAACTGCTGACCGACCTGAAAATGGGCGGCATGGACTTCGCCATCGCCACCCCAACCCGCAAGGCCAGCGAAGACGCGCTGCTTAAAGAAGCCGTCACCGCCTTCAAGGCCCGCGCCCAACTGGCAACCGACGCCTTGGGTGGCAAGGGTTACAAAATCGTCAGCCTGAACCTCAACAGCAACGGTTATCCACAACCGTACATGCGCGGACCGATGATGATGAAAGCGGCCGGCATGGATGGGGCGCCTGTGACGCCTGAGGTTGAAGCAGGCACAAGCCAGGTGAGCATGACGGCGGATGGCGCGATTGAAGTGTTGATGCCTTGATCGGTAGGCGTTGAACGAAAACCGGCGATCAGTGCGTGATCGCCGGTTTTTTTGTGCCCTGAATAAACGGGGTTGAGCCGTCAGGCCTTGCAGTGATTGATCTGCCACAATCGCGGGCAAGCTGAATCGCCGCACAGCCGCCCCCACAGGATGTGTGCTGATTGAAGTTGGCGCAGGACCTTGTGAAAGCTGGTTTGCCTGCGATGAACGGTAGCTAAAAACGATCACCGCGATCTGCGGCGATCAACTCTTTAATGCGGCTCCACGCATCGTTTTCTCGGCCGTACTCTCCGTCTTTCAAATCTCCATGTTGAGCAATGCGCCACGAATCGTAACGGGGTCCGGATACAAGAAAAACTTCATAGCCGTGCTGTTTTGCCTCAGATTTTTCTTCATGGGTCATGATTATTTCCTTATAAAATTTCGCATGTCGTTGAAGCCAACCACCTGGTTGGTACCAGACTGTTACGACGACTTGTGATCATGTTCAATGAAGTTGCGCGATGTTTCTACTGTCATACCTGACAGGTGCAGGCAGTTTTCAGATCCACTTGCTCATTCAAGAAAAGGTCGAACCACCAGGATCTTTTCTGGTTGATCTGCCGCCATCGCGAGCAGGTTCCCACATCGGTTCTATGTACCCAGATTCTTGTGGGAGCGAGCCTGCTCGCGATGAACGATGACGCGGTCTACGCCGGATCGACGTTATCCAGTGCCCGATTTACCGCCAATTCCGCCAGCATGATGATCTGCTGAATCGCCAATACCGTAGTGCGCTGCGGGACAATCAGGTCAGTAGCGAAATCACTGGCCATGACACTCGCCGAAGCCAACGACTCGCAGGCTTGGGCCAGGAGACTTTCAGTGTCCATGTCCGTGGCGATCATGAACATCGTGCTGGGGCGGCGGGGTTTGGTTGGTTTTATTGAAACTTGAATCGGAATTATCGTTGTCCATTTACAGCTCCTAATCTTAATTGGAGCCAACACTTGCCGTTATGGTCGTGAGGGCTTTCGCCCTACTGATTCAGGTTTCCACTCCTGGCCGCTGGATTAGCAGCGACAGGAACGAGATTAGAGACACTGCTTCCTACCCGGCACCTGAAAAATGCGTGGGAAAGCGCTGTGTTTTTTACACATCATCAAACACACAAAAATGGAACGCGACGTTCCTGGCGGCATTTCTACGCGAAGCATGGGAACGATCAATCGGGAGCGACAGAAAGAGATAGGTCGGCTGTCCGGCTGCCATCGCTGGAAGGCCAACTCCCACAGTGGAATTTTGTACATCCGCAAGATATTGGTCGGCTGTCAGGCCGCCATCGCTGGCTAGCCAGCTCCCACAAGGGTTCGGGGTACATCTGCAAGTTAGTGGTCGGCTGTCAGGCCGCCATCGCTGGCAGGCCAGCTCCCACAGGGGTTCGTGTACATCTGCAAGTCACCGGTCGGCTGTCAGGCCGCCATCGCTGGCAGGCCAGCTCCCACAATGGATCTGCGTTCGGCTTTTGCTTCCCACCACTCATCAGGCCGAGCGTTAGCTCGCCTTCAGCTTTTGATCTTGATCCACCCGCCCCTTTCGGGAGGCTGAGTGGAGGCGTTCATCCGGGGATTGGCGCGCAGCGCCGTTCGACGC
>NZ_JBOFQE010000068.1:0-10873 GCF_051660785.1 Pseudomonas sp.
GAGCCTGCTCGCGATGGCGGCCTGGTAGCCGACCAGGCTCTTTCAGGTGTACATATCCATTTCTGCGGTAACGGCGGCTGGCGGTTTCGCCCTTACGGCGACTCACTTTTTTTACAAGCGCCTAAAAAAAGTAAGCAAAAAAACGCTCGCCCCAAGCGTCCGGCCCCTCGCTGAGGCTCGGCGTACCTTCGCTCCGGCATTCATCCGGGGGCATCGCCCTCCGGTTGGCTTCGCTGGCACCTACATGCGATGAGTTCGACTGCGTCGAACGGCGCTGCGCGCCAATCCCCGGATGAACACCTCCACTCAGCCTCCCGACGGGGCGGGTGGATCAAGATCAAAAGCTGAAGGCGAGCTAACGCTCGGCCTGTTGAGTGGTGAGAAGCAAAAGCCGAACGCAGATCCATTGTGGGAGCTGGCTTGCCAGCGATGGCGGCCTGACAGCCGACCAATTTCTTGCAGATGTACCCCGAACCCCTGTGGGAGCTGGCCTGCCAGCGATAGCGGCCTGACAGCCGACCAATATCTTGCAGATGTACACCAAACCCTTGTGGGAGCTGGCCTGCCAGCGATGGCGGCCTGACAGCCGACCAATTTCTTGCAGATGTACAAAATTCCACTGTGGGAGCTGGCCTGCCAGCGATAGCGGCCTGACAGCCGACCAACATCTTGCAGATGTACACCAAACCCTTGTGGGAGCTGGCCTGCCAGCGATGGCGGCCTGACAGCCGACCAATTTCTTGCAGATGTACAAAATTCCACTGTGGGAGCTGGCCTGCCAGCGATGACGGCCTGACAGCCGACCAATTTCTTGCAGATGTACAAAATTCCACTGTGGGAGCTGGCCTGCCAGCGATAGCGGCCTGACAGCCGGCCAATATCTTGCAGATGTACACCAAACCCTTGTGGGAGCTGGCCTGCCAGCGATGGCGGCCTGACAGCCGACCAATTTCTTGCAGATGTACAAAATTCCACTGTGGGAGCTGGCCTGCCAGCGATGACGGCCTGACAGCCGGCCGATATCTTGCGGATGTACCAAATTCAATTGTAGGAGTGAGCCTGCTCGCGATGGCGGAGTGTCAGGCGACATCCATACTGGATGTCAGACCGCAATCGCGAGCAGGCTCGCTCCCACAGGGGATCAGCTGTGCGGCTGAGGTTTTGGTATGGCGACGTTATCGAGCATCCGGTTTGCGGCCAGTTCGGCCAGCATGACGATCTGCTGAATCGCCATCGCCTTGTGCCGGTGCGGGCCTTCCAGATAGTCCGCGAAATCACTTGCCATCACGCTGGCCTGGGCCAATGACTCGCAGGTGTGGGCCAACAGGTCTTCGTCTTTGATATCCGGTGCAATCACAAACATCGTGCTGGGTTTGCGGCTGGCAGGGGATTTGAGGGCGGCGGGGTTGAGGTAGTGATCCAGCGCGCGCTCGGCGGCTTCGTTGAGTTTTTTGGAATCGAGGGATTCGTAGGGGGAAACGTCGTCGGTTTCCGGAGGGTTTGGTGTTTCTTTGATCATGCGGAAATTACTCATTGGCAGATGAAGTGGAACTGCCATCTTTCGTTTTCCAGACGAAAGGGTGGCAGCCGTGCGCGGACTGGAAAAACCGGAACACCCACCAAAACCCGGCAGACCCGAAGGTCTCCCGCGCACAGCCGCCATAACAAGGATTTGCGTGCAGAAAAAAGCGCCGCAGTATGCCATGGGGTGTGGTCAGTGTTCGCCAGGTTTTCCAGACCTGATCGCTGATTCTGCAGCGACCCACAAAGCCTACCCATTTCCCGTCCGACCCAACAACCGACAGAACCCGTCGGAAACATTCCCCAAAATCGCCACGTCTGTAGGACCGTGAAATCAGTTCGCCACCCGAACCCCACCCAGACTCCCACTCAATTCATACGCCACCAATTCCGCCTGATGCGCCGCCAATATCTCTGGCAGCGACCCGCGCAAGTACTCGACCCACGTCTTGATCTTCGCATCCAGATACTGCCGCGAAGGGTAGATCGCATACAGATTCAGTTCCTGCGAGCGGTAGTTCGGCATCACTCGCACCAGTGTGCCGTTGCGCAGGCCTTCGATCGCCGCGTATACCGGCAACACGCCGACGCCCATGCCGCTGGTGATCGCTGTCTTCATCGCATCGGCCGAGTTCACCAGAAACGGCGAGCTGTTGATGGTGACCATTTCCTGGCCTTCGGGGCCGTCGAAGGTCCATTTCTCCAGTGGGATCACCGGGCTCACCAGGCGCAGGCACGCGTGGTTGAGCAGGTCACTGGGCTTGTGCGCGCAGCCGTTGGCTTTCACGTAAGCCGGCGAGGCGCAGACGATGCTGTAGGTGATGCCCAGGCGCTGGGAGACGAAGCCCGAGTCCGGCAGTTCGCTGGCCAGGACGATGGACACGTCGTAGCCCTCGTCGAGCAGGTCCGGCACGCGGTTAGCCATGGTCAGGTCAAAGGTGACATCGGGGTGGGTCTTGCGGTAGCGGGCGATGGCGTCGATCACGAAGTGCTGGCCGATGCCAGTCATGGTGTGCACTTTGAGCTGCCCGGCCGGGCGCGCGTGGGCGTCACTGGCCTCGGCTTCGGCTTCTTCGACGTAGGCCAGGATCTGCTCGCAGCGCAATAGATAGCGCTTGCCGGCTTCGGTCAGGGCGATGCGACGGGTGGTGCGGTTGAGCAGGCGGGTTTGCAGGTGGGCTTCCAGGTTGGAGACCGCGCGCGACACGTTGGCCGTGGTGGTGTCCAGTTGCACGGCGGCGGCGGTGAAGCTGCCGGCCTCGGCCACGTAACTGAAGGCGCGCATGTTTTGCAAAGTGTCCATGGGGTGCTCTCGGAGGCGATGGCAAATTGTGACACAAGGTTTCAGAGTCTGAGACCCCGACCAAGGGATTATCGCGTTAACGGTAACAAAGATTCACAGGATTCCCAGCTTATCGCCCATCAACCCCACCTCTAAAATTGCGCCGACTGTAGGAGCCGGCTTGCTGGCGATGGCATCACCACGGTCTGTCAGTTAGACCGCGGCGATACCATGGCCAGCAAGCCGGCTCCTACATCCTCCTCTCTTTCAGGAAATCGCAGCAGTGCCGCGTCGCATCAGCAGAGCGCTTCAGACGCTCAGTGTTTTAGCCTTGTCCCTCGCAATCAGCGGCTGCATCGGAACCGGAGGTATTGCCCCGCAGGGCAAGGCGCTGGAGGCCAATTCACTGGCCACCGACGACGCCATCCAGAGCGCCGCGCAGGACGCTCACTGGCCCACCGCGCAATGGTGGCAGGCCTATGGCGACCCGCAGTTGAACCGCTGGATCGACCTCGCGTTGCAAGGCAGCCCGACCATGGCCATCGCCGCTGGACGAGTGCGGCAGGCCAAGTCCATGGCCGGCATCGCCGAGTCCGCCGAGTCGTTGCAGATCAATGGCGAATCTACCCTCAAGCGACACAACTGGCCGACCGATCAGTTCTACGGGCCGGGTGAGCTGGCCAACACCACAACCTGGGACAACAACGCCGCGCTGGGTTTCAGCTACGCCCTCGACCTTTGGGGCCGCGAAAGTAATGCCACCGAGCGCGCCGTGGACATGGCGCACATGAGCGCCGCCGAAGCGCGTCAGGCCCAGCTCGAATTGCAGAACAACATCGTGCGCGCCTACATCGAACTGTCGTTGCATTACGCGCAGCGGGACATCGTAGAGGCGACCCTGAAGCAACAGCAGCAAATTCTCGACCTCGCCCAAAAACGCCTGAACGGCGGCATCGGCACCCATTTCGAAGTCAGCCAGGCCGAAACCCCGTTGCCGGAAACCCATCGCCAGATCGATGCGCTGGACGAAGAAATCGCTCTGAGCCGCAATCAACTGGCAGCCCTCGCAGGTAAAGGACCGGGCGAGGGTGCGCAGTTGCAGCGACCCACGCTGTCGCTGGCTGCGCCGCTGAAACTGCCGTCGTCATTACCCGCGCAGTTGCTCGGTCAACGCCCCGATGTGGTCGCCAGCCGCTGGCAAGTTGCGGCTCAGGCCCGTGGCATCGATGTGGCTCACGCAGGTTTCTATCCCAACGTCGATCTGGTCGGCAGCCTCGGCTACATGGCCACCGGCGGTGGTGCGCTGGAGTTTTTGACTGGCAAGAAACTCAACTACAGCGTCGGCCCGGCGATTTCGCTGCCGATCTTCGATGGCGGCCGCTTGCGTTCGGAGCTGGGCGAAGCCTCGGCCGGGTATGACATCGCCGTGGCCAGGTACAACCAGACGCTGGTCAATGCGCTGAAGAACATCTCCGACCAGTTGATCCGCCGTGAGTCCATGGACAAGCAGCAATCCTTCGCCGCCGAGTCTGTGGCTACCGCGCAGAAGACTTATGACATCGCGATGATCGCGTATCAGCGCGGACTCACCGATTACCTCAACGTGCTCAATGCGCAGACCTTGTTGTTCAAGCAGCAGCAGGTTCAGCAGCAGGTTCAGGCGGCGCGGCTAAGTGCTCATGCTGAATTGGTGACGGCATTGGGCGGTGGACTGGGTGCGGGCAACGATGTGCCGAAGGACAGCCAGACCCAGGCACCAGAAACCCCGGCACTTCTCAAGTGAACACAAACCCTGTGGGAGCCAGCCTGCTGGCGATTGTGGTCTGTCAGGTGACGTCAGCATTGACTGACACAGCGCTATCGCCAGCAGGCTGGCTCCCACAGGTTTCTCACCAGACTGAATATTGATGAGCAGGAATCCATGACTCCCTCGCCCGCACCTCTGCGCTGGCTGTATTCCCTCGAATGGCGCCGGGGTTTCTTCGACTGGGCGCGCAGCGACGGTGTGACCTGGGTCTACATTTTCAAGGTGCTGATCGCCGCGTTCCTGACCCTGTGGCTGGCGATGCGCCTGGAGTTGCCGCAACCGCGCACGGCGATGATCACCGTGTTCATCGTCATGCAGCCGCAAAGCGGTCAGGTGTTCGCCAAAAGTTTTTACCGCTTCCTCGGCACCCTGGCCGGGTCGGCGGTGATGGTGGCGCTGATTGCCTTGTTCGCGCAAAACACCGAACTGTTCCTCGGCTCGCTGGCGATCTGGGTCGGTATCTGCTCGGCCGGTGCCGCGCGCTATCGCAACTTTCGCGCCTACGGTTTTGTACTCGCCGGGTACACCGCCGCGATGGTCGGCTTGCCCGCGTTGGCTCACCCGGACGGGGCATTCATGGCGGCAGTCTGGCGGGTGCTGGAAATCTCCTTGGGCATTCTCTGCGCCACCGTGGTCAGCGCCGCGATCCTGCCGCAAACCGCCAGCGCGGCGATGCGCAACGCTTTGTATCAGCGCTTCGGTGTGTTCGCCTTGTTCGTCACCGATGGCCTGCGCGGTCGCAGCAAACGGGAGGCGTTCGAAGCCAGTAACGTGCGCTTTATCGCTGAGGCGGTCGGGCTGGAAGGGCTGCGCAGCGTCACTGTGTTTGAAGACCCGCACATGCGTCGGCGCAACGGTCGGCTCAGTCGACTGAACAGCGAGTTCATGGGCATCACCACCCGGTTCAACGCCTTGCACCAATTGCTCGAACGCTTGCGCAGCAGCGGTGCTGATCATGTGGTCGCGGCGATCAAACCCGGTTTGCAGGACCTGGCGGAATTGCTCGACGGCTTCAGCGGTCGTGCGCTGACCAGCCCCGACGCCGCGCGCCTGACCAGTGCATTGGCGACCTACAAGAAGAATCTGCCAGCGCGAGTTCGCAGCCTGCGGGCGACCTTTCAGGAGAGCAATCCGAGCGACGCCGAGCAACTCGATTTCCACACGGCCTACGAACTGCTCTATCGCTTCGTCGACGAGCTACACAGTTATTCACAGACCCACGCCTCACTGGCCGATCACAGCCATGCGCGGGAGCAATGGGACGAGCCGTTCACCCCGCAAACCAACTGGATGGCATCCGCCGCTTCGGGGATTCGCGCGGCGTTCATTCTGGTGGTGCTGGGCAGTTATTGGGTGGCGACGGCGTGGCCGAGCGGGGCGACCATGACGCTGATCGCCGCGGCGACCGTGGGCCTGTCTGCCGCAACGCCGAACCCGAAACGCATGGCGTTTCAGATGGCGTGCGGGACTTTCCTCGGGGCGCTGATCGGCTTCGTCGAGATGTTTTTCATCTTCCCGTGGATCGACGGTTTTCCGTTGCTGTGCGTGATGCTCGCGCCGGTGATCGTGCTCGGCTCGTTCCTCACTTCACGGCCGCAATATGCCGGTGTCGGCCTCGGCTTGCTGATCTTTTTCAGCACCGGTTCGGTGCCGGACAACCTCACGGTCTACAACCCTTACGCGTTCATCAACGACTACATCGCCATGGTGCTCGGCATGCTGGTATGCGCCGCGGCCGGGGCGATCATTCTGCCGCCGAACAGCCGCTGGCTGTGGCGCCGGCTGGAGCAGGATTTGCGTGGGCAAGTGGTGTACGCGATCAGCGGCAAGCTCAAGGGCCTGGCCTCGAGTTTCGAAAGCCGGACCCGAGACTTGCTGCATCAGGCTTATGGCCTCGCGGTGGGTCAGCCGCAGGTGCAACGGGACTTGCTGCGCTGGATGTTCGTGGTGCTGGAAGTCGGCCACGCGATCATCGAGTTGCGCAAGGAACAGGCGATTCTGCCGGTGCATCCGGCCTATGCCGAATCCCAGCCGTGGCGCCAGGCGATCCGCGTGATGGGTCGTTCGCTGGTGCGGCTGTTTCTGCAACCGAGCCAGAGCAATCTGGAGCGCGGATTGATCGCGGTCGACCATGCCATCAGCCGCGTGCAAGCCACCGACGAACCGTTCGCGACGCACTTCGACACCTCGGCGTTGCGTCGGGTGAAGAGTTATTTGCACTTCATCCGCACCTCGCTACTCGACCCGCAATCACCGCTCAGCGCCTACGCAACAACCCAGCCCCAAGGACTTGAACATGCCTCGTGAAATCGCCTTCCACGGCGTGTACATGCCGACCATGACGCTGATGTTTTTCATCGCCGCGGCGCTGGCCTGGGCGCTGGACCGGTTCCTGTCCGGGTTCGATCTGTACCGCTTCTTCTGGCACCCGGCGCTGCTTCGCCTGAGCCTGTTTACCTGTCTGTTCGGCGCCTTGGCGCTGACTGTTTACCACTGACTCTCTATCTCTGAAGAAGGCCCCGATGAAAAAGCTTTTTAGCCTGCTCGCCACCCTGCTGGTGCTGGCCCTCGCGATATGGATCGGCCGCACACTCTGGGTGCATTACATGGACACGCCGTGGACTCGTGACGGTCGGGTGCGCGCCGACATCATCAACGTCGCCGCCGACGTCACCGGTGAAGTGGTGGAGGTGCCGGTACGTGACAACGAGCAGGTGAAGAAGGGCGATTTGCTGATGCGCATCGATCCCGAGCACTACCGCATCGCGGTCAGACAGGCGCAGGCATTGGTGGCTTCACGCAAGTCGACGTGGGAGATGCGCAAGGTCAACGCCCATCGCCGCGCCGACATGGACGCGCTGGTGATCTCCAAAGAAAACCGCGACGACGCCAGCAACATCGCTGACTCGGCCCTGGCCGATTACCAGCAGGCCCAGGCGCAACTGGAAGCGGCCGAACTGAACCTCAAACGCACCGAGGTCCGCGCAGCCGTGGACGGCTATGTCACCAACCTCAACGTGCATCGCGGCGACTACGCGCGCATCGGTGAAGCGAAAATGGCCGTGGTCGATATGAATTCGTTCTGGGTGTATGGCTTCTTCGAGGAAACCAAACTGCCGCACGTGCGAGTCGGCGACAAGGCCGACATGCAGTTGATGAGCGGCGAAGTGCTGAAGGGGCATGTGGAGAGCATTTCTCGCGGCATTTACGACCGGGACAATCCGGAAAGTCGCGAGTTGATTGCAGACGTGAACCCGACGTTTAACTGGGTACGGCTGGCGCAGCGAGTGCCGGTGCGGATTCACATAGATGAAGTGCCGCAGGGGGTGCTATTGGCGGCAGGCATTACCTGTACCGTCATCGTTAAATCTGCGGCTGGCGAGTAACCCTGTGGCGAGGGAGCTTGCTCCCGCTGGACTGCGTAGCAGTCCTGTCTGGGGACCACTCCTCGGCCTAGCGGGAGCAAGCTCCCTCGCCACAAAAGACGACCGTGTCAGCCTTTGCAAAACGTCTCATGCAAATGCCGCCAAACCACCTTGCCACCAGCCTGCTTCTCAAACACCACCGTCGACCGGCGATCAGAGTGCAAGCCGGTCGCATCTTTCTGTTGCTCGCGATAACTCACCACCGCGCCACCGTTGTACAGCGCGATACCCTGTAGATCGCTGAGCTCAATCCTGAAGCCGAGCTTCCTTCCGCCCGCCAGCAGGAATAACTCGTTCAGCGCGGTGAAATCCAGCGCACGGCCCAATGGCGAGATCATGGAAAACTGTGGTGAAAATCGGGTCAGCAGGCGTTCAAGTGCGGACTCGTCCTGGTCCTCGGCCAGCCATTGCTCGATGGCGATGTGGGCCTGGATCACTTCGTCGAAGTATTCGGTGTAGTCGGTCATGATTGTTTCCTGAATTTCTGCAGCGTCTGGTCCGACTTCATCGCGAGCAGGCTCACTCCCACATTTGAAATGCATTCCCCTGTGGGAGCGAGCCTGCTCGCGATGAAGTCAACTCGGTTTTAGAGTTGGCCCTTCAACCCAAACCGCTTCATCAACCCGGCCTCCAACAACCCTTTTGGCAGCAACCCCGCCAACAGCGGCAACGCCCGGCTGCCATTGCCCAAACGAATCAAACGCGGTGGTTTCCCCTGCTGCACAGCCTTGAGCAGGCCTTCTGCAAATTCCCGGGCCGGCGTCGGCTTGTCCTGAGACGCCTTGGCCCGCGCACGAATACCTTCACGCAGCGGAAACCACGGTGATTGTTCAGTGATCAGCTGTTCCGCCTCATGCCCGGCATTCTTGGCGAAACTGGATTCGATCGCACCCGGTTGTACTTCCATCACGCGCACACCAAACGGTGCCAACTCCATGCGCAATGCGTCGGTCAGCGCATGCACCGCCGCTTTCGAGGCGCAATAGGCGCCGGCAAACGGCGTGACCAATACCCCGGAAACGCTGCCGATGTTCACCACTATCCCTTTGGCACGACGCAGCACCGGAAACAGCGCACGGGTCACGCCCACAATCGCGAACACGTTGGTTTCGAATTGCCGTTGCATCGCCGGTACGCCGCCGTCGAGCAGCGGCCCCATCGCACCGTAGCCGGCATTGTTGATCAGCACGTCGAGGCCTCCATGTTGCTGGTTGATGCGCTCGCTCAGTTGTTCCAGCGCCAAACCATCGTTGACGTCCAATTGCACGGCGGTGAAGCCGGCGGCGGCCAGCACCGCAACATCTTCAGGCTTGCGGGCGCTGGCCCAGACTTCGTATCCGGCCCCTTTGAACACATCGGCGAGGGCGCGGCCAATGCCGCTGGAGCAACCGGTAATCAACGCAACGGGCATGGCGCGGTCCTTGTGCAAAAAGAAAGTGGGGAATCAGTCGGAGAAACTACCCTGCAAACGCTCGGCGCGAAACTCCAGGGTTTGCGGGCGATAGCCAGGGCGCAGCGGCGGCAGGGGCAAGCAGTCTTCCCAATTGGCGCCGGCCTGCAGTTCGCCGGGGCCGCGATAGCGCGGGGCGGCGTATTGATTGTCGGCCAGATTGACCGTATCGCCCGGCGCATACGCGGCGACACGCCAGCGCAACTCTATCAGCGGCACATCGTTGCCATTGTTCATGGTCAGCTGCAACGGCCGGTCTGCCGGGCAGTGTTCCGGCGCGTAGGTGATGCGCAACTCCAGGCGCGCCAGTTGCTTGACCTCGCGGTTGTCCATCCAGATCACCCACGTGGCCACCAGACCAAGGCCGATGGCGGCCGCCACAGAAACGGGCAACGCCTTGGCCGGGTAGCGCAGCAATAAAATCAGCCAGGTGATGACCAGCAGGACGCCGATGAACATGTTTGAACGCTCCTTGAACTCATGGCCACCATCCTACCGAACGGCTGCTGGAATGGACATTCAAGGATCAACCGTGATCACCGTTAGTCAGTACTGTAATTTCTGACAGTAGCCAGCCCTCGACCCGCAAGGTTAGATAACCGCAGGTGAACAGGGACGAACCGGCATGCAAGCCTCAACGTTGGGAATGCACCACAAAACACCCGCAGTGTTCGTCGTCGATCCGCGAGGGCTGCCGATCCGTTCCGTGGATTACTGGCGCGAGGTCGAAGGTACCCCGGCTCAGGCTCGCATCAACCGTACCTTGCACAATGCTGCCGGGGGCGCAGTGAAACAGTGGGATCCACGGCTCTGGCGACTGCAGCAACAAGATCCGATGACGCGCGCCAATCTCACGACTGTGCATTCGCTGTCCGGCCATCCCGTCTTCACGGTCAGCGTCGATGCCGGCGTACAGATCACTCTTTTCGGCCTGGCCAATGAAGTGCGGCAGGGCTGGGACAGTCGCGGTATCCGGCGCGAGGTGCATTACGACGACGTGTTGCGTCCCGTGGCGGTGTTCGAGCACATCGCCACGCAGCCACCCCAATGTGCCGAGCGTATGGAATACGGCCGCCCCGATCACGGCAACGGGGATCACAATCAGTACGGGCAGATGATTCGTCAAGACAGTCCCGGCGGGACCGTGCTGTTTGAGGCGTTTGCGATCACCGGCCGCTGCACCCGGCACGTTCAGCACTTCACCCTCGACGCCGTCGCAGCGGATTGGCCGGAGCGGATAGCGGATCGACAAACACTGCTCGAATCAGGCGAGGGTGCCGTCTCGACATGGCGTTACGGGCCGTTGGGGGATGTGCTGGAAACCGTCGATGCCCGGCAGAACCGCCAGGCCTTTGCCTTCACTGTGGATGGCCGGCTGCGCCGAAGCG
>NZ_JBOFQE010000069.1:0-8231 GCF_051660785.1 Pseudomonas sp.
CGAGCCTGCTCGCGATGCTTTCTGTCAGTCGACAAAGTTGTTGACTGACAGACCGCTATCGCGAGCAGGCTCGCTCCCACAAGGGGATTACTGTTCGACTTGAGGTTTAGTCGAAGGTAATCCCTTGGGCCAACGGCAACTCCAGCGAATAGTTCACGGTGTTGGTCTGGCGACGCATGTAGCCACGCCATGCATCGGAGCCCGACTCACGACCACCGCCGGTTTCTTTCTCGCCACCAAACGCGCCGCCGATTTCCGCGCCGCTCGGGCCGATGTTGACGTTGGCGATGCCGCAGTCGCTGCCGACCGCCGACATGAACTGCTCGGCTTCACGCACGTCGGTGGTGAAGATGCACGAGGACAGGCCCTGTGGCACCGAATTGTTCAGGTGCAGCGCTTCGTCGAAGTCCTTGTAACCAACCACGTACAGAATCGGCGCGAAGGTTTCGTTGCAGACCACATCGCTCTGCTCCGGCATTTCAACGATGGCTGGCGACACGTAGTAAGCATTAGGGAATTTGTCTTCCAACTGGCGTTTGCCGCCGAACACCCGGCCGCCTTCGCTCAAGGCCTGTTCCAGCGCGTCCTGCATGTTTTCGAAACTGTGTTTGTCGATCAGCGGACCGATCAGGTTGCCCTCAAGCGGATTGCCGATGCGAACCTTGGAGTAGGCAGCCTTGAGACGGGTGACGATTTCTTCCTTCACCGACTCATGGGCGATCAGGCGACGCAGGGTGGTGCAACGCTGACCGGCGGTGCCGACGGCGCTGAACAGGATGGCGCGAACGGCCATGTCCAGGTCGGCGCTCGGGGCGAGGATCATTGCGTTGTTGCCGCCCAGCTCCAGAATGCTGCGGGCGAAACGGGCGGCGATTTTCGGCGCCACTTCACGGCCCATGCGGGTGCTGCCGGTGGCGCTGATCAGCGCGACACGCGGGTCATCGACCAGCGCTTCGCCGGCGTCGCGGCCGCCGATGATCACTTGACTCAGGTGTGGAGGGGCGTCGCTGAAGTTCTTCAGTACGCGATCGAACAGCGCCTGGCAGGCCAGTGCGGTCAGCGGGGTTTTCTCCGACGGTTTCCAGATCACCGGGTTGCCGCAGACCAGCGCCAGCGTGGTGTTCCAGGCCCAGACCGCGACCGGGAAGTTGAAGGCGCTGATGACGCCGACGACACCCAGCGGGTGCCAGGTTTCACGCATGTGGTGGCCAGGACGCTCGGACGCGATGGTCAAACCGTACAGCTGACGGGACAGGCCGACGGCGAAGTCGCAGATATCGATCATTTCCTGAACTTCACCCAGGCCTTCCTGAGTGATCTTGCCGGCTTCCCAGGAAACCAGTTCGCCGAGATCAGCCTTGTATTCGCGCAGGATGTCGCCCAGTTGACGCACCAGTTCACCACGGCGCGGGGCCGGAACCTTGCGCCACAGTTCGAACGCATGATCTGCACGACTGATGTGCTGCTCGACTTCAGCAGCGCCTTCCCAGTTCACGGCAGCAATCCGGCTGCCATCGATCGGCGAATGCACCGGCACTTTGCCGTTCTGGTACAGGGCCGGGTTCACACCAAGACGATCAAGCAATGCGGCAACCATGGGTCACTCCTCGAGCAAAAAACAGAAAACGTGCAGCCGGACATTCACGGCTGATCAGATCTGTAGTTTTAGCTCCCCGGAGGTTACCCAACAAACGACCTTTAAGAGAGATATCATTCCGTTTATTCATGCTTTGAATTGCTGGCAGTAAAAGAAACAAGAAAAAGGACCGTCCATGCTGAATAAACGCTACTTGCCGTCGATCACCGCCCTGCAGTGTTTCGAGGCCGTCACCCGGCATTTGAGCTTCACCCGGGCTGCCGAAGAGCTGAACCTGACCCAGAGCGCCGTCAGCAAACAGGTCGCACAACTTGAAGAGTTGCTGCAGCACCTGCTGTTCCGCCGGGTGCGCCGACGCCTGCAAATGACCCCGGCCGGTGATTTGTACCTGGTGGAGGTACGAAAAATCCTCACCCAGGTCGAGATGTCGACCCATTACCTGCGTTCTTACGGCGGCGAGACCGAAGTCTTGCGGGTTTCAACGCCGCCGACCTTCGGTGCGCGCTGGCTGGTGCCGCGCTTGAAAGGCTGGCGCCTGCGCCATCCTTCGATCCATCTGGACCTGTGCAGCGAACAGGAAGCCGACGACTTGCTGCAAGGTCGCAGCGATCTGGCGTTCTACTTCGGCCAAGGCTCACGTCCCGGCACCGAATGCCTGAAGCTGTTTGGCGAAGAACTCGTGCCGGTCTGCGCGCCGGGTAGCCTGCCGGACACGCCATTCACCGATCCGACGCAGCTCACCGACCTGGTCCTGCTGCAAAACGCCTCACGCCCCCAGGCCTGGCACGACTGGTTCGACAGTCAGGGCTACCACACCGAACACAGCTACCACGGCCCGCGCTTCGAAACCTTTTACATGTGCATCCGCGCCGCCCAGGTCGGCTGCGGCGTGGCGTTGCTGCCGCGTTTTTTGGTGGAAGAGGAATTGGCCGACGGCAAACTGGTCATACCCTGGCAGCACGCGATGCCCAGCACCGATGCCTATTACCTGGCGTATCCAGAGCATTCGGCCGAAGTGCCCAAGGTGCGGGATTTTGTGAAGTGGATGCTGGAGCAGATTGATAGCCCGGATGCACCGTAGATTTGAAGCTTCATACCTTTCCCTGTGGGAGCGAGCTTGCTCCCACAGGGATCTGCTGCGGTCTAAAAAATCGCTGGCAATAATTCTACAGCTACAAAAAGCCGATTTTCAGGGATGCGCAGCGCTCCCGAACAACATCCGTCACGTAATAACAAACAGCCCATGGACAACCTTGGTTTGAGCGAGTCGTGCACGCAGGTCTTCATCGATAGCCGGATCATTAACGTCATATAGACGCACCCGGCGATAGGCATCGATTCGGTTGATTTCCTGCCCCAGGTACTCCCAAACAACCCTCGAACATGCCGGTGCTCGGTGATCTGCGGCCGACACCCCCATCTTCAAGCCATTGAGCCGTGTGATGCAGCTTTTGAAGCTCGGTATGAGAATGGTCTGGCTGATTTCGTTTGAGGTCAGTGACTCGTAATCAATGAGAAACAGGCGATCTCGCAGGTAATAAGCAATTCCGACGTATCGATACCGCTCAAATTCGCCCTCCATCCCGGCAATCTGCAAGCGCTCGTTTCTCTCGTAGACCACGTCCGGCCCGTCTTCACGGACATGGACCAGCGCGCACAAGATGGAGCCAGGCTCCGTCATTGCGTGGTAGTACTCATAGTAATAACCAATGTGGGCTTTGAGCTCTGGCGAAGATTGTTGACGCAGGTGTTCGAGCATTTTCTGTGATTCCGTCACCCCAACAGAGTGGCTGATCGTCCTCGTTTTTACTCCAATCAACGTGATGAATTGCTCAGTCGGAAGCGTTATTTCGAACTCCTCAACTCCAAAAAAATCACAGATACGTTTCAGATTAAAAGGTGTAGGAACGCTACTCCCACAAAGGTACTTATTAAATTGCCCACGATTAATTCGAATCTTCCTACAGACTTCTGCGACAGATCTGTAGTGACTACACAGAAGCTTTAAGTTAGCAGGAAGAAACTCCTCCATAAATATCCTTGAAACAGTTGAGAAGGCGCAACCATAGCAGCAACTCGCATAACTTTTAAGCAACTAGCGAAATTGCGTTCAGGGAAATATGGCTGGATATTACGGGTCCTGAAAGGCATCAGGATTTGGCTATGCCAACAACTCGCCAGCACTCTTAAATAGCAAGGAGCTTTGAATGCTAGACGTCATCAACGACTTTCTCTCGGGAAAGGTTTTGATTCCTGTAGTCCTCGGACTGGGTAGCTACTTCACCATACGATCAAGATTTGTCCAGTTCAGATACTTCCTGCATGCGTTCTCTGTCCTGCTGGGAGGATGGCGCACCGGCGGCCATCATTTGAGCGCATTTCAGGCATTGACCCTCAGTCTTGCCGGGCGGGTAGGCACCGGCAATATCGTCGGGGTCGGAATTGCCGTGAGCATGGGCGGGCCCGGCGCGGTGTTCTGGATGTGGATGACAGCCTTGCTTGGCATGTCTAGCAGCTTCTTCGAATGTACGCTGGGTCAGCTCTACAAACGCAGCGATGGAAATGGCCTGTATCGAGGTGGACCCTCTTGGTACATCCAGCACGGACTGAACAAACGCGGGCTCGGAATCGTTGTAGCGCTTCTACTGCTGGTGACGTTTGGATTTGCAATCAATGGTCTCGAATCTCATGCAGTGTCGCAATCCCTCAAAGACGCTTTCGGCCTGGGGCCAATGTGGTCGGGACTCGCATTGTCGTTGCTGCTCGGCGCAGTATTTATTGGCGGATTAAAGCGAATAGCCGCAGTGGCCGACTTGTTAGTCCCCCTGAAGGTTCTCGCTTACATCGGAGTGACAGGGTACGTGATCGTGCTGCAGTTTGATCAGGTTCCCGCAATGCTGATGACTATCATAAGAAGCGCATTCGGTCTGGATCAGGCTTTCGGTGGATTGCTCGGGAGCGCAATCATAATGGGTGTGAGGCGGGGTGTGTTTTCCAACGAGGCAGGCCTGGGTAGCGCTCCCAATGTTGCTTCGGCGGCGAAAATCGACCATCCGGCAGCACAAGGCGTAGTGCAAGCATTCAGCGTGTTCATCGACACGTTCGTAATTTGCACCTGCACTGCATTACTCATTTTGCTGTCAGGTTTCTACGCGCCGGGATTTGAAGGCGATGGCGTCGCGCTGGCACAAAATTCGTTGGCAGCAGTGGTGGGTGAATGGGGGCGCATGTTCATCAGCGTGGTACTGGCTTTGTTCGTATTCACTGCAATGCTTTACAACTATTACCTAGGGGAAAACAGCCTTCGCTATATGTTTGGCACTCCCCGAAAAACATTGTTGTTATACCGTTCGACGGTGTTGGTTTTGGTGTTCTGGGGATCGGTCGAAGATCTTTCGACCGTACTCGCTTTCGCCGACATCACCATGACTGTGCTGGCATTGGTCAATCTTGTAACCATGGCGTTGCTGTTTAAAATTTGCATGCGGATCTTGCGAGATTACGACAATCAGCGTCTTGCCGGAATAAAGACACCCGTCTTCGATTCCAGCAAGTTTCTTGATCTGGACCTCGACCCTCTGGCATGGCCCTCGCTGTCAGAAGCCCCGCACTCGATAAACCGCAGTGCGCCGCCGATTTCCAGCGGAGCAAGCACGAAACCTGCTTGAGTGAGCCAACTGCTGAGCCATTCAATTCAGTAATGGCTCAGCAACTCAATAAATGCCCCTATCAACTCTTATTGAAGAACAAACTGTCCTTTGATTGATAACGTCGAAAAATCTTGAGGTTGTCCCGAATGAGTCGCTATTGCCCACTTAAAACCAATGCAACCAATACACCCACCTACTTCATAGACTCACATGCCGCACCCAACCAGTTATTCGAAGATGCATTTTTCAGAATTCGCGCGGCTGTAGGCCTTCTGGACACGTTGACCTCCGTAACCATCAAGCACACCAACGAGTCGGATCTGTATCGTCTGATACTTCCCGTTTATGTGTTACTCCAGGACGGAGTGTACGCAATGGAACAAATCACCTTCAAGGGAGAGTTCAACCATGCCTGAAACAGCAACCTATGAAATGCTCAGGGCAGCAATGATCAAAGCGGTTGAAACAAACCTCGTTCCACGGCACTCACTGCTCGCAGAGTATGTGAACAGTTGGGAGCGTCTTGAGGCAGTCATTCAAGCCGCGCTTGATGGGTATACCGGAACGGATGCGGGGTCAGGAAGTAAGGCATAGAAGCCAACAAACGCAAGAGCCGGCTGCAAAACAAAAAATCGCTGGCAATCTTCACGTGGGATATGCGCCACTAGCGCCATTGATTGATGCCGCGCAACGCGCGGCCCGTCTGGAGACCCCGTTATGAGCGAGAGCGTGTTTGGCGATCGCATCGTGCAGAACCTGCTCGACACCGACTTCTACAAACTGACGATGATGCAGGCGGTGTTGCACAACTACCCGAACGTGGAAGTCGAATGGGAGTTTCGTTGCCGTAACAGCGAGGATCTGCGCCCGTATCTGGCAGAAATCCGCTTCCAGATCGAACGCCTCGCCGAATTGAGCCTGAGCGCCGACCAGTTGAGTTTCATGGAGCGCATCAGCTTCATGAAGCCGGATTTCCTGCGTTTTCTCGGGCTGTTCCGCTTCAACCTGCGCTACGTCCACACCGGCATTGAAAACGGCGAACTGTTCATCCGCCTGCGCGGGCCGTGGTTGCATGTGATCCTGTTTGAAGTACCACTGCTGTCCATCGTCAGCGAAGTGCGCAACCGCTATCGCTACCGGGACATCGTGCTGGAGCAGGCCCGCGAGCAACTCTATCGCAAGTTCGACTGGCTCACCGCCAACGCCAGCAGCGACGAATTGTCCGAATTGCAGGTCGCCGATTTCGGCACCCGTCGGCGCTTTTCGTACCGCGTGCAGGAGGAAGTGGTGAACGTGCTCAAGCACGATTTCCCTGGGCGCTTCGTCGGCACCAGCAACGTGCACCTGTCACGGGAGCTGGACATGAAACCCTTGGGCACCATGGCCCACGAATGGATCATGGCGCATCAGCAACTCGGTCCACGGCTGATCGACAGCCAGATTGCCGCCCTCGATTGCTGGGTCCGCGAGTACCGTGGCCTGCTGGGGATCGCCCTGACCGACTGCATCACCATGGATGCCTTCCTCAACGACTTCGACCTGTTCTTTGCCAAGCTCTTCGACGGCCTGCGCCATGACTCCGGGGATCCGGTGATCTGGGCAGAAAAGGCGATCGCCCACTATCAAAAACTCGGCATCGACCCGATGAGCAAGACGCTGACGTTCTCCGACAGCCTGACACTGCCAAAATCTCTGGAAATATTCCGGGCATTGCACGGTCGTATCAATGTCAGCTTTGGTATCGGCACCAACCTGACGTGCGATATTCCCGGTGTCGAACCGATGAGCATCGTGCTTAAAATGGCGGCCTGCAACGGTCAGCCCGTGGCAAAGATTTCCGATGAGCCTGGCAAGACTCACTGCAAAGACCCGAATTTCGTCGCCTATTTGCGACATGTTTTCAAAGTACCTGCCGCCCTTTCCAGCACATCTGGCACCACTAGCAAGGAGTGAATTCATGCAAGCCGTACAGCGTGAGATTGCTGAGCAGCTTAACGTTCAACCGCCGTTCGCCGACCATGCCGCCCTCGAGGCCGAAGTCGCCCGGCGGGTCAGTTTCATTCAGGATTGCCTGCTCAATTCCGGGCTCAAGACCCTGGTGCTGGGCATCAGCGGCGGGGTCGATTCCCTGACCGCCGGCCTGCTGGCCCAACGCGCCATGCGTGAACTGCGCGAGCAAACCAACGACAAAAGCTACAAGTTCATCGCCGTGCGCCTGCCGTACGAAACCCAGTTCGATGAACACGACGCTCAGGCTTCGGTGGATTTCATCGCCCCGGATGAACGCCACACCGTGAACATCGGCCCGGCCGTTAAATCCCTGGCCAATGAAGTGGCAGCCTTCGAAGGCAAGCACGCTGTCTCGGTGGATTTCGTGCTCGGCAATACCAAGGCGCGGATGCGCATGGTCGCCCAGTACACCATCGCCGGTGCAGCGCAGGGACTGGTGATCGGTACCGACCACGCGGCGGAAGCGGTGATGGGTTTCTTCACCAAGTTCGGAGACGGCGCCTGCGACCTGGCCCCGTTGAGCGGTCTGGTGAAAAACCAGGTTCGAGACATCGCCCGCAGTTTCGGCGCGCCGGAATCGCTGGTGGAAAAAATCCCCACGGCCGACCTTGAAGACCTGTCGCCGGGTAAACCGGACGAAGCGTCCCACGGCGTGACCTATGCCGAGATCGACGCCTTCCTGCACGGCAAGCCAGTGCGGGAGGAAGCGTTCAGGATTATTTGCGATACGTACAAGAAGACGCATCACAAACGGGTGATGCCGTTTGCACCATAAATAATGCGGCGTCTGGACCGACGTCATCGCCCGCATGCCAGTTGTACTCGTGCAACCACGACGTCAGGTAGGTCGCGCGTTGGTCTGAGCTTTCGTAACTTCTGGCGTAGGCCCATTCGCGCAGAGCGGTTTGGATAAACCGCTCTGCCTTGCCGTTCGTGCGCGGCGTGTAAGGTTTGGTATAGATGTGTTTAAGCCC
>NZ_JBOFQE010000070.1:0-36498 GCF_051660785.1 Pseudomonas sp.
CTCCCACATTTGATCGCATTCCTTCTGGAGGAACTCGGTTAAATGTGGGAGCGAGCCTGCTCGCGATGGGGCCAGCCCGGTCAACTCAATCTTCAGCGCTGTGCACCACCACCAGCAACTGCGCCTGCACCTCCCCCACTGACCGTATCCGGTGCGGCTTCTGCGCATTGAAGTGCAGCGCATCCCCACGATTGAGCAGCACCCGCTCGTTCATGAAGTCCACTTCCACCTGCCCTTCGTGGACGAACAGAAACTCTTCCCCCAAGTGTTCCTTGAAGGTTTTGTCGGCGAATTCGCTCGGCGGATAAATCATGAATGGCAGCAGGCTGCGCTCGCTGACCTGATGGGCCAGCACCGCGTAGCCGGGACTTTCATCGTTGGCCGCCAGGGACTGCCGTTCGTCGCTGCGCACCAGGCTGTAGCTGTCGAGGCTGATGTTGTCTTCGGAGAACAATTCCTCGACCTTCACGTTCAACGCCTTGGCCAGTTTCAGGGCAGCCGCGATCGACGGGGTATTCAACCCGCGTTCGACTTTCGACAGGTAGCTCTTGGTCATGCCGGATTTTTCGGCCAAGGCTTCCAGTGTCACGCCAAGTTTTTTTCTCAGTAATTTCAAACGGATAGACATGAAGAACGATTAATCCATCAAGGAGGCGACGATGTGCCCTTGCCAATGACACAAAGTGTCATATAGCCTTTGTTGTGTCATTTGCATGAAACCACCCAAGGACACCGATATGGCCAAGACCTTAGCACTACCCAAAGAGCAACTGGTCAAGCAAGCGTTGACCCAGATGCAAAACACCCTGGCGGATAATACGTGGACCGACCGGCAAAAGCTGGCCCTGACCTGCCGGATTCTGTTCGAGAATGGTCACGACTCCGGCCTGGCCGGGCAAATCACCGCCCGTGGTCCTCAACCGGGCACTTACTACACTCAACAATTGGGCCTGGGTTTCGACGAGATCACCGCGAGCAACCTGCTGCTGGTCAACGAAGACCTGGAAGTGCTCGAAGGCCACGGCATGCCCAACCCGGCCAACCGTTTCCACAGTTGGGTGTACCGCGCCCGGCCTGATGTGAACTGCATCATTCACACGCACCCGACGCACATCGCGGCGCTGTCGATGCTCGAAGTGCCATTGCAGATTTCACACATGGACCTCTGCCCGCTCTACGACGATTGCGCGTTTCTCGAAGGCTGGCCGGGTGTGCCGGTCGGCAACGAAGAAGGTGATTTGATCGCCGGTGCGCTGGGCGACAAACGGGCCATCCTGCTTTCACACCACGGCCAGTTGTCCACCGGCACCACCATCGAAGAAGCCTGTGTCATCGCTCAGTTGATCGAGCGTGCGGCGAAGCTGCAACTGCTGGCGATGAGCGCCGGGACGATCAAGCCGATCCTGCCGGAGCTGGGCCGCGAAGCCCATGACTGGATTTCGAAACCCAAGCGCCACGGCGCTGCGTTCAACTACTACGCCCGGCAGAATCTGCGTCAACACGCCGATTGCCTGAACTGAACCCGATCATTTTCTAAAGGAGAGACAGCATGTCGACCCCAACCATTCACGGCATCATCGGCTACACCATCACCCCATTCACCGCCAATGGCGAAGGCGTGGATCTCGACGCGCTTGGGCGTTCCATCGACCGTTTAATCGACGGCGGCGTCCACGCCATCGCCCCGCTGGGCAGCACCGGCGAAGGCGCTTACCTGAGCGACGCGGAGTGGGATCAGGTCAGCGAGTTCAGCATCAAACATGTGGCCAAGCGCGTGCCAACCATCGTCAGCGTGTCCGACCTGACCACCGCCAAAGCCGTGCGCCGCGCGCGTTTCGCCGAAACCCACGGGGCCGATGTGGTGATGGTGCTGCCGACCTCCTACTGGAAACTCAGCGAAGCGGAAATCCTCGCCCACTACCGCGCCATCGGCGACAGCATCGGCGTGCCGATCATGCTCTACAACAACCCGGCCACCAGCGGCACCGACATGTCGGTGGACCTGATCCTGCGGATCGTCAATGCCGTGGAGAACGTGACCATGGTCAAGGAGAGCACCGGCGACATCCAGCGCATGCACAAACTGCAACTGCTGGGCGACGGTCAGGTGCCGTTCTACAACGGCTGCAATCCGTTGGCGCTGGAAGCCTTTGCCGCCGGCGCTAAAGGCTGGTGCACGGCCGCGCCGAACCTGATTCCGCAGCTCAATCTTGATTTGTATGAAGCAATATTGGCCAACGATCTGGGCAAGGCGCGGGCGTTGTTCTATCGCCAGTTGCCGGTGCTGGACTTCATCCTCAAGGGCGGGTTGCCGGCGACGATCAAGGCGGGGTTGCGTGCGACTGGATTGGAAGTGGGCGATCCGCGGTTGCCGGTGTCTCCACTGGGTGAGGCGGGTATCAGTCAGCTGCAAGACTTGTTGAAAGCATTGCGCTGATCTCGACGTTCACAAAAAACCAATGTGGGAGCTAGCCTGCTAGCGATAGCAGCCAGACATTCAACATCTTCGTCGAATGTTAAGCAGCCATCGCTAGCAGGCTAGCGCCCACAATGGATTTGTATTGGGTTTGAAAGGTGTGGTCAAAGCACCGGCAAGGTCTTGTCCTTGATCACGGTGGTTGGCCCGTTGGCCTTGACGCTGGCGATGCCTTTATCCATTGCGCCAGTGGAAGCGTAGGTCTCGCTGCTGCCGATGATTTCGTGGTTGCCGGCTTTGAGGTTGAAGTAAGGATGGCCATCCTTGGTGGTTTTCTTTTCGTAGCGTTCATCCAGCGGGCTGTTCTTCTGCACCGAAGCAATGCCGTTGTCGGCAGCGCCGCGAGTGGTGTACAGCTCACTGGTCAGAATGGTTTCAGCGTTGGCGGCTTTCAGTACAAACCTGAACTGACCATTACTGCTTTTGCTCACTTCGTACCATCCGGACATGCTCTTTCTCCTTGGCAATTGAGAGGTTTCGCGCTTCAGAGTAAAGACCAGCTCGGGGCATCTGTCGCCTGTAATACCGCCATCGCGAGCAGGCTCGCTCCCACAGGTGAACGCATTCCAATGTGGGAGCGAGCCTGCTCGCGATGAGGCCGGTAAGGTCAGCGCAAAATCACCTACTTCAACACCGTCCGCACCACCGACAACTCCGGCGCAATCACCCGCCGCTGACTCAAATACCGCGTACAACTCACCCGCAAGAACGAAGCAAAATTCACCACTTCCCCACGGTAATCCATCACCTCTTCATACAGCTTGGCGATCAACTGGTTGGTGGTCATGCCGTCGACCTCGGCGATTTCGCTGAGGATGTCCCAGAACTGATTCTCCAGCCGCAAAGTGGTGACCACCCCGCAGATGCGCAGCGAGCGGGAGCGCGATTCGTAGAGAATCGGATCGGCTTTGACGTAGAGCTCGCACATGAAAAAGTCCCTCGTTACAACGTGATTTTGGTGCCCAGCAACCCGAGGAAACCGGCGAGCCAGCTCGGGTGCGCCGGCCAGGCCGGAGCAGTGGCCAGATTGCCTTGTACGTGACCTTCCGTCACCGGGATATCGATGAACGTACCGCCCGCCAGGCGCACTTCAGGGGCACACGCCGGGTAAGCGCTGCACTCGCGACCTTCGAGAATCCCCGCGGCCGCCAGCAGTTGCGCACCATGACACACGGCGGCGATCGGCTTGCCGGCCTTGTCGAACGCGCGCACCAGGTCGAGGACTTTTTCGTTCAGGCGCAGGTACTCCGGCGCACGACCGCCGGGGATCAGCAGCGCGTCGTAGTCGGCTTCAGCTGCCTTGGCGAAATCGAAGTTCAACGCGAACAGGTGGCCGGGTTTTTCGCTGTAGGTCTGGTCGCCTTCGAAGTCGTGAATGGCCGTGCGCACGGTCTGGCCGGCGGACTTGTCCGGGCAAACGGCGTGCACCGTGTGCCCGACCATCAGCAGCGCCTGGAACGGCACCATCACTTCGTAGTCTTCGACGTAATCGCCGACCAGCATCAGGATTTTCTTGGCAGCCATGGGGAGGACTCCTCTGGGAAAGACGTGGGCCTGCAGGAGTATTCAAGGTAGTCCTTATCTGAGGGGGCGGGTAATAACCGGGTACTACGGACAATGAGCTTTTGTGGCGAGGGAGCTTGCTCCCTCGCCACAGGGACCGCACTCAACTGTACGGATAACTCTGCGCCTAGCTGTAACAGAGCAATCCCCGCCGTTTATGGCTAGATGAAGACTCTTCCCGCCACCCTAGATTCTGGTCCCCCATCATGTCCTCGCGCGAAAACACCGGCATGGCCCTCGGCCTGCTGGGCGTTGTGATCTTCAGCCTCACCCTGCCCTTCACGCGGATCGTCGTGCAGGAACTTCATCCGCTGCTCAACGGCCTGGGTCGGGCGCTGTTTGCGGCGGTGCCGGCGGCGATGCTGTTGCTGTGGCGTCGGGAAAAATGGCCGACCTGGAAACAGGTCAAAGGCCTGACGCTGGTGATCGCGGGCGTGATCCTTGGCTTCCCGGTGTTGTCGGCTTGGGCGATGCAAACCTTGCCGGCGTCCCATGGGGCGCTGGTCAACGGCTTGCAGCCGCTGTGCGTCGCGCTGTACGCCGCGTGGCTGTCCCATGAACGACCGTCGAAGGCTTTCTGGGCCTGTGCCGCATTGGGCAGTGCGCTGGTGCTGGGTTATGCGCTGATCAGCGGCGCCGGCAGCATTCAGGCCGGTGATTTGCTGATGCTCGGGGCGATTGCCGTGGGCGGTCTGGGTTATGCCGAAGGCGGCCGCTTGGCCAAGGAGATGGGCGGTTGGCAGGTGATCTGCTGGGCATTGGTGCTGTCGACGCCGTTGCTGATCGGGCCAGTGGTGTATCTGGCGCTGCAACATCAAGGTGAGATTTCGGCCAAGACCTGGTGGGCGTTTGGTTATGTTTCGCTGTTCTCGCAATTCATCGGGTTCTTCGCCTGGTACGCCGGGCTGGCGATGGGTGGCATTGCCCGGGTCAGTCAGATCCAGCTGTTGCAGATCTTCTTCACTATCGCGTTTTCGGCATTGTTCTTTGGTGAACACATCGAGCCGATCACCTGGCTGTTTGCCGCTGGGGTGATCGTGACGGTGATGCTGGGCCGCAAAACGGCAGTCAAATCTCATGTGGGAGCTAGCCTGCTGGCGAAGGGGCCGTAACATTCAACAGTTATGCTGAATGTAGAACCGCCATCGCTAGCAGGCTAGCTCCCACAGGATCGCAGGGAGTTAGAGGTAGCCGTCGGCTCGGAGCAGGGTTTCGAGGCAGTGGTCGGTGATCTGGTAGAAATCCTTGAGTTCCTGAATCTTCACCAACAGCTGGGCCGGGTCCACCGGCTCGGCGCGTTTGACCGCCAGAATCATTTTGTTCTTGTTGGTGTGGTCCAGTGAGATGAATTCAAACACCTTGGTTTCGTAACCACAGGCCTCCAGGAACAGCGCACGCAAGCTGTCGGTAACCATTTCCGCTTGCTGACCCAGATGCAGACCGTATTGCAGCATCGGCTTGAGCAGCGCCGGGCTCTGGATTTGCAGGCGGATCTGTTTGTGGCAGCACGGCGAGCACATGATGATCGAGGCGCCGGAACGGATGCCGGTGTGGATCGCATAGTCGGTGGCGATGTCGCAGGCGTGCAGCGCGATCATCACGTCCAGCTCGCTCGGCGCGACGCTGCGCACGTCACCGCACTTGAACACCAGCCCCGGATGTTCAAGCTTTGCAGCGGCGGCATTGCAAAGGTCGACCATTTCTTCACGCAACTCGACGCCGGTCACCACGCCTTCGGCCTTCAAGGTGTTGCGCAGGTAGTCGTGGATCGCGAAGGTCAGGTAACCCTTGCCCGAGCCGAAATCCGCTACTTGCACTGGCTTGTCCAGCGCCAGCGGCGAAGTGGTCAGCGCATGGCTGAAGACTTCGATGAACTTGTTGATCTGCTTCCACTTGCGCGACATCGCCGGGATCAGCTCGTGCTTGCTGTTGGTCACACCGAGGTCGGCGAGGAACGGCCGGCTCAGGTCGAGGAAGCGGTGTTTCTCGCGGTTGTGTTCAGCGGACGGCACTTCACGCAATTGCTGAGGTTTGCTCTTGAACAGCGAAGACTTGCCCTTTTTGCTGTATTCGAGCTGGGCTTCGTCAGTCAACGACAGCAAATGCGCATTTTTGAACGAGGCAGGCAAAAGTGCGGCGATGGTTGCCACGCCCTCGGCAAGCGGCAGGTTCTTGGTGATGTCGCGGGTCTTGTAGCGGTAGACGAAGGACAGGCAGGGCTGATCCTTGACCGTCAGCTGCTTGATGATCAGCCGCTGTAAATCCGCTTCGGTGCCGACGTACTTGGCCAGGACCAGTTTGATGAAGGCATTCTGGTCGAGGCTGGTTTGCAGCAGGTCGATGAACTGGGCGTGGTGATCCGGCGCGAGGCTGGCGGGAGTGGCGGTGACAGACATGAAAAAACGGCCTCGGGCGGAGCGAATCGGGGAATGGCGGGTATTTTAGGGGGGATGGGGGTTTGGGACACGCAGTTATTTGCCGAACGGTTTGAAAACCACCCCTCACCCCAGCCCTCTCCCCATGGGGGAGAGGGGGAAAGGGAGCCGATCTCCAGCGCTTTGAAGGTATGAGTTCAACCCAATTTCCCCGGTCGCAAAATATCCAAAGAACGACTCGGTCAGTCCCCTCGCCCCTCGGGGAGAGGGTTAGGGTGAGAGGGGCTTTTTATCCCAACACCACCAACCGATTCGGCAACTCATTCCTCACATGCGTCACCGGCACATGCACTTTCAGCAATTCACCACACGCTTCCACACACGTCACAAATCCCTGCAACGTCTGGCCCTGCTTCACTTGTTGAGTAAACGCCGCAACGATCGCATCCCAGTTCTTGTTGTCCAGCCGCTTGGAAATCCCTTCGTCCACCAGAATTTCCACATAACGCTCAGCCTCGCAGACAAAAATCAGCATCCCGGTGCTGCCTACCGTGTGGTGCAGGTTCTGCTCCAGGAACTGCCGGCGCGCCAGGTTGGAGGCGCGCCAATGGCGCACCGAGCGCGGGATCAAGTGGGTGGTGACTTTCGGAATGCGGAACACCAGGCACAGCACGATGAAGCTGATCCATTGCACCAGCAGCAGGCTGTGCATGGTCAGCCAGCCTGTCAGGTAATGCACGACACCCGGCACCACCAGCGCCAGCAGACTGGCCCACAGCAGCGGGATGTACGCATAGTCGTCGGCACGGGCCGCGAGCACCGTCACCAGTTCGGCGTCGGTGTCGCGCTCGACCCGGGCAATCGCCTCGGCGACTTTGCGTTGTTCGTGTTCAGTCAGTAATGCCATGTTTAACAGTGCTCGCTCATTATTATTCTCACCAGCCGCCCGACGAACCGCCGCCCCCGAAACTGCCGCCGCCACCGCTGAAGCCCCCGCCTCCACCGCCGCCGCCAAAACCTCCCCCGCCGAAACCGCCGCCCGAATGGCCTCGACCACCGCCGCCACTGGGCAGGATCCCGAGCATCTGGCAGACAAAAATCGTCAGGATGAACAGCATCACCAGAAACACGAACACGCCCGGATGACGCGACAGGAAATCGTCGCCCTCATCCCCGCGCGGCTCGTAAACCGTCGACGGCTCATCCAGCGGGTTGCCGCCCAACACCACCAGCATCGCCGCGACCCCGTCGCTGATGCCTTTGCTGAAGTTGCCGGTTTTAAACGCCGGCGTGATCACCTGGTTGATGATCACCGAACTCTGCGCGTCGGTCAGGCGATCTTCCAGGCCGTAACCGACTTCAATGCGCAATTTGCGATCATCGCGCGCAACGATCAACAACGCGCCGTTGTTCTTGTCCTTTTGCCCGATACCCCAGGCTCGACCAAGTTGATAGCCGAAGTCGGCAATGTCGGTGCCTTGCAAGTTCGGCAACGTCACCACGACCAATTGCTCGCCAGTGGCTTTTTCATGAGCCTGGAGTTGTTGCGTCAGCTGCTCGCGCACCGACGGCTCGATCATCTGGGCGTTATCGACCACCCGCCCGGTCAATTGCGGAAACGTCAGCTCGGCCTGAGCCGCCAGGGCAAACACCCACAAAAACAGCACCAGGCCCACTTTCAACACGCGCATTGGCAACCTCATCCGTGGTGATGCTTCGAACCTGTCCCGGTGCTTACTGGAACTTCACTTCAGGCGCTTTTTCGGCGCCGGGGCTGGTGGCCTCGAAGGTTTCGCGAATCGGCAAATCGCTGTACATCACGGTGTGCCACAGGCGACCCGGGAAGGTGCGGATTTCGGTGTTGTACTTCTGCACCGCGAGGATAAAGTCGCGACGCGCCACGGCGATGCGGTTCTCGGTGCCTTCGAGCTGCGATTGCAACGCGAGGAAATTCTGGTTGGCCTTGAGGTCCGGGTAACGCTCGGACACCACCATCAAGCGGCTCAAGGCACCGGTCAACTGATCCTGCGCCTGCTGGAACTGCTTGAGTTTTTCCGGGTTGTCCAGGGTGCTGGCATCCACCTGGATCGAAGTCGCCTTGGCCCGGGCTTCGATCACCGCGGTCAGGGTCTCTTCTTCATGTCTGGCGTAGCCCTTGACGATTTCCACCAGATTGGGGATCAGGTCGGCGCGACGCTGGTACTGATTCTGCACCTGCCCCCAGGCGGCCTTGGCCTGTTCGTCGAGGGTCGGAATGTTGTTGATGCCGCAGCCGGCCAACAGTGTGGTGAGCAACATCAACGCTGCAACCTGCAGGCTCGAACGATAGTGGTGTCGTACATTCATCTGGTTGACGCTCCCTTGCACATTCCGTTGAAAAACAACCAGCGACCTTCTGACCGGTCTCTTGGGGCATAATCTGCCGCCGCCACTGGATTGCATCGAGCCAATGGGCTAAAAGATGCCCCAGCGCAAAAAACACTGCAGAAGTGTGCTGCATTTACATGAACAACAATAGTCGCTCCCTAAATTTTGGCTGACCGGCGCGTATTCACTGCCGTTTAGGCTTTTGAGAAAACCATTCATGAAGAAGCTGTGTTTGCTGGGCCTGTTCGTCAGCCTGGCCAGTCATACCGTATTGGCCGCCACGACGCCCGCACCTCTGGAAAACAAGGACGCTTTCATCACTGACCTGATGAAGCAGATGACCCTCGATGAAAAGATCGGCCAGTTGCGCCTGATCAGCATCGGCCCGGAAATGCCTCGGGAGATGATTCGCAAGGAAATCGCCGCCGGCAACATCGGCGGCACGTTCAACTCGATCACGCGCCCGGAAAACCGTCCGATGCAGGACGCGGCCATGCGCAGCCGGTTGAAGATCCCGATGTTCTTCGCCTATGACGTGATCCACGGTCACCGAACGATTTTCCCAATCCCGATTGCCCTCGCCTCGAGCTGGGACATGGACGCCATCGGCCTGTCCGGGCGCATTGCCGCCAAGGAAGCCGCAGCGGACAGCCTCGACATCACCTTCGCGCCAATGGTCGACATTTCCCGCGACCCGCGTTGGGGCCGCACCTCCGAAGGCTTCGGCGAAGACACGTACCTTGTGTCGCGCATTGCCGGCGTCATGGTCCGGGCCTTCCAGGGCACCGGCGCGAACGCGGCCGACAGCATCATGGCCAGCGTCAAGCACTTTGCCTTGTACGGCGCAGTCGAGGGCGGTCGCGACTACAACGTCGTCGACATGAGCCCGGTCAAAATGTACCAGGACTACCTGCCACCGTACCGCGCCGCCATCGACGCGGGCGCGGGGGGTGTTATGGTCGCGCTGAACTCGATCAACGGCGTGCCGGCCACCGCCAACACCTGGCTGATGAATGACCTGTTGCGCAAGGAATGGGGCTTCAAGGGCCTGGCAGTCAGCGACCACGGGGCGATTTTCGAGCTGATCAAGCACGGCGTTGCCGCTGACGGTCGCGAAGCCGCGAAGCTGGCGATCAAGGCCGGCATCGACATGAGCATGAACGACACCCTGTACGGCAAAGAGCTGCCAGGGCTGTTGAAGGCTGGCGAGATCGACCAGAAAGACATCGATAACGCCGTGCGTGAAGTGCTTGCCGCCAAGTACGACATGGGCCTGTTCAAGGACCCGTACCTGCGCATCGGCAAGGCTGAAGATGATCCGGCCGACACCTACGCCGAAAGCCGTCTGCACCGCGCCGAGGCCCGTGATGTGGCGCGTCGCAGCCTGGTGTTGCTGAAGAACCAGGGTGAAACCCTGCCGCTGAAGAAGACCGCGAAAATCGCCCTGGTCGGTCCATTGGCCAAGGCGCCGATCGACATGATGGGCAGTTGGGCCGCTGCCGGTAAGCCTGCGCAATCGGTGACGCTGTTCGACGGCATGACCAGCGCATTGGGCGCGCAATCGACGCTGATCTACGCCCGCGGCGCCAACATCACCAGCGACAAGAAGGTGCTGGATTACCTTAACTTCCTCAACTTCGATGCACCGGAAGTGGTGGATGATCCGCGTTCGGCCCAAGTGCTGATCGACGAAGCGGTGAAGGCTGCCAATGACGCTGATGTTGTCGTTGCAGCGGTCGGTGAATCCCGAGGCATGTCCCACGAATCGTCCAGCCGCACCGACCTGAACATCCCTTCCAACCAGCGCGACCTGATCAAGGCGCTGAAAGCCACCGGCAAACCGCTGGTGCTGGTGTTGATGAACGGCCGTCCGCTGTCGATTCTCGAAGAGAAAGACCAGGCTGACGCGATTCTGGAAACCTGGTTCAGCGGCACCGAAGGCGGCAACGCCATCGCCGACGTACTGTTCGGCGACTACAACCCGTCGGGCAAACTGCCGATCACCTTCCCGCGTTCGGTGGGTCAGATTCCGACCTACTACAACCACCTGAGCATTGGCCGGCCGTTCACGCCGGGCAAACCGGGCAACTACACCTCGCAGTATTTCGATGACACCACCGGTCCCCTGTTCCCGTTCGGTTTCGGCCTGAGCTACACCGACTTCAGCCTGACCGACATGGCGTTGTCGTCGACCACGCTGAACAAGACCGGCAAGCTCGACGCCAGCGTGATGGTGAAAAACACCGGCAAGCGTGACGGCGAAACCGTGGTGCAGTTGTACATCCAGGACGTGACCGGCTCGATGATCCGTCCGGTCAAGGAACTGAAGAACTTCCAGAAAATCACGCTGAAGGCCGGCGAACAGAAAGTCGTGCACTTCACCATTACCGAGGACGACCTGAAGTTCTTCAATGCCCAGCTCAAGTACGCAGCGGAGCCAGGCAAATTCAACGTGCAGATCGGCCTGGATTCCCAGGACGTGACGCAGCAGAGCTTTGAACTCCTGTAATTTTTTCAAACACCGCAAAAACCTGTGGGAGCGAGCCTGCTCGCGATAGCGGCCTGACATTCAACATAGATGCTGAATGTGATGGCCTCATCGCGAGCAGGCTCGCTCCCACAGTTGTTTTTGGGGTGACGATTATCCGCGGCGATCCAGCAGGTTCACCACCAACCGATCCACCCATCCCCAAACCCGTTGCTTGACCCGCCGCCACAGCGGTCGGCATTGCCATGCCTCAAGGCTGACTTCCAGGCTCTGCGCAAAGTCCTTATCGAAACTCGCCACCACGGCCCGCGTCAGGCCCGGGTCCAGCGCTTCGAGGTTGGCTTCCAGATTGAAGCGCAGATTCCAGTGATCGAAATTGCACGAGCCAATGCTCACCCAATCATCGATCAGGACCATTTTCAGGTGCAGGAAACACGGCTGGTATTCGAAGATTTTCACCCCGGACTTAAGCAGGCGCGGGTAGTAACGATGCCCGGCGTAGCGCACCGACGGGTGATCGGTGCGCGGCCCGGTCAGCAGCAAGCGCACGTCGACGCCTCGGCCGGCGGCTCTGCGCAACGAGCGGCGGACTTTCCAGGTCGGCAGAAAGTACGGCGTGGCCAGCCAGATACGGCGCTGGCCGCTGTTCAGCGCACGGATCAGCGATTGCAGGATGTCGCGATGCTGGCGGGCGTCGGCATAGGCCACCCGGCCCATGCCCTCGCCCGTGGACGGCACGCGTGGCAGCCGCGGCAGGCCGAAGTGCGATGCGGGTTTCCAGGCGCGGCGATGGCGGTTGGCGATCCATTGCCGATCGAACAGCAGTTGCCAGTCGATGACCAGGGGGCCGGTGATTTCCACCATCACTTCATGCCATTCGCTGGTGTCTTCGCCCGGCGTCCAGAACTCATCGGTAACACCGGTACCACCGACGACAGCCAGGGTTTGATCCACCAGCAACAGCTTGCGGTGATCGCGGTAGAAGTTACCCACCCAGCGCCGCCAGCTCAGGCGATTATAAAAACGCAGCTCCACGCCCGCGGCCATCAGGCGCTGACGCAAGGTCAGGGTGAACGCGAGACTGCCGTAGTCATCGAACAGGCAGCGCACGCGAACACCGCGTTCGGCTGCTTGCACCAGCGCTTGCACCATGGCCTCGGCGCAAGCGCCCGCCTCCACCAGGTACAACTCCAGCTCGACCTGTTCTTCGGCGCGGGCAATCGCGACCAACATGCGCGGGAAGAACTGCGGACCGTCGATCAGCAGTTCGAAGTGGTTGCCTTCACGCCAGGGGAAAATCGCACCGGCCATGTCAGCGCGCCGTGAAAATCAGTACCGCACCCACCGGCACCGACAGACTGATGGCCGACAAGCCGGCGACCTTGCGCAAACGTTCCAGGCCCGGTGCCAGATCGAAGTCTTCGGCATTGATGACCACCGGTTCCAGGGTCACCACCTGGAAGCGCCGGTCATCGAGACGGGTCGCCAGCAGCTCGGCGTTGTATTCGCGGGTTTTCCCGTGAAGGTTGACGGTCAGCGGCAAGCGCAACTCCAGCTGGGCACCGGGCGCAAGGTCGTTGATCGGGCGCAGATCGATTTGCGCGGTGATCAGGGCTTCGGGGAATGTCTGGATCTCGAACAGCTCCTTGCGCATGCGTTCGTCACGCAGCGGAATGCCGCTGTTCACCGATTCCATCTCGACTTCCACCTCGGCCAGGCCTTTGGGACTGACCTTGCCGTGCAGCACCAGAAAGCGCTGCACTTCAGAGATGTTGGCGTTTTTGGTGCTGACGAACGACAGCCGCGAGGACTCGCCGTCGAGGTACCAATTGGCCTGGGCCGATAGCGAGGCGCCGGCCAGCATCAGGAAGGCGAGGGTTTTGGAGAGGGACCGCTTGAACATAGAGACTCGTGCTGAAAATAAACGTGCATGAACCTTAACCGCCCGTGAGCCAGATGCAAACTGTCCATCACTGACACCGGACTATTGTGGCGAGGGGGTTTACCCCCGTTCGGCAGCGCAGCAGTCGTAAAACCTGAAAACACGGTCTGACTGATAAATCGAATGGGGCCGCTTCGCGACCCAACGGGGGTAAACCCCCTCGCCACAACAGCCCTACAGCACAAGAAATTTCAGCGCACTTAGGGTAGCAGGCGGCAGCCTTGGTGTTCGCCGATCCATTGCGCGCTGTTGCTGCGGCCCATGCCGCTGACGGTCACGCGTTTGCTGCCGGGGTCATCGGTGAACCCGCTGGTGGGCAGCCACTGTTTCACATAGCTGTGGCAGTACTCGGTTTGATTGCCCATCACATACCGGCACGAGCAATACTCCTTGGCGGTGTAGGCGCTGATGATGTCCGGGAACGCCCACAGCGCCACCCGCTCCTGCCAGATCCATCCAGGCAAGGCGACCAGCAATACCAGCAACAGCGTGCTGAAGGGTCGACGACGTACAAAACTGCGGCGGCTCATGGCTGCACCTTCCCGGCAAATGCCTTGAGCGCAAGCTTGAGCAACTCGTTGTGCTGGTAGCGCTCATCGCGGTCATCGCCGTAACGCACGATCACCAGGTTTTCGCTGGGGATCACGTACATCGCCTGACCCCAATGACCCAGTGCGGCAAAGGTGTCGGCAGGCGCATCAGGCCAGGGTCGGACGGCACCGTCCACCGCACGGTTGAGCCACCAATGACCGCCGGGAACCGCATCGTCCTGATTGGCTTGATAGCGGGCGAAGGGCTCACGGTTGAAGGCGACCCAGTCTTTGGGCAGCAGTTGTCGATCCCCCCAGCGACCGTCGCGCGCCATCAACAGACCGACGCGCGCCAGGTCCCGGGCGGTCAGGTAGGCATATGAGGAAGCGACGAAGGTGCCGGTGGCATCGGTTTCCCAGACGGCTTGGCGAATCCCCAGCGGCTCGAACAGCGCTGTCCATGGGTAGTCCGGATAACGTGCCGGGCCGACGATGTTTTTCAGCGCTGCGGACAACAGGTTTGTGTCACCGCTGGAATAGCGAAAGGCCTGACCTGGCCGCGCGTATTCGTCGTGATCGGCGGTGAACGCCGCCATGTCGTGATGACCACGGGTGTAGAGCATGGCCACCACCGAGGACTTCAACGGTGCGTATTCGTAGTCTTCCTGCCAGTCCAGGCCTGAGGCCCAGTGCAGCAGGTCGGCCAGGGTGATCGCCGGGTGTTTTGCCAGCGGCGGATAAAACTTCAGCGCCGGGTCCTGGAGTTTGAAAAGGCCTTCGCCATAGGCGACACCGAGGACCGTGGCCATCAGACTTTTGCTGATGGACCAGGTCAGGTGGGGAGTGTCGGCTTTGGTCGAGCCGGCGTAGCGTTCGTAGATTAATTGGCCGTCGCGGATCACCAGCAAGGCATCGGTGCGGACGCCTTGTCGGGTGGTGTCGTCGCGGAGTGGGAAGGCGTAGGTTTCCAGGGCTTGAAGTGCTGGGCCGGTGACCGTCGAAGCGGTCGACCATTGCTCGGCGGGCCAGGTTTCGGCGTAGGCCGTGAGGCTGAGCAACAGCATGAAAGTCAGGGACAAGCCTTTGAACATGGCGGGGGCTCGGAGGGATTGGCTTGGTGAGCCTAGTCGAGGTTGATGACAGTTTTGGATTTGTGTTGCCAGTGATGCGGCCATCGCGAGCAGGCTCGCTCCCACAGTGATTGTGTGTTGCTCACCATCTGTGTCACACCACCGCCTCCTGTGGGAGCGAGCCTGCTCGCGATGAGGCCGGTCAACTCAGCGAAGATCCCGCGAGTGCTTTGGCCAACCGCTTCCCCCGCGCCCCCGCCGCCAAATCCATCACCGTCTGATCGCGCTGCCACATCGTCGCCCAGTGTGTCGGTCCATCGGCCAATGCCTGATTGATCTCAACCTTGAGCCCGTCGAACTGCGCAAACAATCCCCCCAGCAGGATATGCCCGGCCAGATTGTTCGGCGCCTGCCGACTGACTTCCGCGCACCCGGCCAGCAGCGCCAGCAAGCGCAGTTGCAGGGCTTGCGGCCAGTCACTGTCCTGCCCCACCCCGTACAGCCACGCCGTCATCGCGCTCAGTACATAAATGTCTTCCAGCGTGCGAAACGGTTTGACGTAGGCATCCCAGCCATCCCCCGCCAGCAATTCACACTGGGCATTTTCCAGAAACAACCGACCGTGGCTAATGTCCGGCATCAACGGGATCGCCGGGAGTTTCTCCAGGCGCACGCCCGGTTCACCGGGATAGACCACCGCCAGACTCAGCCGCGGGCTTTCGCCGGGCGCCTCACTGCGCGCGGCGATCAGTAGCCAGTCGGCTGCATCGCCAGCAGTGACGAAATCCTTGCGCCCGCTCACGCGCAAATCGCTCAGGCGGGTCTGCATGTCCGCCACTCGCAGACTGCGCTGTTCGGTGGCACACATCGCACCGAGGCTCAGCGGCGCGCTCGGCCAGAGCATGCGCAACGCCGCCTGATACCCCACCAGAAACGCCAGCCCCGGCGTCGCCATCAACCGCCCGCCGACCACCGCCAGTTCGAAGGGCGTGACCGTGCCCAACGTGTGCAACAAGGTCGCGAAACCCTCCGCCAGGTCCGGGTTGGCGGGCAGGCGATCGCAGCGGTTTAACAGGTTTTGCCAGGGCATAAGAGGCTCCTTGTGGGCTGTCATATAAGCATCACCAAAGCTTCATGGCGATGACACCGGGGCTACATAGCCTGACTTTGCACAACACGGCTGCATAAAGAAAGTCGATCGGCTTGCAACCCAAGACGGGTGAACAGCCCGCACGGAGATTCCCAATGACTCAGATCGCCCGCATCAGCGACACCGGCAATGAACGCCGCCTGCAAGCCGAACGCCTGGTGGGCGCCGAGGCATTGCAGGAAGCCCAGGCCTTGCGCTTCAACGTCTTCAGCGGCGAGTTCAACGCCAAGCTCAAAGGCGCGGAGCTGGGTCTGGACATGGATGACTATGATGTTCACTGCGCCCACATCGGCGTGCGTGACCTGAACACCGGGCGGCTGGTGGCAACCACCCGTTTGCTGGATCACACGGCAGCCAGCAGCCTGGGCAAGTTCTACAGCGAAGAAGAATTCAGCCTACATGGCCTGGTGCATTTGAAGGGCCCGATCCTGGAAATTGGTCGTACCTGCGTCGACCCGGCCTACCGCAACGGCGGCACCATCGCCGTGCTCTGGGGTGAACTGGCCGAAGTCCTGAATCAGGGTGGCTACAGCTACCTGATGGGTTGCGCGAGCATCCCGATGCAGGACGGCGGAATTCAGGCCCACGCGATCATGCAGCGCCTGCGCGAACGTTACCTGTGCACCGAACACCTGCGAGCCGAACCGAAGAAACCGCTGCCGGTGCTGGACATCCCGTCCAACGTGATCGCCGAAATGCCGCCGCTGCTCAAGGCCTATATGCGTCTGGGCGCGAAGATCTGCGGCGAGCCCTGCTGGGACGAAGACTTCCAGGTCGCCGACGTGTTTATCCTGCTCAAACGCGACGAGCTCTGCCCGCGTTATGCCAAGCACTTCAAGGCGGCTGTGTAATGAGCCGGTTGCGGGTGTACGCGCGGATTGCGCGAGTGTTGGTAGTGGTCGCGCTGGGTTTGAGCATGGCCAGCGTGTTTGGGTTATTTGAGCGATTGGGCATTGCTCATTCGATGGTCCGTCGCCAGCGCTGGTCACGATTTTTCATGGCACGGTTGAGTAACGCCCTGCCCTTTCGCGTGACAGTCCACGGTGAGCTGCCGAAAGAGCCGATGCTGTGGGTCAGCAATCACGTGTCCTGGACCGACATTCCGTTGCTGGGCATGCTCACGCCGATGTCGTTTCTGTCCAAGGCCGAAGTGCGCACCTGGCCGGTCGCTGGTTGGCTGGCGGCCAAGGCCGGCAGCCTGTTTATCCGTCGCGGGTCGGGTGACAGCCAGCTGATTCGCAAACAGATGACGCGCCACCTGGCGCAGGAACATCCGCTGCTGATGTTTCCGGAAGGCACCACCACCAATGGACGTTCATTGCGTACCTTTCATGGGCGCTTGCTGTCAGCGGCGATTGATTCCGAAGTGAAGCTGCAGCCAGTGGCGATTCGTTATCTGCGTGACGGCGAACTCGATTCGCTGGCGCCGTTCATTGGCGATGATGATTTGCTGTCGCACTTGATGCGCTTGTTCGCCAATGATCGCGGGGAAGTGGAAATCAAAGTGCTCAAGCCGATCGCTTGCGAAGGCCGCGAGCGAGCGGCGCTGGCGTTCGAGGCACAGCAGGCGGTGCAGAAGGCGTTGTTTGGGGCGATTCCTCAGGCGCAACCGGAACCGCTGCGTCCCGCAATCGCGGCCTGACACATATCCCACTGAAGAAACACAATTCCCTGTGGGAGTGAGCCTGCTCGCGATAGCGGTGTGTCATCCACCTTGATGTGGACTGATACACCGCTATCGCGAGCAGGCTCGCTCCCACAGGGATCTATGTTGTTGGATAGTTTTCGGCGAAATCCTGAAGCTGTGGATAGAACAGCCGGAAATCCTCACTGAGCGGTTCATACAACACCCGCAACTCCTGCATCGCCCCCGCCAGTTCCTCAGGCCGGGTCAACCGCCGGGAAATCCCCCGCAATACCTGCTCCAGCACTTCGAACTCCTGATAAGAACCCAGCCAGTCATGCGCCACCATGTGCGGCGCGATCTTCGCCAACCGTTCCGGCAATTGCGGCTCGGCCGACAGCACCCGATACACATCCGAGGTGAACCGCTCCAGTGGCTGGTCCGAGTAAAGCGTCCAGTCCCGCGCCAGGCAGTGGTCGAAAAACACGTCGAGCACGATCCCCGCGTATCGCCGGCGAGTGATGGAAAAACGCGACAACGAGGTATCCACCAACGGGTGGCGGTCGGTAAACACGTCGATGCTGCGATGCAGCTGGATGGCCGCTTCGATCTCCGGGTCGAACTGCCCTTGCAGGCGACCCTTGACGAAATCGCCATACAGACTGCCGAGCAATTGACCGGGGCGCTGGCCACCGAGGTGAAGATGTGCGAGATAGTTCATGGGCGCAGCTTAGCACTGCCCCTTTGTATGATTACAGCCAACGTATCGTTATAACCCGATATACCGAAATACACAGTCATCAGACCAAAATCATATTGGTATATCGCGAAGTAGCGATTTAAAGTTCGCCTCATCGCGATATAGCGTTTTACTCATCACGAGCCCAAACCCATGAACATCGACCTCGACGAAATAATAAAAGCCCTGGCACACCCAGTACGCCGAGACATTCTCACCTGGCTGAAAGACCCCAAGACCCAGTTCCCGGAACAGATCCACAACCACGAGTACGGCATTTGCGCCGGACAGATCGATCAACGCTGCGGCCTGTCGCAGTCGACCGTGTCCGCCCATCTGGCGAACTTGCAACGTGCCGGACTGATCAGCAGCCAGAAAGCCGGTCAATGGCACTTTTTCAAACGCAACGAGGACGTGATCCAGGCGTTCCTCACAGCCATCGTCAAGGAGCTCAGCGCTCCGACAAGGAATTAAACAATGCCCCTCTCGCTACTCATTCTGGCCTTGAGCGCCTTCGCCATCGGCACCACCGAGTTCGTCATCATGGGCCTGCTGCCCGATGTGGCGGCGGACCTCGGCGTGTCGATTCCCGGCGCTGGCTGGCTGGTGACCGGTTACGCCCTGGGCGTGGCCATCGGTGCGCCGTTCATGGCACTGGCCACCGCCAAACTGCCGCGCAAGGCTGCACTGGTAGCGTTGATGGGCATTTTCATCATCGGCAATCTGCTCTGTGCCATGGCCACCGACTACAACGTGCTGATGTTTGCCCGTGTGGTCACCGCCCTCTGCCACGGTGCGTTCTTCGGCATCGGTTCGGTGGTGGCGGCAGGCCTGGTTCCAGCGAACAAACGCGCATCCGCCGTAGCCTTGATGTTCACCGGCCTGACCCTGGCCAACGTGCTCGGCGTGCCGCTGGGCACCGCACTCGGTCAGGAAGCCGGCTGGCGCTCGACCTTCTGGGCAGTGACCGTGATTGGTGTGATCGCGCTGATCGGCCTGATCCGCTTCCTGCCGGCCAAGCGCGATGAAGAGAAACTCGACATGCGCGCCGAACTGCGCGCCCTCAAAGGTGCCGGGATCTGGTTGTCCCTGAGCATGACGGCGCTGTTCGCGGCGTCGGTATTCACCCTGTTCACCTATGTCGCCCCGCTGCTCGGTGATGTCACCGGCGTCTCGCCCAAAGGCGTGACCTGGACGCTGATGCTCATCGGCCTGGGCCTGACGGTCGGCAACATCATCGGCGGCAAGCTGGCCGACAAAGGCCTGGCCGCGACGCTGATCGGCGTCTTCATCTCGATGGCCGTGATCTCGACCGTACTGACCTGGACCAGCGTCGCCCTGATCCCTGCCGAAATCACCCTGTTCCTCTGGGCCACCGCGTGCTTCGCCGCCGTGCCCGCCCTGCAAGTGAACGTGGTGACTTACGGCAAGGCCGCGCCGAACCTGGTGTCGACCCTGAACATCGGCGCTTTCAACATCGGCAACGCCTTGGGTGCCTGGGTCGGCGGCAGCGTCATCGCCCACGGCTTCGGCCTGACCAGCGTTCCACTCGCGGCAGCAGCATTGGCGGTACTCGCCCTGCTGGTGACCCTGATTACTTTCCGTCAGCGCGGTAATCCCGAGCTGGCTCCTGCGACTAACTGATACCTCACGAGGGTTGTACTGAAATGACGACTATTTTCGATCCAATCAAACTGGGCGACATCGAGCTGGCCAACCGCATCATCATGGCGCCGCTGACCCGCTGCCGCGCCGATGAAGGCCGTGTGCCGAACGCGCTGATGGCTGAATATTACGTGCAACGCGCCTCGGCCGGCCTGATCCTGAGCGAGGCCACGTCGGTCACGCCGATGGGCGTTGGCTACCCGGACACCCCGGGCATCTGGTCCAACGACCAGGTGCGTGGCTGGTCTAACGTGACCAAAGCGATCCACGGTGCCGGTGGCAAAATCTTCCTGCAACTGTGGCACGTGGGCCGGGTTTCCCACGAGTCGTACCTGAACGGCGAAGCGCCGGTCGCACCGAGCGCCATCCAGCCGAAAGGTCATGTCAGCCTGGTTCGCCCATTGGCCGACTACCCGACGCCGCGGGCTCTGGAAACCGCAGAAATCGCCGACATCGTCGACGCCTACCGCACCGGTGCCGAGAACGCCAAGGCCGCCGGTTTTGACGGCGTGGAAATCCACGGTGCCAACGGTTACCTGCTCGACCAGTTCCTGCAAAGCAGCACCAACCAGCGCACCGACCACTACGGTGGCTCCCTGGAAAACCGTGCACGCCTGTTGCTGGAAGTGACCGACGCAGCAATCGAAGTATGGGGCGCTGGCCGCGTTGGTGTTCACCTGGCTCCGCGTGCCGACTCCCATGACATGGGCGACGACAACCTGGCCGAGACATTCACCTACGTCGCTCGCGAACTGGGCAAACGTGGCATCGCGTTCATTTGCTCCCGCGAGAAAGAAGCCGGCGACAGCCTTGGCCCACAACTCAAAGAAGCCTTCGGCGGCCCGTACATCGTCAACGAGCGCTTCACCAAGGACAGCGCCAACGCCTGGCTGGCCAGCGGCAAGGCCGATGCGGTCGCCTTTGGCGTGCCGTTCATTGCCAACCCGGACCTGCCGGCGCGTTTGAAGGCTGATGCGCCGCTTAACGAAGCGCGTCCTGAGCTGTTCTACGCCAAGGGCCCGGTCGGCTACATCGACTACCCAGTGATGTAAGCGTCCCCCTTGAAATGCAAAAGCCCCGACTCGAAAGAGCCGGGGCTTTTTATTGCGCCGGAGTTGCTCACACGGCTTCACACGTTCGACACAAAATCCCTACAAAATACGGAGTTCGCTATCTTTCATCCTGGCGAGCGTGCGTATATAAAAGCACCCCATTGCAACAAGGCAAGCATTGAAGGGGCCAACGCCCGCCTTTATGGTTGACATCACCGGATCCAATTACGCATTTTGTTCATTTGCGCAGGCTGGGGCTCAAGCGCAGCATGTCCAACCCTGTATTTACCCAACGCTCGGCTTCGGTGTGCAGTTGAAAACTGTCGGGGGCCAATAGCCACTGATACAGCATGCCATCGATGTAGGCGTGCAGGCTGATGGCCGCGCGGGCCGTGTCGAGGTCCTCGGGCATTTGCCCCCGATTCACTGCATTACTCAGGGCCAGGGCAATTCGCACGTTGCAATCGAGGCTGACCTCTCGGCGCTGCTGACGCAGGTCGCACATTTCATCGGTGAATTCGCACTTATGAAACAAAATCTCATTGATGCGTCGGGTTTTCGGGTCCAGGGCAACTTGATGAAACAAATGAATCAGCAATTTGCGCATGCAGCCCAGCGGATCGAGTTCATCTTCGCTTTCACTGGCCCTGGCCATTTCATCCAGCGGCTCATGCAAGGTATCCAGCATGGCCTGCACCAAATCTGCCTTATTGCTGAAATGCCAGTAGATGGCTCCGCGGGTCACGCCGGCAAGGGTCGCGATGTCCGCCAGCGTCGTACGCGCCACGCCCCTTTCATAAAAGGCTTTCTCTGCCGCTTCGAGTATCTGGCTGCGAGTTTCCTGAGCTTCCTCTTTGGTACGACGGACCATGGCAGTAAAACCTCAATCAGGATGCATCAGCGATGACTGAACAACCGCTGAACAAAAGTGGGGCGAGCGCTCTCGGGTCTCGTCCCCGGCTTACAATTCGAACCTTTGACGGGCGTTGGTAACGGGGTGGATACGCAGTCAAGGTGTTTACAAACAACCATGAACGTAAGTATATTCCTTAGCAAGCTACTTATCCACCCGGCACTCATTTTTTACCCTTACACATTTCTAGTGCGTTTCTTGCGCGCCTGACCCGAGGATTTTCATGCAATTCAAGCCAGCTGTTACCGCTCTGGTCGCCGCCGTCGCCCTGGCATCACTGCTCAGCGGATGCAAAAAGGAAGAAGCGGCACCCGCCGCACCGCCTCCTCAGGTCGGCGTGGTCACCCTGCAACCTCAAGCGTTCACCCTGACGTCCGAGCTTCCGGGGCGTACAAGTGCGTTCCGCATTGCCGAGGTACGCCCACAAGTCAACGGCATCATTCTCAAGCGTCTGTTCAAGGAAGGCGGCGACGTCAAGGCCGGCCAGCAGCTGTATCAGATCGATCCGTCGGTCTATGACGCTACGCTGAAAAGCGCCGAGGCCAACCTGCAACAGACGAAGTCGATCTCTGATCGCTACAAGCAGTTGGTCAACGAACAGGCTGTCAGTCGTCAGGAATACGACACGGCCGTGGCCAACCGCATGCAATCGGAAGCCGCGCTGCAAACCGCCCAGATCAATGTGCGCTACACCAAGGTCTACGCGCCGATTTCCGGCCGCATTGGCCGCTCGAACGTGACCGAGGGCGCGCTGGTCAGCAACGGTCAGACCGATGCCATGGCGGTGATCCAGCAACTCGACCCGATTTACGTTGACGTTACCCAGTCGTCGGTCGAGCTGCTTGAACTGCGTCGCGAACTGGAAAGTGGTCGGCTGCAAAAGGCTGGCGACACGGCAGCGGCGGTCAAGCTGACCCTCGAAGACGGTAGCCAGTACAAGCAGGAAGGCAAGCTCGAGTTCTCCGAGGTCTCGGTAGACCAGACCACCGGTTCCGTGACCTTGCGTGCGGTATTCCCAAACCCTGATCACACGCTGCTTCCAGGCATGTTCGTGCACGCTCAGCTCAAAGCCGGTGTGAACGCCGCCGCAATCCTGGCGCCGCAACAAGGCGTGACCCGCGACCTTAAAGGCACACCGACCGCACTGGTCGTGGGTGCCGACAACAAGGTCGAACTGCGTCAGCTCAAGGCCAGCCGCACCGTCGGCAGCCAATGGCTGATCGAAGACGGCCTGAAGGCTGGCGATCGCCTGATCACCGAAGGACTGCAATTCGTCAAACCTGGTGTCGAAGTCAAAGCCAGTGAAGCGACTAACGTTCCCGCTAAGAACCCGGCCCCCGCACAGGCAGCTGACAAGGCTTCCAGCGGCAAAGGGGAGTAAATCATGTCGAAATTTTTTATCGACCGTCCGATTTTCGCCTGGGTCATTGCCCTGGTGATCATGCTGGTCGGAGCACTATCGATTCTCAAACTGCCGATCAACCAATACCCGAGCATTGCGCCTCCGGCGATCGCCATCTCCGTGGCCTACCCGGGCGCTTCTGCGCAAACCGTGCAGGACACCGTGGTTCAGGTGATCGAACAGCAGCTCAACGGTATCGACAACCTGCGTTATGTGTCCTCGGAAAGTAACTCCGACGGCACCATGACCATCACCGCCACCTTCGAGCAAGGCACCAACTCCGATACCGCGCAGGTTCAGGTCCAGAACAAGCTGAACCTGGCCACCCCGCTGCTGCCGCAAGAAGTGCAGCAGCAAGGTATCCGCGTCACCAAGGCCGTGAAGAACTTCCTGCTGGTGATCGGCGTGGTCTCGCGTGACGGCAGCATGACCAAGGACGACCTGTCCAACTACATCGTGTCCAACATGCAGGACCCGATCTCGCGGACCGCCGGTGTGGGCGACTTCCAGGTGTTCGGTTCCCAGTACGCCATGCGTATCTGGCTCGACCCGGCCAAGTTGAACAACTTCAACCTGACCCCGATCGACGTCAAAACCGCCATCGCCGCGCAAAACGTCCAGGTATCGTCCGGCCAGCTCGGCGGCCTGCCTGCCATGCCCGGCACGCAGCTGAACGCGACGATCATCGGCAAGACCCGCCTGCAGACCGCTGAGCAATTCGACAAGATCCTGCTCAAGGTCAACAAGGACGGCTCCCAGGTTCGCTTGCGAGATGTCGCCGACGTTGGTCTGGGTGGCGAGAACTACAGCATCAACGCCCAGTTCAACGGCGCCCCGGCTTCCGGTCTGGCGGTGAAACTGGCCAACGGCGCCAACGCCCTCGATACGGCGAAAGCCCTGCGCAAGACCATCGACACCCTCAAGCCGTTCTTCCCGGAAGGCATGGAAGTGGTGTTCCCGTACGACACAACCCCGGTGGTGACCGAGTCGATCAAGGGTGTGGTTGAAACCCTGGTCGAAGCGATCGTGCTGGTGTTCCTGGTGATGTTCCTGTTCCTGCAAAACTTCCGCGCCACCGTCATCACCACGATGACCGTGCCGGTGGTATTGCTCGGTACGTTCGGGATCCTCGCGGCGTTCGGTTTCAGCATCAACACCCTGACCATGTTCGGTATGGTGCTGGCCATCGGTTTGCTGGTGGACGATGCCATCGTCGTGGTGGAAAACGTCGAACGGGTCATGAGCGAAGAAGGCCTGTCACCCAAGGAGGCCACCAAGAAATCCATGGGGCAGATCCAGGGTGCGCTGGTCGGTATCGCCCTGGTGCTATCGGCCGTACTGTTGCCGATGGCGTTCTTCAGCGGCTCCACCGGTGTGATCTACAAACAGTTCTCGATCACCATCGTTTCGGCCATGGCGCTGTCGGTGATGGTCGCGCTGATCTTCACTCCAGCCCTGTGCGCCACCATGCTCAAGGCGATTCCAAAAGGCGAGCACGGCACACCGAAACGCGGCTTCTTCGGCTGGTTCAACCGCAATTTCGACCGTGGCGTCCGCAGTTACGAGCGCGGCGTGGGCAACATGCTCACGCACAAGGCGCCGTACCTGCTGGCGTACCTCATCATTGTGGTTGGCATGATTTGGCTGTTCACCCGCATTCCAACGGCGTTCCTGCCGGAAGAAGACCAGGGTGTACTGTTCGCCCAGGTGCAAACCCCTGCCGGCTCGACGGCCCAGCGCACCCAGGTTGTCGTGGACCAGATGCGTGAATACCTGCTGCGTCCCGGCAAGGATGGCGGTGAAGGCGATGCGGTGAACTCGGTGTTTACCGTGACCGGCTTCAACTTTGCCGGCCGTGGCCAGAGTTCGGGTATGGCGTTCATCATGATGAGGCCGTGGGAAGAACGTAACGCCGACAACAACGTGTTCAAAGTCGCCGGCCGTGCCCAACAGCACTTCTTCACCTTCCGTGACGCCATGGTGTTCGCGTTCGCGCCACCGGCGGTACTGGAACTGGGTAACGCCACCGGTTTCGACGTGTTCCTGCAAGACCGCGCCGGTATCGGTCACGAAAAGCTGATGGCTGCCCGTAACCAGTTCCTCGGCATGGCGGCGCAAAGCAAAGTGCTGACGCAAGTGCGCCCGAACGGTCTGAACGACGAGCCGCAATACCAGTTGGAAATCGACGACGAGAAGGCCAGTGCGCTGGGCATTACCATCGCCGACATCAACAACACCCTGTCGATTGCCTTGGGTAGTAGCTATGTGAACGACTTCATCGACCGTGGTCGGGTGAAGAAGGTTTACGTGCAAGGTCAGCCGGGTGCGCGTATGAGCCCTGAAGACCTGAAGAAGTGGTACGTGCGCAACAGCGCCGGGACCATGGTTCCGTTCACCGCCTTCGCCAAGGGAGAGTGGATCTACGGTTCGCCGAAACTGGCCCGTTACAACGGCGTCGAAGCGGTGGAAATCCTCGGCTCCCCGGCGCCTGGCTATTCCACCGGCGAAGCGATGGCCGAAGTCGAAGCCATCGCGCAGAAACTGCCGGCGGGTGTGGGTATTTCCTGGACCGGTCTGTCGTACGAAGAACGGCTGTCCGGCTCGCAAGCGCCGGCGTTGTACGCATTGTCGCTGCTGATGGTGTTCCTGTGCCTGGCGGCGCTGTACGAAAGCTGGTCGATCCCGATCGCGGTGATGCTGGTGGTGCCGCTGGGGATCATCGGTGCGCTGCTGGCGACCAGCCTGCGTGGCCTGTCCAACGACGTGTACTTCCAGGTGGGCCTGTTGACGACCATCGGTCTGGCGGCGAAAAACGCCATTCTGATCGTCGAATTCGCCAAGGAACTGCATGAGCAAGGGCGCAGCCTGCGCGATGCGGCGATCGAAGCGTGCCGGATGCGTTTGCGACCGATCATCATGACCTCGCTCGCCTTCGTCCTCGGCGTGGTACCGCTGGCGATTTCCACGGGCGCCGGTTCAGGTAGCCAACATGCAATCGGTACGGGCGTTATTGGCGGTATGATCACCGCCACGGTCCTGGCGATCTTCTGGGTCCCCCTGTTTTTCGTCACCGTTTCGTCCATGGGTCAGCGCAAAACCGCCGATCAGGACGACGCTATTGAACCTTCTAAAGAGGCTGGCTAATGAGCAAGTCGCTACTCTCCATCGCCGTCGCCGCCTTCGTGCTGAGCGGCTGCTCGCTGATTCCCGATTATCAGCAACCTGAAGCTCCGGTGGCAGCGCAATACCCGCAGGGCCCGGCGTATTCGCCGAACCAGGCGCCTGCACAGGCCGCCGCGGAGCAGGGCTGGAAGCAGTTTTTCCACGACCCGGCCCTGCAACAGCTGATCCAGGTCTCGCTGGAAAACAACCGTGACCTGCGCGTTGCGGCCCTGAACATCGACGCGTTCGCGGCGCAGTACCGCATCCAGCGTGCCGATCTTTTCCCGGCTGTTTCAGCCAATGGCACCGGCAGCCGTCAGCGCGTTCCGGCTGACATGTCGCAGACCGGTCAAGCCGGCATCACCAGTTCCTACTCGGCCACGGTCGGCATCAGCGCTTATGAACTCGACCTGTTCGGTCGGGTTCGCAGCCTCAGTGAAGAAGCCCTGCAAAGGTACTTCGCCACTGAAGAAGGCCGTCGCAGCACGCAGATCAGTCTGGTGGCCAGCGTGGCCAACGCCTACCTGACCTGGCAGGCCGACAAGGAACTGCTGAAACTGACCCAGGACACCCTCGGTGCGTTCGAGGAGAGCTACAAGCTCACCGCGCGCAGCAACGAAGTCGGTGTCGCCTCGGCCCTGGACCTGGCCCAGTCGCGTACCTCGGTGGAAAACGCCCGGGCACAACTGGCCAGGTACACCCGTCAGGTCGCGCAGGATGAAAACAGCCTGGTGCTGCTGCTCGGCACCGGCATCCCGGCCAATCTGCAAGCGGCCAAGCCGCTGGCTGACGACCTGCTGAGCGATGTACCGGCCGGTCTGCCATCGGACCTGCTGCAACGTCGTCCGGACATTCTCCAGGCCGAGTACAACCTGAAAGCAGCCAACGCCAACATCGGCGCGGCACGGGCGGCGTTCTTCCCGAGCATCAGCCTGACCGCCAACGCCGGCACCCTGAGCCCGGACCTGTCCGGCCTGTTCAAGGGCGGTTCGGGCACCTGGTTGTTCCAGCCGCAGATCAACCTGCCGATCTTCAACGCCGGCAGCCTGCGCGCCAGCCTGGATTACTCGAAAATCCAGAAAGACATCGGTGTAGCGAACTACGAGAAGTCCATTCAAACGGCCTTCCAGGAAGTCGCCGACGGCCTGGCCGCCCGCCAGACCTACACCGATCAGTTGCAGGCGCAGCGTGATTTCGTCACCGCCAACCAGGACTACTACCGCCTGGCCGAGCGTCGCTACCGTATCGGTGTCGACAGCAACCTGACCTTCCTCGACGCCCAGCGTCAGCTGTTCAGTGCGCAACAAGTGCTGATCACGGATCGTCTGGCGCAGCTGGTCAGTGCGGTCAATCTGTACAAGGCACTGGGTGGCGGCTGGAACGCGCAGACGGCGAAAGTCGAGCCACAGAAAGAAGAAGCGCCGAAGATGAGGATGTTCTGATAGCGGTGTTTTAAACACGAAGCCCACCTTTTGGTGGGCTTTTTGTTGGCTGTGGGAAAGGTTGTGGTGTCTGGTCTAACGCCATCGTCGGAACGCCGCCCGGAGCAGGCTCGCTCCCACAGGGGATCTGTGTTTGCCAACAATCGCATGCACACCGAATGACCATTGTGGGAGCGAGCCTGCTCGCGATGAGGCCGGCACATACGACGCAAACCTTGAGCAAACATACGTTCGATAACCGCCCAAAACCCGCTTTTCCCGATTGAACCATCCAGTCCATTCCCCGCACCATTCGTCGAACAAGACCAATAACATCAGGTTCGACACCATGTTCCCGCGCCCTGCCCTGTCCGGCTGATCCCGCTCCCGTTTTTCATCCATTCGAATCCTTAGTCTGCGACCCCAACGTCGCGGCAGCGCCCCGCTTCATCCCTAACAATTAGAGAGACCCGAGCCCATGACGCCTACCAACGCGCAGTATTACTTCCCAAGCCTGATCGCCATCGCCCTGGCTGGCACGGCCCTGCCCGCCATGGCCGAGGAATCGGGTTTTGTCGAAGGCGCCAAGGTCAACCTGAACCTGCGTAATTTCTACATCAACCGTAACTTCACCAACCCGACCAAGGCCCAGGGCAAGGCTGAAGAGTGGACGCAAAGTTTCATTCTCGACGCCAAATCCGGCTTCACCCAGGGCACCGTCGGCTTCGGCATGGACGTGCTGGGCTTGTATTCGGTAAAGCTCGACGGCGGCAAAGGCACGGGCGGAACGCAGTTACTGCCGCTGGATCACGACGGCCGCCCCGCAGACAACTTCGGTCGAACCAACGTGGCGTTCAAGGCCAAGCTGTCGCAGACCGAAGTCAAGGTGGGCGAATGGATGCCGGTGCTGCCGATCCTGCGCTCGGACGACGGTCGCTCCCTGCCGCAAACCTTCCGTGGCGGCCAGATCACCTCGAAAGAGATATCCGGTCTGACGCTCTACGGTGGCCAGTTCCGCGCCAACAGCCCGCGCGACGACAGCAGCATGAACGACCTGTCGATGACTGGAAAACCCACCTTCACCTCCGACCGCTTCAACTTCCAGGGCGGCGAATACGCCTTCAACGACAAACGCACCCAGATCGGCCTGTGGAACGCCGAACTCAAGGACATTTACAGCCAGCAATACGTAAACCTGATTCACAGCCAGCCCATCGGCGACTGGACCCTGGGCGCCAACCTCGGTTTCTTCTATGGCAAGGATGACGGCAGCGCCCGGGCTGGCGAGCTGGACAACAAGACCTGGTCGGGCCTGTTCTCGGCCAAGTACGGCGGCCACACCTTTTACGTCGGCCTGCAAAAGCTCACCGGTGACAGCGCCTGGATGCGGGTCAACGGCACCAGCGGCGGCACCCTGGCCAACGACAGCTACAACGCCAGTTATGACAACGCCCGGGAAAAATCCTGGCAGCTGCGCCACGACTACAACTTCGTCGCCCTCGGCATTCCCGGCCTGACCCTGATGAACCGCTACATCAGCGGCGATAACGTGCACACCGGCGCCATTACCAACGGCAAGGAATGGGGCCGCGAAAGCGAACTGGGCTACACCGTGCAGAGCGGCGCGCTCAAGGACCTCAACGTCAAATGGCGCAACTCGACCATACGCAGGGACTTCAGCAACAACGAGTTCGACGAGAACCGGTTGATCGTCAGCTATCCGATCAGTTTGTTGTAACCGCATTCCACAGAACCCGGACACAGGCCACACCGGAAGTGGCCTATTCAAAAATAGCGGAGAGCAGCTGATTATCGCAACTTGATCAAGTTATAACGAATTGTGTGTCACACTATCATTAAAAGAACTTAAAACCTGTTAGTTTTTACAGTAGCGTCCTTCCCATCGGACTTCTAGAATCTGCCAGAAGTAATATTCAGCAGTTTCAACCACGGAAGGAAACACTATGAACTGGTGGCAGCTCGACGTAATTATCATGGCCTCTTATGGCATCGTTCACTCCTGTCTTACTACCCGACCGGCGATGAAACTTTACGAAGTATTTTTTCCGGAATGGAGCTGGAATATTGGGATGTGCGTCTTTTCCGCCGCCACCCTGGCTCTTGGCATTTACTACTGGCAGCCCTCAGGGCACTACATCTATGTCCTGATACCGGGAAGCCCACTGTTTCACTTTGCAGCGTTATCGATGGTGACTCTATTGGGGTTGACCATTTATTGCTTTCGTTATACCTCTACGTTTTGGCAATGGCTCGGCGCTCACCAGTTAATTGCCAAATTGAGAGGACAAAAAATCCCCGCGCCCTATCGAATGCAAATACAGGGTATCAAACGTTACGTACGCTTTCCCCACCATACTTTTTTAATGCTGTTTTTCTGGGCCCACCCAATCATGACGTACGACACGTTACTCTTTTCGATCGGGGCCACGATCTATATGTATATCGGCACATGGCACATGGATAAACGTCTTGAATCCATATTTGGTGATGAATGGCGCCATTACAAGAAAGATACCGGATTGATGCTGCCTTCACCTAAAGCATGGTCACGGCTATTCGCATACCTTCGTCAACCGAGCAATGTCATTTAACACAGTGCTGCACGCCCTCTTTACAGCTCTTTTGTGCAAGGACGCAATCCATGTTTGAAAAAGAACTCGGACCTTATCAGGATCGATTAGCCCAACATCCGCTTTATGGCGCTATTCGTTCGGTCGAACACGTCAGACTGTTTATGAGTCACCACGTATTTGCAGTGTGGGACTTCATGAGCCTGGCTAAACGTCTGCAACGCGACTTCACCTGTGTCGAGCTACCCTGGATACCGGTGCAGAATGAAGACAGCGCCCGCCTCATCAATGAAATCATTACCGGCGAAGAATCGGATATTGGCCATGATGGCCGCCCGGCCAGTCATTTCTGCCTGTACCTCGACGCAATGGCTGAAGTCAGTGCACCCACTGAAAGAATCGATACATTCATCAATCAATTCACACACTCTTTTTCGCTAGGGAAGGCACTTAGCCAGGCCCGGGTTCCGGCGTACGTACAAACGTTCGTCAAACACACAATTAAGACAGCACGCAAGGGCTCGACTGCCGAAGTGGCCAGCAGTTTTCTTTTTGGCCGGGAAGACCCGATACCCGAAATGTTCCAGACTCTGTTAGAGCGTTGGGGACTAAATACTAATCAGGCCCCGAAATTGGCGTACTACCTGAATCGACACATCGAAGTAGACAGTGGCGACCATGGTCCTGGCGCGCAAAAAATATTGTCTCGATTAATCACCACGCCAGACCAGCGGGAAAAAGCATTAAAGGCCGCCATTGACGCTATCGAACACCGAATCAAGTTGTGGAACGGTATCTATGGTGAAATAAAAAAGTCGGATGCAGGTGCCTAGTCACTCACCGACAACTCATGGACAGAGAGGATAACCTCATGCCCCCTAAACTCGATCCGGTTCCCGTTAACCGTGACTGGGACGCCAAGGCCTACCAGCAATTCTCGCGTCTTCGCCAACGACCGGTAAACGAGCTACTCGACCGCGTCGACCTTGAAAACCCCAAACGCATCTACGACCTCGGCTGTGGTACCGGCATCGCGACGCAAGCGCTGGCAAAGCGCTGGCCACGCGCGCACTTGATGGGTATCGACAGTTCGGAGCAGATGCTTGGGGAGGCCCGATGCTTGCCGATCAAGGCGCAGTGGAAGCAGTGCGATCTACAGAACTGGCAGCCGGAACAACCCGCCGATCTGCTCTTTGCCGCCGCCGTGCTGCACTTCATCGACGGTCACGAACAGCTCCTGCCGCGCTTGCTCGGCTATCTCAACCCGGGCGGTTGTCTGGCGGCGCACATGCCCGACTGGCGGGATGCGGTGTGGTATGAACTGATGCTCGACACCCTCAACGAAGGCGGCTCCGATGGTAAACCGCTCGGCTCCCCGCAGTGGCGCGAGACGATGGCTGCGCGGCCGTTGCTGTCATTGGAAAATTACCACCGATTGCTTTCACCGCTCACCCGGACACTGGATATCTGGGAGACCGAGCAGCTGCAAGTCGTCGACGGCAAGTCGCCGATCTATGACTGGATCAAGGTCTCGGCCTTGCGGGCGGTGATGCAAGGCTTGAAGGATAACGAACAGGCGCGGTTCATTTATCACTTCATGATGCGGGTGCATGCGCAATACCCCCATGAGAGCGATGGGCGCACGCTGTTTCCGTTCAAGCGGATCTTCATTGTCGCCACGGTATAACCCTGTAGGAGTGAGCCTGCTCACGATGGCGGTTTGACATTCAGCATTGATGCAGGCTGAACCACCGCCATCGCGAGCAGGCTCACTCCCACAGGGGGATTTTTAGTGAATGCATAATTTGCGTTCACACTGGATCACTGTGGGAGCGAGCCTGCTCGCGATGACGTCAGCTCAATCGATGTAAAACCCAAGGGATCACTCCCGGGATTCGACGCCAAGCTCATCCCAAACTGACTCCGCCAGATGGAACGTCGCATTGGCTGCCGGGATACCGCAGTAGATCGCGCTCTGCATGATCACTTCCTTGATCTCGCCGCGGGTCACGCCGTTGTTGGCGGCGGCGCGCAGATGCAGTTTGAGTTCTTCGTTGCGGTTCATGCCGATCAGCATCGCGATGGTGATCAGGCTGCGGGTATGGCGCGGCAAGCCCGGACGGGTCCAGATGTCACCCCACGCGTGGCGGGTGATCATTTCCTGAAACTCCGAGTTGAACTCGGTCAGCGCATTCAGGCTGCGGTCGACGTGGGCATCGCCGAGGACCGCACGGCGGACGTTCAGGCCCTCGTCGTAACGTTGTTTTTCGTCCACAACAATCCCCTTAATGAGCCAACAGGAACGCCAGCACACGGTCGCTGAAATCAGCGCCGGCCTGGACGTTGGACAGGTGTGCGGCATAGAACTCGGCGTACTCGGCGCCCTGCACATGCTCCTGAATAAAGTGCCCACCGGACGGCGGCGTGACCGCGTCTTCGGTGCCGGCGATGACCAGCAGCGGCACCTTGATCGAGGACAACTGATCACGGAAGTCGGCATCACGCACGGCGGCGCAATTGGCGGCATAACCTTCAGGCGAAGTGGCCGCGAGCATGTCGGTAATCTTCTTCGCGGCAGCAGGATTCGATTCTGCAAAGTCAGCAGTGAACCAGCGCGCAATTGACGCATCGCGCAAGGCGACCATGGCGGCCGAACCGTCACGCAGCACGGTTTCGATCCGTGGGTTCCACACCGACGGATCGCCGATTTTCGCGGCGGTGTTGCACACCACCAGTTTGTTCAATCGATCGCCAGCATTGACGCCCAGCCACTGGCCGATCAAACCGCCCATGGACAGGCCGCAGAAATGCGCCTTTTCGATGTGCAACGCATCCAGCAAGGCCAGCACGTCATGGCCCAGTTGCTCGATGCTGTACGGCCCCGGCGTGACCAGCGATTGGCCGTGACCACGGGTGTCGAAACGCAGCACCCGGAAATGCTCGGAGAACGCGGCGATTTGCGCGTCCCACATGTGCAGGTCGGTGCCCAGCGAGTTGGACAGCACCAGCACCGGCGCATCCGCAGGGCCATCAAATTGGTAGTTCAGTTCGCCCTCGGCGAGTTGTACGAAAGCCACAGCAATCTCCTTCAGGCAGTCAACGCAGAATGTTCAGCCACCGCGCGCTCGACCCAGGCATGGGCCTGACCGAGGTAATGGGCGGGGTCCAGCAGACGATCGAGTTCAGCAGCAGAAAGCTCGGCGGTCACTTGCGGCTCGTCGCCGAGGACTGCTCGCAGATGCCGTTGCTCGGCCACCGCACGTTTGCAGCATTGCTCCAGCAGATGGTGCGCAGTGTCGCGACCGACCCGCTGCGCGAGCACGATGCTCACCGCTTCCGCCAGCACCAGGCCCTGAGTCAGGTCGAGGTTGCGGGCCATGCGATCGGCGTCCACTTCCAGGCCATCCGCCACCAGCAACGCTTGCTTGAGGCTGCCCGACACCAGGCAGCAAATCTCCGGCAGGGTTTCCCACTCGGCATGCCACAGGCCCAGGCTACGCTCGTGTTCCTGAGGCATGGCGCTGAACAGGGTCGAGAGCAAACCGGGAACCCGGGTCGCCGCACCGATCAGCACGGCGGCGCCGACGGGGTTGCGTTTGTGCGGCATGGTCGAAGAACCGCCCTTGCCCGGCGCCGAAGGTTCGAACACTTCGCCGGCCTCGGTCTGCATCAACAGGCTGATGTCGCGGCCGAGTTTGCCGAGGCTGCCGGCGATCAAACCGAGTGCGGCGCCGAATTCCACAAGGCGATCACGCTGGGTGTGCCAGGGTTGATCCGGCAACGTCAGTTGCAACTCTTCGGCCAGCGCTTCGGCAATCGGCATCGCCTGTTCGCCAAGGGCCGCCAGTGTTCCGGAGGCGCCGCCGAATTGCAGCACCAGCAGGCGCGGCTTGAGTTCTTGCAGACGTTGTCGACTGCGGGTGACGGCGCCCAGCCAACCGGCGATTTTCATGCCGAGGGTGACGGGCGTGGCGTGCTGCAACCAGGTGCGTCCGGCCAGCGGTGTGGCGACGAAGCGTAACGCCTGGGTCGCCAACGTTTCGCCCAGTTGCGCCAGATCACTTTCGATCAGCTCCAGTGCGCGGCGCAGTTGCAGCACCAGACCGGTGTCCATCACGTCCTGACTGGTCGCGCCCAGATGCACATAGCGCTCGGCTTCGGCAGCGTTGGTCGCGATCTGTTTACCCAACGCCTTGACCAGCGGAATCGCCGAATTGCCCGCCGTGGCAATCGCCTCGCCGAGGGCAGCAAAGTCGTAATGTTCGGCCCGGCATGCCGCTTCGATCGAAGCGACAACCGATTGCGGAATCAAGCCCACCCGCGCCTCTGCCCGGGCCAGTGCCGCTTCGAAATCAAGCATGCCCTGAACCCGGCCCTGATCGCAGAACACGTCACGCATGTCGCGGGTCGTGAAATAGGCATCGAACAATTGATTGCCCGGTCGCTGGTTCATAAACAATCCTTGAAGGCGTGGGCCGGTGAGCCCACGCGGATGAATCAAAGGTCGTGGTGCAAGTACTTGGCCTGTTTCGGCAGGCGCAGGCTGAACAGGAACGCCACCGCCATCATCACCGTCACGTACCAGTAGAAGGAGTTTTCCATGCCCACGGCTTTCAGGCTCAGGGCAACGTATTCCGCCGAACCACCGAAGATTGCGTTGGCCACTGCATACGCCAGGCCGACACCCAGTGCGCGCACTTCCGGCGGGAACATTTCGGCTTTTACCAGGCCACTGATCGAGGTGTAGAAACTGACGATGGCCAGCGCCACGGTAATCAGCACAAAAGCCAGGAACGGACTGCTGACACTTTTCAGGCTGAGCAGAATCGGCACGGTGCACAGCGTACCCAATGCCCCGAACCACAGCATCGAGTTACGGCGGCCGATCTTGTCCGCGAGCATGCCGAACAACGGCTGCATGCACATATAAAGGAACAGCGCCCCGGTCATGATGTAGCTGGCGGTCTTGGCGTGCATGCCGGCGGTGTTCACCAGGTACTTCTGCATGTACGTGGTGAAGGTGTAGAAAATCAGCGAGCCACCGGCGGTGTAGCCGAGCACGGTAATAAAGGCTGCCTTGTGATCGCGGAACAACGCACGGATGCTGCCGGCGTCCTTGTTGTCGCGCATTTCCTTGCTGGTGGTTTCCTTGAGCGAACGACGCAGGAACAGCGAGATCAATGCAGCGGCGGCGCCGACCACAAACGGTATCCGCCAGCCGTAGGCACGCAGGTCATCTTCGGTGAGGAACTGTTGCAGGACCACCACCAGCGACACCGCCAACAGTTGCCCGCCAATCAGCGTCACGTACTGGAACGAGGCAAAAAAACCGCGCTGGCCCTTGAGGGCGACTTCGCTCATGTAGGTCGCGGTGGTGCCGTATTCGCCACCCACCGACAGGCCCTGCAGCAAGCGGGCGAACAGCAGCATGATCGGCGCCCAGACGCCAATGTCCTTGTAGGTCGGCAGGCAGGCGATGAGCAACGAACCGAAGCACATCATCAGAATCGAGATCAGCATCGAATTCTTGCGCCCGTGCTTGTCCGCGACCCGGCCGAAAATCCAGCCGCCAATCGGTCGCATCAGGAACCCGGCGGCGAATACGCCGGCAGTGTTGACCAACTGCACGGTCGGGTTATCCGACGGGAAAAAGGCCGGCGCAAAATAAATCGCGCAAAAGGCGTAGACGTAGAAGTCGAACCATTCGACCAGGTTGCCGGACGAGGCACCGACAATCGCGAAGATGCGCTTGCTGCGCTCTTCGCCTGTGTAATGCGCTGGAATAGCGGTGGGGGTTGTCATTTTTTTTCACTCTTTGGGGACCATGACAGTCTAGACACACTTTGCAACAGTCCCGTTCCACAGATAGATCAGCAACGCAAATCCCCTGTGGGAGCGAGCCTGCTCGCGATTGCGGTGTGTCATTCAGCGTTGCAGGTACTGATACACCGCTATCGCGAGCAGGCTC
>NZ_JBOFQE010000071.1:0-36136 GCF_051660785.1 Pseudomonas sp.
GCCCGGAGCAGGCTCGCTCCCACAGTTAATCGAGTTCCTTCAGAAAAAACGCAGTCAACTGTGGGAGCGAGCCTGCTCCGGGCGGCGTTCCGACGATAGCGGCAGTACAGCCTACGAATCATTCAGCGACGATTAGTCCAGCGCTGCCGCAACCATTCGAGGTCTTCAGGCCGGGTAACCTTAAGGTTGTCCGCACGGCCTTCGATCAAGCGTGGCGCCAGACCTGCCCACTCCATCGCCGAAGCTTCATCAGTGACCAAAGCATCCGCCACCAGACTGTCAGCCAAGGCCCGATGCAACGCGCCAAGGCGAAACATCTGCGGCGTATACGCCTGCCAGATCACGCTGCGATCCACGGTTTCAACCACACGACCGTGCTTGTCGACGCGTTTCAGCGTATCGCGTGCCGGCACCGCCAGCAGCCCACCGACCGGATCGTCCGCTAACTCACTCAACAATTTATCAAGATCGTCACGCGAAAGATTCGGTCGTGCGGCGTCGTGAACCAGCACCCAATCCTCATCGTCAGCGCCTTGGGCATGCAAATGCAGCAAGGCATTGAGCACCGAACCGGAACGTTCGTCGCCACCGTCAACCCGCTGAATACGCGGATCGGCAGCACACGCCAGGTTCGGCCAATAAGGGTCATCAACAGCAAGACTGACCACCACCCCCTTCAGGGCAGGATGATCAAGGAAACAGCCAAGGCTGTGTTCGAGAATAGTGCGCCCGCCCAGTTGCAAGTATTGCTTGGGACGGTCCGCGGCCATACGGGCACCGACGCCCGCGGCAGGAATCACAGCCCAGAAGGCCGGTAACGACTGGATCATTGGGCCAACTGGTAAAGGGTTTCACCGTCCTTGACCATGCCCAACTCATGGCGAGCCCGCTCTTCAACGGTCTCCATGCCTTTTTTCAGTTCACTGACTTCAGCGTCCATGACCCGATTGCGTTCCAGCAACCCTTCGTTCTCAGCGTGTTGATCCGCGATCTGCTGAGTCAGCTCGGCCACTTGCGCCAGACTGCCATTACCCACCCACAGGCGGTATTGCAGGCCAGCCAGCAGCAAGAGCAAGACGAGGAACAACCAATTGGGACTGCGCATCGAATATCAGGTATCCAGTGGAAAAAGACAGCCATGCCAAACTATGAAGCTTCTGATAGCACGAAGCCTGGAAGATCCAGGCTTGTGCTTTTAAGGCATCAGATTAGTGGCAAAAACGTCGCTGTAGCGATTTTTCCGACACAATCCGGTGTCTTTTTACCTTGTAGCAATCAGCCGCGGAATTCGCTGCGACCGTTGTACTTGGCTTTGCCATTCAACTGCTCTTCGATACGCAACAGTTGGTTGTACTTGGAAACACGGTCCGAACGGCACAGGGAACCGGTCTTGATCTGGCCAGCCGCGGTGCCCACAGCCAGGTCGGCAATGGTCGAATCTTCGGTTTCGCCGGAGCGGTGCGAGATCACGGCAGTGTAACCAGCAGCCTTGGCCATCTGGATGGCTTCCAGGGTTTCGGTCAGGGTGCCGATCTGGTTGAACTTGATCAGGATCGAGTTGGCGATCTTTTTATCGATGCCTTCTTTCAGGATCTTGGTGTTGGTCACGAACAGGTCGTCGCCTACCAGCTGAGTCTTCTCGCCGATCTTGTCGGTAAGGATTTTCCAGCCAGCCCAGTCGGACTCGTCCAGGCCGTCTTCGATCGAGATGATCGGATAACGCTCGGTCAGGCCTTTCAGGTAATCGGCGAAACCTTCAGCGGTGAACACCTGGCCTTCGCCGGACAGGTTGTATTTGCCGTCTTCGTAGAATTCGCTCGCCGCGCAGTCCAGTGCCAGGGTCACGTCGGTGCCCAGCTTGTAACCGGCGTTGGCCACGGCTTCGGAGATCACTTTCAAAGCGTCTTCGTTGGAGGCCAGGTTCGGTGCGAAACCACCTTCGTCACCCACGGCAGTGCTCAGGCCACGGGCCTTCAGAACGGCTTTGAGGTGATGGAAAATCTCGGTGCCCATGCGCAGGCCTTCCGAGAAAGACTTGGCGCCAACCGGCTGAACCATGAATTCCTGGATGTCGACGTTGTTATCGGCGTGCTCGCCACCGTTGATGATGTTCATCATCGGAACCGGCATCGAGTAGACACCCGGGGTGCCGTTCAGGTTGGCGATGTGAGCGTACAGCGGCAGGTCCTGGTCCTGTGCTGCTGCCTTGGCCGCGGCCAGGGAAACGGCGAGGATCGCGTTGGCGCCCAGGGAACCTTTGTTTTCAGTACCGTCGAGCTTGATCATCGCGTGATCCAGCGCTTTCTGGTCGCTTGGGTCTGTGCCTTTCAACAGGTCGCGGATCGGACCGTTGATGTTGGCGACGGCTTTGAGTACGCCTTTGCCCAGGTAACGGCTCTTGTCGCCATCACGCAGCTCGAGCGCTTCACGCGAGCCAGTGGAAGCACCGGACGGCGCGCAAGCGCTACCGATGATGCCGTTATCGAGAAGCACGTCCGCTTCCACGGTGGGGTTGCCACGGGAGTCGAGAACTTCACGACCTTTGATGTCGACGATTTTTGCCATTGTTGTAAACACTCCAAAGTTGACGAAAACGACGCAGCTAGAGGAAATCTTTTACCGTCGGCAAGTGGTGTGCGGCGGGCAGACTTGCGGACGATAAGGCTCAGGCCCGAGGGCCTGAGCAACAAATCGTGCGGTACTTTACCGGAGAAATGAGGTTTACGCGGTTTCTACCGTCGGAAAACTCTTCACCAGTTCGTCCAGCGCTTTGAGCTGGGCCAGGAATGGCTCCAGTTTATCCAGACGCAAGGCACAAGGGCCGTCGCATTTGGCGTTGTCCGGGTCCGGGTGGGCTTCGAGGAACAGACCGGCCAGCGACTGGCTCATGCCCGCCTTGGCCAGGTCAGTGACCTGGGCGCGACGACCGCCAGCTGAATCAGAGCGACCACCCGGCATTTGCAGCGCGTGGGTCACGTCGAAGAACACCGGGTATTCGAACTGCTTCATGATGCCGAAGCCGAGCATGTCGACGACCAGGTTGTTGTAGCCAAAGCTCGAACCGCGCTCGCAGAGGATCAACTGATCGTTACCCGCTTCCACGCACTTGCTCAGGATGTGTTTCATCTCATGCGGGGCGAGGAACTGGGCTTTCTTGATGTTGATTACTGCGCCGGTCTTGGCCATCGCAACCACGAGGTCGGTCTGGCGCGACAGGAAGGCCGGCAGCTGGATGATGTCGCAGACTTCAGCGACGACCGCGGCCTGCTCCGGCTCGTGGACGTCGGTGATGATCGGCACGCCGAAGGCTTGCTTGATGTCCTGGAAAATCCGCATGCCCTCTTCCAGGCCGGGGCCACGGTAAGAGGTCACGGAGGAACGGTTGGCCTTGTCGAAGCTGGCCTTGAACACGTAAGGGATACCGAGTTTCTCGGTGACCTTGACGTATTCTTCGCAGACCTGCATCGCCATGTCGCGGCTTTCCAGCACGTTCATGCCACCGAAAAGCACCATTGGCTTGTCGTTGGCAATCTCAATATCGCCTACACGGATGATCTTCTGCGCCATTGGAGTTACGCCTTCTTCTGGTGTTGAACCAAAGCTGCTTTAACGAAACCGCTGAACAACGGGTGACCGTCGCGCGGTGTCGAGGTGAACTCGGGGTGGAACTGGCAAGCGACGAACCATGGATGATCCGGGGCTTCAACCACTTCGACCAGCGCGCCATCACCGGAACGACCGGAGATTTTCAGGCCGGCTTCCATGATTTGCGGCAGCAGGTTGTTGTTCACTTCGTAGCGATGACGGTGACGTTCGACGATCACGTCCTTGGCGTAGCAATCGTGCACCAGGGAACCCGGCTCAAGCAGGCAATCCTGAGCGCCGAGGCGCATGGTGCCGCCCAGGTCGGACGTTTCGGTACGGGTTTCAACGGCGCCGGTGGCATCTTCCCACTCGGTGATCAGACCCACGACCGGGTGACCGCTGGCGCGATCGAACTCGGTGGAGTTGGCGTCTTTCCAGCCCAGCACGTTACGAGCGAACTCGATCACGGCCACTTGCATGCCCAGGCAGATGCCGAGGTACGGAACCTTGTTTTCGCGAGCATATTGAACGGCGGTGATCTTGCCTTCCACGCCACGCAGACCGAAGCCGCCCGGTACGAGGATCGCGTCGACACCTTCCAGCAGCGCAGTGCCCTGGTTTTCGATGTCTTCGGAATCGATGTAACGCAGGTTGACCTTGGTGCGGTTGCTGATGCCGGCGTGACTCATCGCTTCGATCAGCGACTTGTAGGCATCCAGCAGTTCCATGTACTTGCCGACCATCGCGATGGTGACTTCGTGTTCCGGGTTCAGCTTGGCGTCAACCACGGCTTCCCATTCGGACAGATCGGCGCTGCCGCATTGCAGGCCGAAACGCTCGACAACGAAATCATCCAGGCCTTGGGAGTGCAGGATGCCCGGGATCTTGTAGATGGTGTCGGCGTCTTCCAGCGCGATCACCGCACGTTCTTCAACGTTGGTGAACTGCGCGATCTTGCGACGCGACGAGATGTCGATCGGGTGATCGGAACGGCATACCAGCACGTCTGGCTGCAGGCCGATGGAACGCAGTTCCTTGACCGAGTGCTGGGTTGGCTTGGTTTTGGTTTCGCCGGCCGTGGCGATGTACGGCACCAGCGTCAGGTGCATCAGCATTGCGCGCTTGGCGCCGACTTCGAAACGCAATTGACGGATCGCTTCGAGGAACGGTTGCGACTCGATGTCACCCACGGTGCCACCGATCTCGACCATGGCCACGTCGGCATCGCCGGCGCCCTTGATGATGCGGCGCTTGATTTCGTCGGTGATGTGCGGGATCACCTGGATGGTTGCGCCCAGGTAGTCACCACGGCGCTCTTTGCGCAGGACGTGTTCGTAGACACGGCCGGTGGTGAAGTTGTTGTTCTGGGTCATGGTCGTGCGGATGAACCGCTCGTAGTGGCCCAGGTCCAGGTCGGTCTCGGCGCCGTCGTGGGTGACGAACACTTCACCGTGCTGGAACGGGCTCATGGTGCCCGGGTCAACGTTGATGTACGGGTCCAGCTTCAGCATGGTGACCTTAAGTCCCCGCGCCTCCAGGATGGCCGCCAATGAAGCCGAGGCAATGCCTTTCCCCAATGAAGAAACAACACCGCCCGTGACGAATATGTAGCGCGTCATGAAAAACCCTAGAAGTCTGCGTTAAAGCGGTCCGAGCCGCCGGGGAAAGCGAAGGAAGGCCGAAGCCCCCGATCACCTGCATTAATCACAGTGCACCTTTCAAAAAAACCGCCGCGTTGGGACAGACCGGCAGGTGAAACACCGGTACGTTGCTCGCTACACATTTTTTGGAATCGCCCAGCAAAGACTGCTTGGTAATCGGCAACTTCTGTAATTCAGGCGAATCCACAGAAGTTGTATCAAGAAGGGAGCGTAGTCTACCGGAAAGCCCCTTTCAGCTCAAACCTTGATCTTCGTTCGGTGGCTGCCAATGCAAATGCCAGCCTTCCTGTTCGCTGCCACTCAAGCCCCTCAGGTTGGCCACCGCCAGCAATTGTTCGCCACGATAGACCAGCGGCAATCTGCCACGTACGAAGCCCGGAATGCCGCGTTCGTTGAGCAAACGCTTCAGATCCCGGTGACCGCGATCAGGCAGATTCATCATCTCTCCTCCCTGACGATAGCGGATATGCAGCGGGCCAGCGGGGATTTGGCCGGTACAGGTGAGCACGCCATTTTCCGGCAACGCCAGCGCTGTCGAGGGGTCAGCCCAGACGCCGACGTATGGCGGAATATGCAGCCAACAGCCTGACAACCACCAGATCCGCCCACCCGCCCGATGTAATTCTCCCTCCGCCAAGCGCCAGATCGGGCGGGCATCGCCGGTGGCATCGCGCAAATCGTCCCAACCCGACCAATGGTCACTGTCCGGCAGCCGCGTCAGCACTGTGAGCCAGTGACTCAATGCATTGCGCTGACGTGCGGCAGAGAGTTCTGCCAGCGGCGCCAACGCGAGGGACGGCAAACCCAGCCAATCGAAATCACTGGCGGTGCGAGCACCGGCCAGATCGATGTGCGCCAGGTCATCGAGCAACCCCTGCGCTTCACTCAGATGCGCGGCGCTGCGGGCCATGGTCGCCATCGCCTGCGGCCAGCGCTCGGTCAAAACCGGGAACACTCGATGGCGCAGGTAATTTCGCGAGAACTGACGGTCCTGGTTCGACGGGTCCTCGATCCAGCTCAACCGATGCTCGGCCGCGTAGGCCTCAAGTTCGGCGCGCGTGATATCGAGCAACGGACGCAGAAGATGCCCGCGACCCAAGGCGCGCTCGCGAGGCATGCCCGACAACCCTCTCACCCCTGCCCCACGCAACAGCCGGAACAACAGGGTTTCCGCTTGATCGTCGCGGTGCTGTGCGGTCAGCAGCAATTCATTTGTTTGAGTGGCTTCAACGAAGGCGCCATAGCGTGCATCCCGGGCGGCGCGCTCAAGGCTGGCGCCGGACCGAACCTCAACGTGAACCACCTGTAGCGGCACACCCAGCGCATCACAGACGCACTGACAATGTTGCGGCCACGCATCAGCCGCAGCCTGAAGGCCGTGGTGGACATGAATGGCGCTGAGCGCTGGAAGGGATTGGGTTTTTGCGAGGTGAGCGAGCAGGTGCAGCAGGACGGTGGAGTCGAGCCCGCCGGAGAAGGCGATGCGCCAGGTTGTGGCGTTGCGCCAAGGTTTCAGATTCAGCAGAAGCCGGGAAGGCAAATCATTCGAGGGCTGATCCATATCTATCCCTTTGCACAAATCAAATGTGGGAGCGAGCCTGCTCGCGATTGCGGTTTAACGGCCAACTGATTCGTTGAATGTTAAACCCTCATCGCGAGCAGGCTCGCTCCCACATGGGTATTGCGCGTTCGGCTTAGAGACCGTAGCTCATCAGACGCTCGTAACGACGGGCCAGCAGCGCTTCGTTATCGAACTTCTTCAGCATCGCCAGTTGCGAGCTCAGCTCGGCACGGATCGATGCCGCCGCAGCCGCAGGATCACGGTGAGCGCCGCCCAACGGTTCGCCGATCACTTTGTCGACGATGCCCAGGCCTTTCAGGCGCTCGGCGGTGATGCCCATGGCTTCAGCGGCGTCCGGCGCTTTCTCGGCGGTTTTCCACAGAATCGAGGCACAACCTTCCGGCGAAATCACCGCGTAGGTCGAGTACTGCAGCATGTTCAGCTGATCGCAGACACCGATTGCCAGAGCGCCACCGGAACCACCTTCACCGATCACGGTGGCGATGATTGGGGTTTTCAGGCGGGCCATCACGCGCAGGTTCCAGGCAATCGCTTCGCTCTGGTTGCGCTCTTCAGCGTCAATGCCAGGGTAGGCGCCCGGGGTGTCGATGAAGGTCAGGATCGGCATTTTGAAGCGTTCGGCCATTTCCATCAGGCGGCACGCCTTGCGATAGCCTTCCGGACGCGGCATGCCGAAGTTGCGGCGAACCTTCTCGCGCACTTCACGGCCTTTCTGGTGACCGATGATCATCACCGGCTGATCGTCCAGACGGGCAATGCCGCCAACGATCGCAGCGTCGTCGGAGAAGTGACGGTCGCCGTGCAGTTCATCGAACTCGGTGAAGATGTGTTCGATGTAGTCCAGGGTATACGGACGTTTCGGGTGACGCGCGAGACGTGCGATCTGCCAGCTGGTCAGCTTGCCGAAGATGTCTTCGGTCAGCGTGCTGCTTTTGTCCTGCAGGCGGGAGATCTCATCGCCGATATTCAGCGAATTGTCGTTACCGACCAAGCGCAACTCTTCGATCTTGGCTTGCAGGTCGGCGATCGGCTGTTCGAAATCTAGAAAATTCGGGTTCATAGGCGTCCGTCTTGGGTCGACGTCCAAGAGAGCTTGGGCCGGCCGGTTGTCTATTCGCGCCCTACCTTAAGGGACAGGCGCGTTCAGGTCGAGATTAAAAATTCAGGTCGAGTTCAGGGCCTTCGGCAGAACCTGACCGTCAACGGTATTGGAGGAAGACGTTGTCTCGCCCGAACTGGTCACGCAAGGCTTGAATCAACGCATCCGCCGGGTCGATTCGCCAGGTCTCGCCAAACTGCAGCAAGGCCTTCGCATCGGGGCTCGTGTATTCCATGGTAATCGGGCACGCGCCGCGGTGACGTTTGAACAACTCACCCAGCCAGCGTAGCTGATCGCCCTTCAGATCCTTGGTCTGCAGTTTCAGGCGCAGGCTTTCGGCGAGGTTGGTGCGCGCATCTTCCATGCTCATCACCCGCTTGACCCGCAGCCGCAGGCCGCCGGAGAAGTCGTCGTTGCTGACTTCGCCTTCGACTACCACCATCGCGTCGGTCTGCAACAGTGATTGCGCGGAGTGGAACGCCTCGGCAAACAGCGAAGCCTCGATCCGCCCGGAGCGGTCATCGAGGGTGATGAAACCCATCTTGTCGCCCTTTTTGTTTTTCATCACGCGCAGGGCGATGATCATGCCCGCGACGGTCTGCGTATCGCGAGCCGGTTTCAGGTCGATGATGCGTTGACGGGCGAAGCGACGGATCTCGCCTTCGTATTCGTCGATCGGGTGACCGGTCAGGTACAGGCCCAGGGTATCTTTCTCGCCTTTCAGGCGTTCCTTGAGGGTCAGCTCCTTGGCCTTGCGATGATTGGCGTAGACGTCGGCGTCTGCCTCGACGAACAGCCCGCCAAACAAGTCGGCGTGGCCACTGTCGTGGGTACGTGCGGTTTGTTCGGCGGCCTTGATCGCCCCTTCCATTGCATTCAGCAATACGGCACGGTTCTGGTCGATGCTTGCTTGATAGGCTTTCGGTTCGTCATGGAAATAAGGCCCCAGACGATCCAGCGCGCCGCTGCGGATCAAACCGTCCAGCGTGCGCTTGTTGATTCGTTTGAGGTCGACACGGGCGCAGAAATCGAACAGATCCTTGAACGGACCGTCCTGACGGGCCTCGGTGATCGCTTCCACCGGACCTTCGCCCACGCCCTTGATCGCGCCGAGACCGTAAATAATCCGGCCCTCGTCATTCACCGTGAACTTGAACTCAGAGGTATTCACATCCGGCGCGTCGAGACGCAGCTTCATGGTGCGAATTTCTTCGATCAAGGTCACGACCTTGTCGGTGTTGTGCATATCCGCCGACAGTACCGCGGCCATGAACGGCGCCGGGTAATGCGTTTTCAGCCACGCGGTCTGGTACGACACCAGGCCGTAAGCGGCGGAGTGGGATTTGTTGAAGCCGTAACCGGCGAATTTTTCCACCAGGTCGAAAATGTTACCGGCCAGATCGGCGTCGATGTTGTTGGTGGCGCAACCCTCAATGAAACCGCCGCGCTGCTTGGCCATTTCCTCAGGCTTTTTCTTACCCATGGCCCGACGCAGCATGTCCGCACCGCCGAGGGTGTAACCGGCCATGACCTGGGCAATCTGCATCACCTGCTCTTGATACAGGATGATGCCGTAAGTCGGCGCCAATACCGGCTTGAGGCCTTCGTACTGGTAGTCCGAGTGCGGGTACGCCAGTTCGGCGCGGCCGTGCTTACGGTTGATGAAGTCGTCCACCATGCCCGATTGCAGCGGGCCCGGACGGAACAGGGCCACCAGTGCGATCAAGTCTTCCAGGCAGTCGGGCTTGAGCTTTTTGATCAGCTCTTTCATGCCGCGCGACTCGAGCTGGAATACCGCGGTGGTTTCGGCCTTTTGCAGCAACTGATAGGTCGGTTTGTCATCCAGCGGGATGAACGCGATGTCCAGCGGCGGCTCATCGACCTTGGCGCGGTCGCGGTTGATGGTTTTCAGCGCCCAGTCGATGACCGTCAGGGTCCGCAGACCCAGGAAGTCGAACTTCACCAGGCCGGCGGCTTCAACGTCGTCCTTGTCGAACTGGGTCACCAGACCGTCACCGGCCTCATCGCAATAGATCGGCGAGAAGTCAGTCAGCTTGGTCGGGGCAATTACCACACCACCGGCGTGCTTGCCGACGTTACGCACAACGCCTTCGAGCTTGCGCGCCATTTCCCAGATTTCCGCGGCTTCTTCATCGACCTTGATGAAGTCGCGCAGGATCTCTTCCTGTTCGTAGGCCTTTTCCAGGGTCATACCGACTTCGAACGGAATCATCTTCGACAGACGATCCGCCAGACCGTAGGACTTGCCCTGCACCCGCGCCACGTCACGGACCACAGCCTTGGCGGCCATGGAACCGAAGGTGATGATCTGGCTCACCGCGTTGCGGCCGTATTTCTCGGCCACGTAGTCGATCACGCGGTCACGACCGTCCATGCAGAAGTCGACGTCGAAGTCGGGCATCGATACCCGTTCCGGGTTAAGGAAACGTTCGAACAGCAGGTCATATTCCAGCGGATCGAGGTCGGTGATCTTCTGCACATAGGCCACCAGCGACCCGGCACCCGAGCCCCGGCCTGGACCTACCGGCACGCCGTTGCTCTTGGCCCACTGGATAAAGTCCATAACGATCAGGAAGTAACCGGGGAAGCCCATCTGGATGATGATATCCAGCTCGAAATTCAACCGGTCGACATAGACCTGACGCTTGGCTTCGTAGTCTTCGGTGGTGTCCTTGGGCAGCAGCACGCTGAGGCGATCTTCCAGACCGTCGAACGAGACCTTGCGGAAATACTCGTCGATGGTCATGCCATCAGGGATCGGGAAGTTTGGCAGGAAGTGAGTGCCCAGCTTCACTTCAATGTTGCAGCGCTTGGCGATCTCGACGGTGTTGGCCAGCGCTTCGGGAATGTCGCTGAACAGCTCAGCCATTTCCTCGGCGCTTTTGAGGTATTGCTGATCGCTGTAGTTCTTGGAACGCCGCGGATCGTCGAGGGCACGGCCCTCACCGATGCAGACGCGGGTTTCGTGAGCGGCAAAATCTTCCTGCTTGATGAAGCGTACGTCGTTGGTGGCGACCAGCGGCGCACCGATCTTTTCGGCCAGGGCCACGGCGCCGTGCAACTGTTCTTCGTCGTTGGGGCGGTTGGTGCGCTGGATCTCCAGATAGAAACGATCCGGGAACACGGCCATCCATTCGCGCGCAAGATTTTCCGCTTCAGCGGGATTGCCGCTGAGCATGGCCAGGCCGATCTCGCCCTCTTTGGCCGCTGACAGCATGATCAGGCCTTCGCTGGCTTCGGCCACCCACTCACGCTCGATGATGACCGAGCCATTGCGCTGGCCGTCGATGAAGCCGCGGGAAATCAGTTCGGTGAGGTTGCGATAGCCCACGGCGTTCATCGCCAGCAGGCTGATCCGGCTCAAGGCGTTGTCCGGATCCTTGTTCGACAGCCACAGGTCGGCGCCGCAGATCGGCTTGATGCCCGCGCCCATGGCGGCTTTATAAAATTTGACCAGGGAACACATGTTGTTCTGGTCGGTGACCGCCACGGCGGGCATGTTCATGCCGACCAGGGTCTTGACCAGCGGTTTGATCCGCACCAGACCGTCGACCAGGGAATATTCAGTGTGCAGGCGTAGATGAACGAATGAAGCCGGCATAGTGATCCTGTCTAGAAACTAGAAACGTGAAGACAACAAGGCCCGGATTGTACCGGGCCTTGGCAAAAACATCAGCCTTGCAACTAACTCACGATCAGGTTTTCCCGCGCCTCATAAGCCAGGCGTACCGGGGCAAACGAGCGGCGGTGAATCGGGGTTGGCCCCAGTCGGGCCAAGGCTTCCAGATGAACGGGTGTCGGGTAGCCCTTGTGGCCGCCAATGCCGTAACCCGGGTAAATCAATTCGAAAGCAGCCATTTCACGATCACGGCTGACTTTGGCCAGGATCGATGCCGCAGCGATGGCCGGCACCTTGCCGTCGCCCTGCACCACCGCTTCGGCGCGCATGGACAGTTTCGGGCAACGGTTGCCGTCGATCATCGCCAGTTTCGGCTGGATGTGCAGACCTTCGATGGCGCGCTGCATGGCCAGCATCGTGGCATGCAGGATGTTCAGCTTGTCGATCTCTTCGACTTCAGCCCGGGCGATGCACCAGCTCAGGGCTTTTTCGCAGATTTCGTCGTAGAGCCTTTCGCGGCGGGCTTCGGTGAGTTTCTTCGAATCGTTCAGGCCGAGGATCGGCCGATTCGGGTCGAGAATCACCGCAGCCGTGACCACGGCACCGCAGAGCGGGCCGCGACCGACTTCGTCGACACCGGCAACCAAATCTTCCACTTCAGCGACCAAGGTGAAATCCAGCCCCATCTGCATGCTTGTCTTACTCATTGTACTTGGCCGATCAGATTCAGCACTGCGCCGGCAGCCTGGTTGGAGGCATCCAGACGCAAGGTCCGGTGAATTTCGTCGAAGCCGCGAGTCTGTTCTTCACCGCCTTCGATCAACGGCGACAAGGTCTGGGCCAGGGCTTCGACTGTCGCATCGTCCTGCAACAATTCAGGCACCAAAAGACGCTGCGCCAGCAGGTTCGGCAAGGAGATGTAGGGACTTTTCACCATGCGCTTGAGAATCCAGAACGTCAGTGGCGCCAGGCGATAAGCGACCACCATCGGCCGCTTGTACAACAGCGCCTCAAGGGTCGCCGTCCCGGACGCAATCAACACGGCGTCACAGGCAGCAAGGGCCAGATGGGATTTGCCATCGAGCAGGGTCAACGGCAGATCGCGCCCCGCCAGCAATTCTTCCAGCTGCGCACGACGTTCAGGGCTGGCGCAAGGCATGACGAACCGTACGCCGGGACGCAAGGCCCGCAGACGTTGGGCCGTATCAAGGAACAATGCACCGAGACGGCCGACTTCTCCGCCGCGACTGCCTGGCATCAGCGCAACCAGCGGTCCGTCAGGCAAGCCAAGTTCGGCCCGTGCGGCGGCGCGATCGGCTTCAAGCGGGATCGCATCGGCCAGGGAATGCCCGACAAACCGCACCGGTACGCCCTTCTCTTCATAGAATTTGGCTTCAAACGGGAACAGCGTCAGCATCAGGTCGCAACCTTCGCGGATCTTCAGCACCCGCTTCTGCCGCCACGCCCACACCGACGGGCTGACGTAATGCACGGTCTTGATGCCGGCCTGACGCAGCTTGAGTTCGATATTGAGGTTGAAGTCCGGGGCATCGATGCCGATGAACGCGTCCGGCTTTTCGGCGATCAGGTCGGCGATCAGCTTTTTACGCCGCGCCATCAGCTCGCGCAACCGCCCCAGCACTTCCACCAGGCCCATGACCGAAAGACGTTCCATCGGGAAATACGAAGTCAGGCCTTCGGCCTGCATCAGCGGACCGCCGACACCGATGAATTCCACCGCCGGATGCTGAGCTTTGAGGGCGCGCATGAGACCGGCGCCCAGAATGTCACCGGAAGCCTCACCCGCCACCAGCGCAATACGCAGATTAGCCATGATTAACGTGTGATGCCGCGGGTCGAAGACTGGATGGAATCACGGAACACCGCGACTTCCGGGAACTGGTCCGAAGGTTCGGCCAATTCGGCGAGTGCTTGCTCAACCGTCAGGCCCTGGCGGTAAACCACCTTGTACGCACGACGCAGGGCGTGGATCGCGTCTTCGCTGAAACCACGACGGCGCATGCCTTCGAAGTTCATGCTGCGGGCTTCGGCAGGGTTGCCGAACACCGTGACGTAGGCTGGAACGTCCTTCCCAATGGCGGTGCCCATGCCGGAAAAACTGTGGGCGCCGATATGGCAATACTGGTGAACCAGGGTGAAACCGGACAGGATCGCCCAGTCTTCAACGTGCACATGACCCGCCAACGCAGTGTTGTTGACCAGGATGCAGTGGTTCCCGATCACGCTGTCGTGGCCGATGTGGGCATAGGCCATGATCAGGTTGTGATCGCCCAGAGTCGTTTCCGAACGGTCCTGAACGGTCCCGCGGTGAATCGTCACGCCTTCACGGATGACGTTGTGGTCACCGATGACCAGGCGGGTTTCTTCACCTTTGTATTTCAGATCGGGTGTGTCCTCACCTACCGAGGAAAACTGGTAGATGCGGTTGTGCTTACCGATTCGGGTCGGGCCCTTGAGAATCACATGCGGCCCGATCACTGTCCCCTCGCCGATTTCCACACCTGCGCCGATGATCGACCAAGGGCCAACCTCGACGTCGTCGGCCAGGACGGCCGTCGGATCGATGATTGCGCGAGGGTCAATCAAACTCATAGTTTGCGTTCCGCGCAGATGATTTCAGCGGAGCAGACTGGCTTGCCATCGACCGAAGCCTGGCACTCGAACTTCCAGATCTGACGCTTGCAGCTCAGGAACTTGGCTTCCAGGATCAACTGATCGCCTGGCAGCACAGGCTGGCGGAAGCGCAACTTGTCGGAGCCGACGAAGTAGTAAAGGGTGCCGTCGGCCGGTTTCACGTCCAGCATCTTGAAACCAAGGATCCCGGCAGCCTGAGCCATCGCTTCGATGATCAGTACGCCCGGCATGATTGGATGCGCAGGGAAGTGACCATTGAAGAACGGCTCGTTGATGCTGACATTCTTGTAGGCGCGAATGCGCTTGCCTTCCACATCCAGTTCCACGACCCGGTCCACCAGCAGGAACGGGTAACGGTGGGGCAGGTATTCGCGAATCTCGTTGATGTCCATCATTTCGGGGGGAAGCCTATGTAAAGATTGGGAGCGCGCGACTGACGCGCACCCCTCTAGCAAATCAAGGAGGCAGTCTAGCGGCTGTGCACACTTGATATGGAAATGGTATCAGCCATCTGATGAAGCATTACCGTCAGGGGTCACGTCCCCTACACGCTTTTCCAGCTGTCGTAAACGTCGCGCGATGTCATCGAGCTGACGGATACGGGCCGCGCTTTTGCGCCATTCGGCTGCTGGTTGCATCGCCGTACCGGAAGAATAGGAACCCTTTTCGGTAATCGAATGGGTCACCATGGTCATCCCGGTGATAAAAACGTTGTCGCAAATTTCGATATGCCCCACCAGCCCTACGCCACCGGCGAGCATGCAATGCTTGCCGATTTTGGTGCTGCCGGAGATCCCCACACACGCGGCCATGGCGGTGTGATCACCGACCTGCACGTTGTGAGCGATCTGAATCTGATTGTCGAGCTTCACACCGTTACCCAGTACGGTATCGGCCAGTGCACCGCGATCGATAGCGGTATTCACGCCAATCTCCACATCATCACCGACCAGAACACCACCGATCTGGGCGATTTTCTGCCAGACACCTTTCTCGTTGGCAAAACCGAAGCCTTCGCCACCGAGCACGGCACCGGACTGAATCACCACCCGTTTGCCGATGCGCACGTCGTGGTACAGCGTGACCCGCGGGGCCAGCCAGCCGCCCTCGCCGATTTCGCTGCGGGCACCGATGAAGCAATGCGCACCCACCGTCACACCGGCAGCAACACGCGCGCCGCTTTCAATCACTGCAAAGGCACCAATGCTCGCCGCCGGATCAACCACTGCGTCCGCAGCCACTACCGCTGTCGGGTGAATACCGGCAGGCGCCTTGGGCTTGGGATCGAACAGATGGGAAATACGCGCATAGGCCAGATACGGATCTGGCACCACCAATGCATCGCCGGCAAAACCTTCAGCGTCAGCGGCCTTCAGCAACAGGGCTGCGGCCCGGCAGTCTGCCAGGTATTTACGGTATTGGGGGTTTGCGAGAAAGCTCAACTGAGCTGGGCCAGCCTCTTGCAAAGTGGCTAGCCCAGTAATTTGCTTCTCCGGGTCGCCACGTAGCGTGGCGCCAAGGAACTCGGCCAACTGGCCGAGCTTTATAGTCGCTGTCATGGATTACTTCAGCTGATTCATGCGCTCGATAACCTGGCGAGTGATGTCGTACTGAGGCTTGACATCAATCACTGCGCCACGCTCGAAGACCAGGTCAAAAGCACCTTTCTTGATGACTTCTTCCACAGCGCTGTCCAGTTTCGGCTTGAGCTGCTTCAGCATTTCACGGTCGGCAACAGCCTTGGCTTCGTTGAGTTCCTTGGACTGGAACTGGAAGTCACGGGCCTTTTGCTTGAATTCGAGCTCAAGGCGTTCACGCTCACCTTGCTGCATCTTGTCGCCGCCAGCCATCAGACGGTCCTGGATGCCTTTAGCGCTGCTTTCCAGAGTCTTGAGCTTGGTCAGTTGCGGGCCAAATTTCTTCTCGGCATCCACGGCGTATTTCTTGGCCGCATCAGATTCCAGCAGGGCCATTTGATAGTTCAGAACGGCGATCTTCATGTCGGCAAAAGCCGGACCTGCTACCAGTACGGTCGCCAGGAGAACCAATTGAGTCAACTTACGCACGATGCACTCCTACAAAATCCATTGTCGTTATTTTGGGGCAGACGCTTAGAACGTCTGGCCAAGAGAGAATTGGAACACTTGAGTCTCAGCGTCATCCGGTTTCTTGATCGGCATGGCCAACGCGAAGCTCAGAGGACCCAGTGCGGTGACCCAGGTCACGCCCACACCGACGGAACTGGCCATGTTGCTCAGGCTGATGTCGTTGCACTTTGTATTGGACGCCGAACCGTTTGCGTTGGTGGTGTCTTTGCACTGCGAGTCAAAAACGTTACCCACATCCCAGAATACCGAGGTTCGCAGGGAACGTTGATCCTTGACGAACGGCAGAGGGAACAGAAGCTCTGCACCGCCCTGGATCAGGACGTTGCCACCAAACGGCAGTGGATCCTGGTCCGGATCGGCCAACGTACCCGGGTTCGTACCACGGCTAGGCGTACTGCGAGGACCCAGTGTGCTGTCCTTGAAGCCACGAACCGAGTTGAAACCACCAGCATAGTAGTTTTCATAGAATGGCAAGCCGTCGGTCGAACCGTAACCGTCGCCATAGCCCAATTCGGTGTGCAGGCGCACGGTGTAGTTTTCAGACAATGGCTGGAACAACTGGCCACGGTAATCGACTTTGAAGAACGACAGGTCGCTGCCCGGTGTGGTGGTTTCCAGAGTCAGGCTCTGGGAACGTCCACGGGTCGCCAATACGCCTTTGTTCAGGGTGGACTCGGACCAGCCGGCCGACGCCTTGAAGTTGAGGTAGTTGTCGCCTTCCTTGTTTACGAAGTCGAAAATCTCGTCAACGGTGTACTGACCGGTCTTGATCTTGTCCTGTTGCACGCTCAGACCGAAGGTCAGGCGCGACGTCTCGCTAATCGGGTAACCAACGTTAACACCAGCACCCAGGCTATCTACGGCATAGCTGGCTACGTCGACATCGAGGTCATCGTAGTCGGTGGTGCGATAGAAAGCGTTGTAACCCAGGCTCACGCCATCAGCAGTCCAGTACGGGTCGACATAACCGAAGTTATAGCGGCTCTGGTATTCACTGCGGGTCAAGCCGACGCTGACCTTGTTACCGGTACCCAGGAAGTTGTTCTGAGTGATCGAACCACCGAGGATCAGACCGGCGCTCTGGGCGAAACCGACGCTGGCGGTGATCGAACCGGAAGCCTGTTCTTCAACGCTGTAGTTCACGTCGACCTGGTCATCGACACCCGGTACGGCAGGGGTTTCGACGTTCACTTCTTTAAAGAAGCCCAGACGCTCAAGACGGGTCTTGGATTGGTCGATCAGGTAGGTCGAAGCCCAGCCGCCTTCCATCTGACGCATTTCACGGCGCAGCACTTCGTCTTCGGACTTGGTGTTGCCACGGAAGTTGATGCGGTTGACGTAAGCACGCTTGCCCGGATCGACTGCAAAAGTGATGTCCACCGTGTGGTCTTCATCGTGAGGCTGCGGTACGCCGTTGACGTTGGCGAAGGTGTAGCCCTCGTTACCCAGACGACGGGTGATCAGCTCGGACGTGGTGGTCATCAGCTTGCGCGAGAACACCTGGCCTTTCTGAACCAGCAGCAGGGACTTGACCTGGTCTTCAGGCACTTTCAAGTCGCCGCTCAGCTTGACGTCACGAACGGTGTACTTCTCGCCTTCGTTGACGTTGACGGTGATGTAGACGTGTTTCTTGTCCGGGGTGATGGACACCTGGGTCGAAGCGATATCCATATTGATATAGCCACGGTCCAGGTAGTAGGAGCGTAGACGCTCCAGGTCACCGGAGAGTTTTTCACGAGCGTACTTGTCATCGTTCTTGAAGAACGACAGCCAGTTGGTGGTTTTCAGTTCAAACAGGTCGATCAGGTCTTCATCAGGGAAGACCGTGTTGCCCACCACGTTGATGTGCTGGATAGCGGCAACGGTGCCTTCGTTGATATTGACCTTGAGGCCGACGCGGTTGCGCGGCTGCGGCACCACTTCGGTGTCGACGGTGGCCGAGTAGCGACCCTGAGCGACATATTGGCGCTGCAGTTCGTTTCGTACACCTTCGAGGGTGGCACGCTGGAAGATCTCGCCTTCGGCCAGACCGGACTGTTTGAGGCCCTTCATCAGGTCTTCAGTAGAGATCGCCTTGTTACCTTCGATCTCAATACTGGCGACTGACGGACGCTCGACTACCGTAATGACAAGGACATTGCCATCGCGGCCCAGCTGGATATCTTGAAAGAACCCGGTTTTGAACAGCGCACGAGTGGATTCCACCAGGCGACGATCATCCGCCTGTTCACCGACGTTTAACGGCAAAGCACCAAAGACGCTACCCGCGGAGACCCGCTGGAGGCCATTGACGCGAATATCAGAGATAGTGAAGGACTCGGCGTGAACTTCGGCGATCATCAATACGGTGAGAACCGCAGTTAGCAGCAGACGTTTCATGAAGTCCTTTCTTATTCCAACTGGCAATAAACAAACTGCCGCAAAATGCGGCAGATTCGCAATTCAGCGAAGTGTTACAGACGGCCCAAATCATTGACCAGAGCAAGCAACATCACCCCGACCACCAAACTGATACCGATCTGTATCCCCCAACCCTGCACCCGATCTGACAAGGGACGACCACGCGCCCACTCGATCAGATAAAACAACAAATGCCCCCCATCCAGTACAGGAATGGGCAGCAAATTCAGAACTCCCAGGCTAATACTCAGATAAGCAAGGAAATTCAGGAAATCAGCGACGCCCGACTGGGCAGAAGCGCCCGCCACTTTAGCAATGGTTATCGGTCCACTCAAGTTTTTTACCGAGAGCTCGCCGAACAACATTTTCTTGAGTGAATCGAGGGTCAGCACACTCATGGTCCAGGTGCGTCGAGCACCCTCGCCAATTGCGGCCAACGGACCATAACTCACTTCACGAATCATCTCCGGCGGCCAATCGACCGGCTTCACCCCGGCGCCCATATAACCGGTAGGCGCTTTTTTCTCGCCCCGAGCGGCCAAGGCCACGGGGACGTCGATTGGAGCACCATCACGCTCGACATGCAGCATGATTTTGGTATCCGGATGCATACGGACCGTATCGACCACCTGTTGCCAGTCATCCACCCGCTTGCCATCGAGGGCTAACAGTCGATCACCCGTCTTCAGGCCAGCAGCCTGAGCTGGCCCTTTCGGATCAATTTCGGCCAGAACAGGCGGCAACGCCGGACGCCAAGGACGAATACCCAGCGAACGAATCGGGTCAGGCTCGTCAGCACCCTTGAGCCATTTATCCAGCATCAGCTCACGGGGCGAATCTGCCGTGGAGCCCTGCTCACGCACCAACAACTGAAGAGAACCGCTCTCGCCAAGACGACGGACCAGTTGCAGATTCACCGCGGCCCAGCCGGAAGTCGGCTCGCCGTCGATGGCAATAATTTCCTGACCAGCACCCAGACCGGCCTTGGCGGCGATGCTGCCGGATTCGACCGCGCCGATGACCGGACGCACCTGCTCACTGCCGAGCATGGCCAACACCCAGAAAAACACCATGGCCAATAGAAAGTTGGCGATCGGCCCTGCGGCCACGATGGCAATACGCTGACGGACAGATTTGCGATTGAAGGATTGATCGACCTGATCGGCCGGCACTTCGCCTTCGCGCTCGTCGAGCATCTTCACGTAGCCGCCCAGCGGAATGGCAGCCACCACGAACTCGGTGCCTTTCTTGTCGTGCCAACGCAGCAGCGGCATGCCGAAGCCCACGGAGAAGCGCAGTACTTTGACCCCACAGCGACGTGCGACCCAGAAATGGCCGAATTCGTGGAAGGTGACCAGCACGCCCAGCGCAACCAGGGTGCCGACAATCATATAGAGCGCGCTCATCTACTTTCTCCGCAATCCTGTCCAGTGCTGCATGGGCCAACGTACCGCAGCACTTACCGCCCGTGACGACTCAACCATTGCCCGGCCAGTACTCGCGCTTTCGCGTCGGCCGTGAATACCGCCTCGAGATCATCTACCGCAACGACCGGCTCGAGGTTTAACACTTCCTCGATGATACTCGCGATTTCCGGGTAGCGAACCCGCCCGTCGAGAAACGCCGCGACAGCCACTTCATTCGCTGCATTGAGCATGGCCGGTGCGCTATCGCCCGCTTCGGCGGCCTGACGCGCCAGGCGCAGGCAAGGAAAACGCTCTTCATCGGGCGCCTGGAAGTCCAGACGCGCGATGGCAAACAGATCCAGTGGCGCCACGCCAGAATCGATGCGCTCCGGCCAGGCCAAGGCGTTGGCGATCGGCGTGCGCATGTCCGGGTTGCCTAACTGAGCCAGCACCGAACCGTCGATGTAGTCGACCAGCGAATGAATCACGCTCTGCGGGTGAATCACCACTTCGACCTGGGACGGCTTGGCGTCGAACAGCCAGCAGGCTTCAATCAATTCGAGCCCTTTGTTCATCATGCTGGCCGAATCGACCGAAATCTTGCGCCCCATGGACCAGTTCGGATGAGCGCATGCCTGCTCAGGGGAAACATGCGCCAACTCGGCCATCGGTGTCTGTCGGAACGGACCACCAGAGGCCGTCAGAAGAATCCGACGCACACCGACCGCGCCCAGCCCGCGGGCGAAATCCTGTGGCATGCACTGAAAAATGGCGTTGTGCTCGCTGTCGATGGGCAGCAGCACCGAGCCGCTTTTGCGCACCGCCTGCATGAACAGCGCACCCGACATGACCAGCGCTTCTTTGTTGGCCAGCAGGATCTTCTTGCCCGTCTCGACCGCCGCCAGGGTCGGGCGCAAGCCCGCCGCGCCAACGATGGCCGCCATGACCGCATCGACCTCAGGATCGGAAGCAACCTGACAAAGGCCCTCCTCCCCTACCAACACGCGTGTCGACAGACCAGCGGCGCGCAAGTCGTCCTGCAAGGTTCGGGCAGCGCCCGCCTCTGGCACGACGGCAAACCGCGGCGTGTGACGCACACACAAGGCCAGCAGCTCACTCAGGCGAGTGAAGCCACTTAACGCAAATACTTGATAACGCTCGGGATGCCGAGCGATCACGTCCAGGGTGCTCAGACCGATCGAGCCGGTCGCCCCCAGAACGGTAATCTGTTGTGGGCGGCTCACGGTGCGGCCATCCACAGCAGCACGGCAAATACGGGGATCGCGGCTGTCAGGCTGTCGATACGATCGAGCACCCCGCCATGGCCCGGCAACAGGTTACTGCTGTCCTTGATGCCCGACTGACGCTTGAACATGCTCTCGGTGAGGTCACCCACCACCGAGATGAATACGATCACTGCCGCACCGATCAGACCCATCAGCATCTGCCCGAAGCTCCAGTCGCGGACCAGGCCAACGATTGCCGTAATCACCAGGCTCAGCAGCAAACCGCCGTACACGCCTTCCCAGCTCTTGCCAGGGCTGACTTGCGGCGCCAGCTTGCGCTTGCCAAAGGCACGACCGGAAAAGTACGCACCGATATCGGCCCCCCAGACCAGCACCATCACGGCCATGATCAACCAGTTACCCAATGGGTATTGTTTGATCTGCACCAGACCTTGCCAGGCCGGCAGGAGAATCAACAGGCCGATCGCCAATTTGGTCGCTGCACTGGACCAACGCTCGCTCGAACGCGGATACGTCAGCACCAGATACGTCGCCACGCCCCACCAAAGCACCGAGGCACCCAACACCCAGGGCGCGAGCCCCGGCAGGATGTGCATGATAAACAGCATCAATGCGACCAATACGGCATAGGCAACACGAATCGGTTGGGCATTGAAGCCCGCCAGGCGAGCCCACTCCCACGCACCGAGGGTCACGACCAGCCCGATGAACAGCGCAAAGCCTGTGCCTTCGAGCAGGAAAAACCCGCACAAGGCGATCGGCAGCAGGATCAGCGCGGTGATGATTCGTTGTTTAAGCATTAAACCCGGGCCCCAGACTCGACCTGCTCGCTCGTTTTACCGAAGCGGCGCTGACGAGAAGCGAAATCGGCCAGCGCGTTACGCATGGCGTCGTGTTTGAAGTCCGGCCAGAACAGGTCGGAGAAGTACAACTCGGCGTAAGCCAGTTGCCACAGCAGGAAGTTACTGATGCGGTGTTCGCCCCCGGTGCGGATGCACAAGTCCGGCAACGGCAGATCGCCGGTGGCCAGACAGGTCTGCAGCAGCTCGGGCGTGATGTCTTCCGGACGCAGATGCCCGGCCTGAACTTCACGCGCCAGACGCTGCGCAGCCTGGGCAATGTCCCACTGACCGCCATAGTTGGCGGCGATCTGCAAGACAAAGCGATTCGCACCCGCGGTCATCGCCTCGGCTTCACGCATGGCAGCCTGAAGCTCGGGATGAAAGCGTGAACGATCACCGATGATGCGCAGACTGATGTTGTTGTCGTTGAGGCGCTTGGCCTCACGACGCAATGCCTTGAAGAACAAATCCATCAAGGCACTGACTTCATCGGCCGGGCGCTGCCAGTTCTCACTGGAGAAGGCGAACAGGGTCAATACCTCGACCCCGGACTCGGCGCACACCTCGATTACCGCACGAACTGCATCCACGCCCGCCTTATGACCGGCGACACCGGGCATAAAGCGCTTTTTCGCCCAGCGATTATTACCATCCATGATGATCGCGACATGGCGCGGCACCGCGGACGGCGCAGTCTGCTTAGTCTTTTCCATGAAAACGCGACCCTTATACGGCCATCAGGTCGGCTTCTTTCTGCTTGGTGGCCGCATCAATGTCAGCCTCAGCCTTGTCGGTCAGCTTCTGGATATCGGCAGCGGCACGACGCTCTTCGTCTTCGCTGATTTCCTTGTCTTTCACCAGCTTCTTCAGATCACCCAAAGCATCGCGACGGATGTTACGTACCGCCACACGAGCGTCTTCGGCAGCGCTACGCGCTTGCTTGGTAAAACCTTTGCGGGTCTCTTCGGTCAGCGCCGGCATGGAGATCAGCAGCAGCTCACCGAGGTTAGTCGGATTGAGGTTCAGACCTGCGCTCTGGATAGCCTTGTCGACAGCGGCAAGCATATTGCGCTCAAACGCTACCACTTGCAGGGTGCGGGAGTCTTTTACGGTGATGTTGGCCACTTGGGTGATGGAGGTGTCTGTGCCGTAGTACGGCACCATCACGCTACCCAGAATGCTCGGGTGTGCCTTGCCAGTGCGAATCTGGCCGAATGCATGATTCAGAGAATCCAGGGATTTCTGCATACGCTCTTGAGCGTCTTTCTTGATTTCATTGATCATTGTTGGCCTTCCTCGATCAGGGTCCCTTCAGCGCCGCCATGTACGATATTCAGCAGGGCGCCGGGCTTGTTCATGTTAAAGACGCGCAACGGCATCTTGTGGTCGCGGCACAGACAAATAGCCGTCAAGTCCATCACGCCCAGCTTGCGATCCAGCACTTCATCGTAAGTCAGATGATCGAACTTCTCGGCATGCGGGTCTTTGAATGGATCAGCAGTGTATACGCCATCGACCTTGGTCGCCTTGAGCACGACATCGGCGTCGATTTCGATCGCTCGCAAGCAGGCTGCCGAATCCGTGGTGAAGAACGGATTACCGGTACCGGCCGCAAAGATCACGACTTCCTTGGCATTCAGGTGACGCATGGCTTTGCGGCGATCATAGTGATCGGTCACGCCCACCATGGAAATGGCCGACATCACGATGGCCGAGATATTGGCACGTTCCAGCGCATCGCGCATGGCCAGGGCGTTCATCACAGTGGCCAGCATGCCCATGTGGTCGCCCGTTACCCGATCCATGCCGGCCGCGCTGAGCGCCGCGCCACGGAACAGGTTGCCACCACCGATCACCAGACCGACCTGAACACCGATGCCGACCAGTTGGCCGACTTCGAGCGCCATGCGATCCAGAACTTTCGGATCGATCCCGAACTCTTCCGAGCCCATCAGGGCCTCGCCGCTAAGCTTGAGTAGAATGCGTTTATAGCGAGCCTGATAACCACTGCCCTGCTGAGCCATTGCGAATCTCTCCTGCGGCGTATTTTAAAAATTCTTTGCGAGCTGTTTACAGCTGGCGTTCACTCTAGCTTGGCGCTGCTTCAGCGCCATCGGAACATGGCTTTGTAAGCCAGTTCCAAAGGGAAACCAATAAAAATTGGTGCCCCATCTGAAAAGAGGCTGCGCGCGTAAGCGGGCAGCCTCTTCAGGGCGACAGTTAAAAAACCGTCTTATTGCTTGGCGGCAGCCAGCTGGGCAGCTACTTCTTCAGCGAAGTTGTCGACCGGCTTCTCGATGCCTTCGCCTACTTTGAAGTAGGTGAAGGAAACGATTTCAGCACCGGCTTTCTTGGCCAGGTCGCCGACCTTAATTTCAGGGTTCTTGACGAACGCCTGCTCAACCAGGCTCGCTTCAGCCAGGAACTTGCTGATACGGCCTTTGACCATGTTTTCAACAATGTTTTCCGGCTTGCCGGCGATCTTGTCAGCGTTCAGGGTCAGGAACACGCCTTTCTCGCGCTCGACCGCTTCAGCGGAAACTTCCGATGGCAGCAGGAATTCAGGGTTGGTGGCTGCTACGTGCATCGCGATGTCTTTGGCCAGCTCAACGGTGCCGCCTTTCAGAACAACCGCAACACCGATCTTGTTACCGTGCAGGTAACCACCGACAACATCACCTTCAACGCGAGCCAGGCGACGGATATTGACGTTTTCGCCAACCTTGCCGACCAGAACCAGGCGATCGGCTTCTTGAGCTTCGATCAGCGGAGCAACATCAGTCAGCTTGTCAGCGAATGCTTTTTCAACGCTGGAAGCAACGAATGCCTTGAAGTCGTCCTGCAGAGCCAGGAAGTCGGTCTGCGAGTTCACTTCCAGCAGAACGGCGGTTTTGCCGTCTTCTTTCAGAGCGATAGCGCCTTCAGCAGCCACGTTGCCTGCTTTCTTGGCAGCCTTGATGGCGCCCGAAGCACGCATGTCATCAATGGCTTTTTCGATGTCGCCGCCGGCCTTGGTCAAGGCCTTTTTGCAGTCCATCATGCCTTCGCCAGTACGCTCGCGCAGTTCTTTGACCAACGCTGCAGTAATCTCTGCCATTTCAAAATTCCTCTTGGATAGGTTTTCAACCATTCCACCCGATCGAACGGGCGATCAATTCTTCCCGAACCCACTTGTTAGCAGCTGCACGTTACAGAGGCTGTAGCTGCGCCGCTCACAAACGGTTTTCGAGGTGGCAAAAAGGGGGCCAAGCCCCCTTTTTGCTTACTGAGTCAACGCCAGGGCGTCAATTACTCAGCTGCAGCTGCCGGAGCTTCTTCAACGAACTGCTCGGTGCCGCCAGCAACGTGGTTGCGACCACGGATAACTGCGTCAGCCATCGAACCCATGTACAACTGGATAGCGCGGATTGCGTCATCGTTGCCTGGGATGATGTAGTCAACGCCTTCCGGGCTGCTGTTGGTATCGACTACGCCGATAACCGGGATGCCCAGCTTGTTGGCTTCGGTGATCGCGATGCGCTCGTGATCAACGTCGATAACGAACAGAGCGTCTGGCAGACCGCCCATGTCCTTGATACCACCCAGGGAACGATCGAGCTTCTCAAGATCGCGAGTGCGCATCAGCGCTTCTTTCTTGGTCAGCTTGGCGAAAGTACCGTCTTCGGCTTGCACTTCAAGGTCACGCAGACGCTTGATGGAAGCACGGATGGTTTTGAAGTTGGTCAGCATGCCGCCCAACCAGCGGTGATCGACGTACGGCGAACCGCAACGTGCTGCTTCTTCAGCAACGATCTTGCCAGCGGAACGCTTGGTGCCGACGAACAGAATCTTGTTTTTGCCCTGGGCCAGACGCTCTACGAAAGTCAGAGCTTCGTTGAACATTGGCAGGGTTTTTTCAAGGTTGATGATGTGGATCTTGTTACGCGCGCCGAAAATGTACTTGCCCATTTTCGGGTTCCAGTAACGGGTCTGGTGACCGAAGTGCACACCGGCCTTCAGCATATCGCGCATGTTGACTTGGGACATGATAGTTCCTTAATAAGTCGGGTTTGGCCTCCACGTATCCCAATGACCAACCAGCAGCATCAGCTGAAGGCACCCAGGTCATCGTGTCGACACGTGTGTGGATTTAAGCCTTTCGGGGTATCCCCGGAAAGCGGCGCATTTTATATCACAGGGCTGCAAAAAACGGAACCCGGATTCTCGATTCCTGATGCGCGACTTCAATCGCGCCCTTGGAATCGCCCCAGAATGCGCCAATCTATAGAGAGAAGCGATGCACAGAGGCTCAGATTTGCGCTGATCGTCTGTTAGAATCGCGTTTTTCAGGGCCGCGAAGATCGAACGCGCAACGCCCATTTCGTTTTAGCAAGCGCCATCGAGCGCAGAGAGAGCCTGTATGACCGTCACCCTCAAAACCCCCGAGGACATCGCCAAGATGCGTGTCGCCGGCAAACTGGCCGCCGATGTGCTGGAAATGATTGCCGAACACGTCAAGCCGGGCATCACCACCGAAGAACTGGACCGCATCTGCCACGACTATATCGTCAACGAGCAGAAAGCCATCCCTGCCCCGCTCAACTATAAAGGCTACCCGAAGTCGATCTGCACCTCGATCAACCACGTGGTCTGCCACGGCATCCCTAACGAGAAGCCGCTGAAAGATGGCGACACGCTGAACATCGACGTCACCGTGATCAAGGACGGTTACCACGGCGACACCAGCCGCATGTTCCACGTCGGCACCGTGCCGGTCTGGGCCGAGCGCCTGTCGCAAATCACCCAGGAATGCATGTACAAGGCCATCGAGATCGTCAAACCTGGCTGCCGCCTGGGTGACATCGGTGAAATCATCCAGAAACACGCTGAAAAGAACGGTTTCTCGGTGGTTCGCGAGTTCTGCGGTCACGGCATCGGCAAGGTGTTCCACGAAGAGCCGCAGATTCTGCACTACGGCCGGGCCGGCACCGGCATGGAACTGAAGGCAGGCATGACCTTCACCATCGAGCCGATGATTAACCAGGGCAAAGCCGACACCAAGGTATTGGGCGATGGCTGGACCGCGATCACCAAGGACCGCAAGCTGTCGGCCCAGTGGGAACACACCCTGCTGGTGACCGAGACCGGTTACGAGATCTTCACCTTGCGCGCCGATGACACCATCCCGCGCGTTTCGGCCTGATCCGAGCCGCGCCGCTCCCAGCCTTATAGAAAGGAAAGCCAATCGATGCCGCAGGTGGATCCCGAACTCTTCGACCGTGGTCAGTTCCAGGCAGAACTGGCCCTGAAGGCAAGCCCGATCGCGGCCTTCAAGAAGGCGATCCGCCAGGCCCGCGAGGTGCTCGACGGGCGCTTTCGCAGTGGCCGGGACATTCGCCGGTTGATCGAGGATCGCGCCTGGTTCGTCGATAACATCCTGCAAAAGGCCTGGGAGCAGTTCAACTGGAGCGAAGATGCCGACATCGCGCTGGTCGCGGTGGGCGGCTACGGTCGCGGCGAGTTACACCCTTATTCCGACATCGACCTGTTGATCCTGCTGGACAGCGCCGATCACGAAGTTTTCCGTGATTCCATCGAGCGTTTTCTGACGTTGTTGTGGGACATCGGCCTGGAAGTCGGTCAGAGCGTTCGCTCGGTGGACGAATGCGCCGTTGAAGCCCGCGCCGACCTCACGGTGGTCACCAACCTGATGGAAAGCCGCACCATCTGCGGCCCGGAACGTTTGCGCCAGCGCATGCTCGACGTCACCAGCACCGCGCACATGTGGCCGAGCAAGGACTTCTTCCTCGCCAAGCGCGCCGAGCAAAAAGCCCGTCACCACAAATACAACGACACCGAATACAACCTGGAACCCAACGTCAAAGGCTCGCCCGGCGGCCTGCGGGACATTCAGACGATCCTGTGGGTGGCCCGCCGCGAATACGGCACCCTGAACCTGCGGGCCCTGGCCGGCGAAGGTTTCCTGGTCGAAAGCGAAAACGCCCTGCTGGCCTCGTCCCAGGAGTTTTTGTGGAAGGTCCGGTACGCGCTGCACATGCTCGCCGGGCGCTCCGAAGACCGCTTGCTGTTCGACCATCAGCGCTCGATTGCCGGCCTGCTGGGGTTCGAGGGCGATGATGCCAAGCAAGCCATCGAAAACTTCATGCAGCAGTATTACCGGGTGGTCATGAGCATTGCCCAGCTCAGCGACCTGATCATCCAGCACTTCGAGGAAGTCATCCTCGCCCCGGAAGACGAAGCGCCACCGCAGCCGATCAACTCGCGGTTCCAGTTGCACGATGGCTACATCGAAGCGCGCAATGACAATGTGTTCCGGCGCACGCCGTTTGCCATGCTCGAGATTTTCGTGTTGATGGCTCAGCAGCCGGAAATCAAAGGTGTGCGTGCCGACACCATTCGTCTGCTGCGTGAGCACCGTCACCTGATCGACGACGATTTCCGCAATGACATTCGCAACACCAGCCTGTTCATCGAGCTGTTCAAATGCAAGATCGGCATCCACCGCAACCTGCGCCGGATGAACCGTTACGGCATCCTCGGGCGTTATCTGCCGGAGTTCGGCTTTATTGTCGGGCAGATGCAGCACGACCTGTTCCACATCTATACGGTCGACGCTCACACCCTGAATCTGATCAAGCACCTGCGTAAGTTGCAGTACACCCAGGTGTCGGAAAAATTCCCGCTGGCCAGCAAGCTCATGGGCAAGCTGCCCAAACCCGAACTGATTTACCTGGCCGGCCTGTACCACGACATCGGCAAGGGCCGGCACGGCGACCACTCGGAAATCGGCGCAGTGGATGCCGAAGCCTTTTGCCAGCGCCACCAATTGCCGGTGTGGGACAGCCGCCTGATTGTCTGGCTGGTGCAGAACCACCTGGTGATGTCGACCACCGCCCAGCGCAAGGACTTGTCCGACCCGCAGGTGATCCACGATTTCGCACAAGCGGTCGGCGACGAAACCCGTCTCGATTATCTCTACGTGCTGACCGTTGCCGACATCAACGCCACCAACCCGACCCTGTGGAACTCCTGGCGGGCCAGCCTCTTGCGCCAGCTGTATACCGAGACCAAGCGCGCCTTGCGCCGTGGCCTGGAGAACCCGGTAGACCGCGAAATGCAGATTCGCCAGACCCAGAGCGCAGCGCTGGACATTCTGGTGCGCGGCGGCACCGATCCGGACGATGTCGAACAGCTTTGGTCGCAATTGGGCGATGACTATTTCCTGCGTCACACCGCCGGCGACGTCGCCTGGCACAGTGACGCGATCCTCCAGCAACCGGCCGATGGCGGGCCACTGGTGTTGATCAAGGAAACCACCCAGCGCGAATTCGAAGGCGGCACGCAGATCTTCATCTACGCACCGGATCAGCATGACTTCTTCGCCGTGACCGTGGCCGCGATGGACCAGCTAAACCTGAACATTCACGACGCCCGGGTCATCACCTCCAGCAGCCAGTTCACCCTCGACACCTACATCGTGCTCGACACGGACGGCGACTCGATCGGCGATAACCCGGCGCGGGTCAAACAGATCCGTGAGGGCCTCACCGATGCGCTGCGCAACCCGGATGACTACCCGACGATCATTCAGCGCCGTGTACCGCGCCAGCTCAAGCATTTCGCGTTTGCGCCACAGGTGACAATTCACAACGATGCTCAGCGTCCGGTGACGGTGCTGGAGCTCAGCGCTCCGGATCGCCCGGGACTGCTGGCACGGATCGGCACGATTTTCCTCGAATTCGACCTGTCGCTGCAGAACGCCAAGATTGCGACCCTCGGCGAACGCGTGGAAGACGTGTTCTTCATCACCGACGCGAACAACCAGCCGCTGTCCGACCCGTTGCTGTGCACTCGCTTGCAGGATGCAATCGTTGAACAGCTGACCGTCAGTAATGAACCTGATATCAAATTGTCCCGACTCAGTATCTGACCCAACAAATTTCCCCTGTGGGAGCGAGCCATGTGGCGAGGGGATTTATCCCCGTTCGGCTGCGAAGCAGTCGTAAACGCGTTTTAACTTTGAAATGCCGGGGCTGCTCCGCAGCCCAACGGGGATAAATCCCCTCGCCACACAGGCTCGCTCCCACATTAGATGAGGCCCCTTATGAACAACGCTCTGAACCAGTTGCAGTCCTACCCGTTCGAAAAGCTCCGCGCCCTGCTCGGCAGTGTCACGCCAAACCCGGACAAACGCGCCATCGCGCTGTCCATCGGCGAGCCTAAGCACCGTTCGCCGAGCTTTGTCGCCGAAGCCCTGGCCAGCAATCTGGATCAGATGGCCGTGTACCCGACCACCCTCGGCATCCCGGCCCTGCGTGAAGCCATCGGCGCATGGTGCGAACGCCGCTTCAGCGTCCCGACCGGCTGGCTCGACCCGGCGCGCAACGTGCTGCCGGTCAACGGCACCCGCGAAGCGCTGTTTGCCTTCACCCAGACAGTGGTAAACCGTGGCGAAGATGCCTTGGTCGTCAGCCCGAACCCGTTTTATCAGATCTACGAAGGCGCGGCGTTCCTCGCCGGGGCCAAGCCGCACTATCTGCCGTGCCTGGACGAAAACGGCTTCAACCCGGATTTCGACGCTGTTTCGCCAGACATCTGGAAACGCTGCCAGATCCTGTTCCTGTGCTCGCCAGGCAACCCGACCGGCGCGTTGATCCCAGTCGACACCCTGAAAAAACTGATTGCCCTCGCCGACGAATACGACTTCGTGATCGCTGCCGACGAGTGCTACAGCGAATTGTATTTCGATGAGCAAACCCCGCCAGCCGGCCTGCTCAGCGCCTGCGTCGAACTGGGCCGCAAGGATTTCAAGCGTTGCGTGGTGTTCCACAGCCTGTCCAAGCGCTCCAACCTGCCGGGCCTGCGTTCGGGTTTTGTGGCCGGTGACGCCGATATCCTCAAGGGCTTCCTGCTTTATCGCACTTACCACGGCTGCGCGATGCCGGTTCAGACCCAACTGGCCAGCGTTGCCGCGTGGAATGACGAAGTGCATGTCCGCGCCAACCGTGCGCTGTACCGCGAGAAGTACGATGCCGTGCTGGAAATCCTCAGTCCGGTGATGGACGTGCAGCGTCCGGATGGGGGCTTTTACCTGTGGCCGAATGTCGAAGGCGACGATGAGGCGTTCTGCCGTGATCTGTTCGTTGAAGAACACGTGACCGTGGTGCCGGGTTCTTATCTGTCCCGTGAAGTTAATGGTTTCAATCCGGGTGCAGGTCGCGTGCGCATGGCTCTGGTCGCGCCGCTGGCCGAATGTGTAGAAGCCGCAGAACGCATCCGCGCTTTCATCCAACGCCACAAGTAAGAAGTTTCGCGCCTGTACTGTGCAATGCAGTACAGGCTTCAACCGAAGAAACATTCCTTAACCGCTTTTAACTTCCGCACGGCGATGACAGCAACTAACATCCCATCAAGCTAAAAACCTAGCTCATCTCTAAGTTACCACGTTATTTTAACTATCTAGTTTATAAGGATATAAACGCTTGGACATTTTTTCTTGCCAGATCCAAAACACTGTTGAACCGCACTTATCTTACGCAGCAGCCACACAAGAACGAGAAAGCAACTCACCCCAGGACAAATCAATCCCTCAAACCCGAAGCGTGGGTTCGCACACCAGGTACTGGGCAACGGGCAGAACACTAAAAATCGCAATCATGCGGCTGGATGATGCTTTGTTTGACACCGTAAAAAATGCCATTAATCAATGGGCGCCTTACGTCAACCTTACTTTTGAGTTTATAGACCTCAACGAAGATGACGAACTCTATGAAGGTGACATTCGCATTGAAATTTCGCCGCTCTACAACACTGTGGCGCGCTCACTCATTGGAACAGATGCATTAGCCGCGCCCTCGTATTCGGCAACCATGTGGCTAGGAACCAACAGTACCGAAGCCACCTATGAGGCAGTGGCCATTCATGAATTCGGCCATGCTCTGGGTCGACTACATGAGCATCAACATCCTGATGCGAACATTCCCTGGGACAGGGAAAAAGTGTACAAGGCACTTGAAAAAAACCATGGAATGTCGAGGGCTACAGTAGACGCTACCTTATTTCCCCTTCCTCGAGATAATAATGCAACTTATGCTCCCTATGACCGACACTCCGTGATGCATTATCAAGTAACGAACGACGCCACACTCGGCGATTGGGAGCAACTCACGAATCTGCAACTTAGCGAAGGCGATATTGCATTTGCTCGGCAGATGTACCCTTAAATCCAACCCATACCAGTAAGTCTCTCGACTTCACCGCCCCCAAGAGTAGGCCGCACTCAGGTCCAACTCACCCATCACTTCACACAAGACGTCATCACCCATCCGGTGATGACGGCTGAGTCTGTACAACTCCAGGCGTTGCGCCCGAAGTGCTTTCAAGCGCAACCGCCGCCCCCGAAACCCCCTCCCGAAAAGCCGCAATCGACAGCATTGAAGTGCCACATTAGACGCTTAGACTACGGGCTGGCCGTTGCACCTATGTCGCATCGCCCTGAAACACCGCAATCTATTGTGGGAGCGGGCTTGCTCGCTCCCACAGGTTTTGCGGTGGCTTACAACCACGACCGACGCGAAACCGTCCGGTCATGGCATAATCCGTCACCTTTAATTTCCAGCACCTGCAAAGGGGGCAATTCCTTGACCGTTTCAAGCAAAACGTTGCACCTTTTCGGCATCAAAGCCTGCGACACCATGAAAAAGGCGCGCACCTGGCTCGATGAACACGCTGTCGGCTATGACTTTCATGATTACAAAGCGGCCGGAATCGACCGTGAACACCTGACCCAATGGTGCGACGAGCACGGCTGGCAGGTGGTGTTGAACCGTGCAGGCACGACCTTTCGCAAGCTCGACGACGAACGCAAAGCCGATCTCGACCAGCCGAAAGCCATCGAACTGATGCTCGCACAACCCTCGATGATCAAGCGCCCGGTGCTTGATCTCGGTGACCGAACCCTGATTGGCTTCAAGCCAGATATCTACGCGGCAGCGCTCAAGTAAGCAGCCCGTTCCATTTTGTTAGAGGTATCAACATGTCCACTACTCTGTTCAGCCTGGCCTTTGGTGTCGGCACTCAAAACCGTCAAGGCGCGTGGCTGGAAGTGTTTTACGCACAGCCACTGCTCAACCCGTCGGCCGAACTGGTCGCGGCTATCGCGCCGGTACTGGGTTACACCGAAGGCAATCAGGCCATCGCATTCAGCACCGCCCAGGCTTCGCAACTGGCTGAAGCGCTGAAAGGTGTCGACGCTGCACAAGCCGCACTGTTGACCCGTCTGGCCGAGAGCCACAAGCCGCTGGTCGCAACGATTCTGGCTGAAGACGCTCAACTGACATCGACGCCTGAGGCTTACCTCAAGCTGCACCTGCTGTCCCATCGCCTGGTCAAGCCCCACGGCCTGAACCTGGCCGGCGTGTTCCCGCTGCTGCCGAACGTAGCCTGGACCAGCCAGGGCGCCATCGACCTGGCCGAACTGGCCGAGCATCAACTGGAGGCCCGTCTGCGTGGCGAGCTGCTGGAAGTGTTCTCGGTAGACAAGTTCCCGAAAATGACCGACTACGTGGTTCCGGCCGGCGTGCGTATCGCTGACGCGGCACGTATTCGTCTGGGCGCCTACGTCGGCGAAGGCACCACCGTGATGCACGAAGGTTTCGTCAACTTCAACGCCGGCACCGAAGGCCCGGGCATGATCGAAGGTCGCGTATCGGCTGGCGTGTTCGTCGGCAAGGGTTCGGACCTGGGCGGCGGTTGCTCGACCATGGGCACCCTGTCGGGCGGCGGCAACATCGTGATCAAGGTCGGCGAAGGCTGCCTGATCGGCGCGAACGCCGGTATCGGTATTCCGTTGGGCGACCGCAACACCGTTGAGTCCGGCCTGTACGTGACCGCGGGTACCAAAGTCGCGCTGCTGGACGAAAAAAACCAGCTGGTCAAAGTCGTGAAGGCCCGTGAATTGGCCGGTCAGCCTGACTTGCTGTTCCGCCGTAATTCGGAAACCGGTGCCGTGGAATGCAAAACCCACAAATCGGCGATCGAACTGAACGAAGCGCTGCACGCTCACAACTAAGCGCTACATAAACACCTGTGGGAGCGGGCTTGTGTGGCGAGGGAGCTTGCTCCCGCTCGGCTGCGAAGCAGTCGCAAAGCTTTTGGGGCCGCTTCGCGACCCAGCGGGAGCAAGCCCCCTCGCCACACAAGCCCGCCTCCACAAGGTCAGGCGTACACCCGCCCATGTTGACCAGGGCCCGATAGCATGATGATTCCCTCTCCCTGGCGCGCCGACTTCCCGGCCATCGCCGCGTTGCAACGGCAAGACCAGACCTATCTGGACAACGCCGCCACCACGCAAAAACCTCAAGCCCTGCTGGACGCTTTGGCGCATTACTACGCCAATGGCGCGGCCAACGTGCATAGGGCGCAACACTTGCCCGGCGCCCATGCCACCCAGGCGTTCGAGGCCAGCCGCAGCAAAGTCGCCCAATGGCTGAATACTGGCGATTGCGGGCAGATCATCTTTACACACGGCGCGACTTCCGCGCTGAACCTCCTGGCGTATGGCCTGGATCATTTATTCACTCCAGGCGATGAGATTGTCATCAGCGCTCTGGAGCATCACGCCAATCTGCTGCCGTGGCAGCAACTGGCCCTGCGTCGCGACTTGAAACTGGTGATCTTGCCGCTGGATGCTGACGGCTTGATCGACCTTGATGCCGCCGCGCAATTGATCGGCCCGCAAACCCGCTTGCTGGCGGTCAGTCAGCTGTCGAACGTGCTCGGCGCCTGGCAGCCGTTGCCTGCATTGCTGTCGATGGCCAAGACGCACGACGCGTTGACCGTGGTCGATGGCGCGCAAGGCGTGGTTCATGGCCGGCATGACGTGCAGGCGCTGGGTTGCGACTTTTACGTTTTTTCCAGCCACAAGCTCTATGGCCCCGATGGTCTGGGCGTGCTGTTCGGTCGCCATGAAGCGCTCAAGCAACTGCGCCATTGGCAGTTCGGCGGTGAAATGGTGCTGGATGCCGATTACCACAGTTCACGCTTTCGCCCCGCGCCACTGGGTTTCGAAGCGGGCACTCCGCCGATTGCCGGCGTGATCGGCCTGGGGGCAACGCTGGATTATCTCTGCGGGCTTGATCAGGACGCCGTGTCGGCCCATGAAGCGGCGCTGCATGACTATTTGTTGAAAGGTCTTGAAGCACGCAATGGCATTCGGCTGCTGGGCAAGCCGCAACTGGCGCTGGCCAGTTTTGTCGTCGAGGGTGTGCATAACTCCGATCTGGCGCATTTGCTGACCGAACAGGGCATCGCGGTGCGCGCCGGTCATCACTGTGCGATGCCGTTGCTCAAAAGCTTCGAACTGGCCGGGGCGATCCGGGTGTCGTTGGCGCTGTACAACGATTCCGAAGACCTGGAGCGGTTCTTTGAAGCGCTGGATCAGGCGCTGGAGTTGTTGCGATGAACCTGCCGGCCGATGCCGTTATCGCACTCGAAACCTTTCAGAATGCGGCTGGCTGGGAACAGCGGGCGCGGTTATTGATGCAATGGGGCGACCGTCTGCCTGCGTTGAGTGATGTGGACAAGGTAGAGGCCAACCGTGTGCATGGCTGTGAAAGCCAGGTGTGGCTGGTGGGTTCGCTGGATGAGGGGCACTGGCAGTTTGCAGCGAGCAGCGATGCGCGGATGATTCGCGGGTTGGTGGCGTTGCTGCTGGCGCGGGTTAACGGGTTGTCGGCGGATGAGTTGCGGCAGGTGGATTTGCCGGAGTGGTTCAATCAGCTGGGGCTTTCGCGGCAACTGTCGCCGTCGCGCAGTAATGGCCTTAATGCCGTGTTACAACGGATGCGAGAGTTAGCCCTGTAGGAGCCGGCCGCCGTACTCCGGCAACAATCTTATCCACAGCCTTGGTCG
>NZ_JBOFQE010000072.1:0-14329 GCF_051660785.1 Pseudomonas sp.
GAGCCTGCTCGCGATAGCGGAGTGACATTCAGACTGACACTCCGCTATCGCGAGCAGGCTCGCTCCCACAGGGATTTGTGGTGTCAGCTGGTTTTGCGCAGTGCTGCGTGTTGCGGGTTGAAGGTGAGTACGGCCAACAGCGCGAATACCAGTGTCAGCCCGATGCACACCGCCAGCGCCAACGGATTGAACCGTTCATACAAGGCAAACCGCACCAGCTCCACCGCGTGGGTAAACGGGTTCACCGCGCTCAGCCAATACAACCACTCGCTGGATTCGCGCATTTTCCACAGCGGGTACAACGCCGACGACAGGAAGAACAGCGGGAAGATCACGAAATTCATCACCCCGGCAAAGTTCTCCAGCTGCCGGATCGCATTGGACAGCAGCAGGCCCAGTGCGCTGAGCATCAACGCCACCAGCAGCAACGCTGGCAAGGCGATCAACAGACCCATGGCCGGCGGCTGCACGCCATACACCCAGGCAATCGCCAGAAAGGCATACACCTGCAACAGCGAAATCAGCGAAGTGGCCAACAGTTTGCTGCACAGCAGAAAGGTCCGGGACAGGGGGCTGGTCAGCAGCACGCGCATGCTGCCCATCTCCCGGTCGTAGACCATCGACAGCGAACCTTGCATGCCGTTGAACAGCAGGATCATGCAGGCCAGTCCCGGGATGATGTAGACCTCATAAGGAATGTAAGTGTCGTAAGGCTCGATGATCGCGATCCCCAACGCTGCACGAAACCCGGCGGCGAACACCAGCAGCCACAACAGCGGGCGCACCAGCGCACTGAGAAACCGCGTGCGTTGCAGCACAAAACGCAGCCATTCGCGCAGCACGATGCCGCTGAAGCATTGCCAATAACCATTCATTGGGCGGCTCCTGATGTGGTCAGGCGGTTGAAGGCAGAACCCAAATCACCACCATGTTCCTGGCTCAAGGCATCAGCCTGTCCGCTGGCGACCAGGCGACCCTGATGAAGAATCAGCAAGTCGTCGCTCGGCTGCACTTCATCCAGCAAATGGGTGGTCCAGAGCACGCTGATGTTCTGCTCGCGGCACAGGCCACGAATGTGTTGATTGAGCGCCAGACGACTGGCTGGATCGAGGCCGACACTGGCTTCGTCGAGCAACAACAGGCGTGGCTCATGCAGCAAGGCGCGGGCGATTTCCACCCGGCGACGGTGCCCGCCATTGAGTTCGCGGACCCGCTCGCGGCGGCGTTCGGTCAGCGCTTGACGCGCCAGTTCGGCGTCGACTCGCAGGCCGGTCTGGCGCCGGGACATGCCATGCAGCGCGGCGTGATAACGCAGGTTCTGTTCGACGCTGAGGTCCAGGTCGAGTGTGCTTTGCTGAAACACCACGCCCAGTTGCTTGAGCGCCGGACGTGCCGCATTGCGCAACGAACAGCCACCCACCCGGATGTCACCGCGTTGCAAATCGTACAGGCGAGTGAGCAAGGCAATCAGCGTCGATTTCCCCGCGCCATTCGGCCCCAACAGCGCCGCGAAACGCCCCGGCGCCAGGCTGAAACTCACTTGGCGCAACGCCTCCCGCGCCCCATAGGCGAAGCTCAGCTCGCTGACTTCCAGTGCGTTCATGGCGTCACCACCACGCCCCACGGATAGCGCCCGACCTTCACCGATTTGGTGACTTTGAGGCTGTCGACATCGATCACCGACACATCGCCGCTGACACCGTTGGTGGCCAGCAACTGCTTCTGATCCGGGGTAAACGACATCTGCCACACGCGGCGGCCGACCAGCAGGTAATCGAGAATTTCAAAGGTCTTGGCATCAATCACCGCCACATGATTGGCCGGACCGAGCGCGACAAAACCATACTTGCCGTCGGCACTGAGTTTGATGCCCACCGGCTGGACCTTGTCCGGGTGCACGCCCTTGATCTGGAAGGTCAGGGTCTTGAGGACCTGGCGGGTGGCGACGTCGAGAATGGTCACCGTGCCGCCGATCTCCGCCGAGGCCCAGAGCTTGGAGCCGTCAGGGGCGAACTCGACGAAACGCGGCCGCTGATCCACCAGGGTGCTGTCGGCCAGGGTCTGGGTGCTGGTGTCGATCCAGTGCAGCATGTTGGTGGTTTCGCTGGTGTTCACCGCCCATTTGCCATCGGGGCTGACGGCCATGCCTTCGGGTTCCACGCCGACGCTGATCTGGCTCAGCACCTTGGAGGTTTCGGTGTCGATCACGGTCACCAGCGCATCGTCTTCGTTGGAGACGTAAAGCCAGCGGTTGTTGGGGTGCAGGGCGAACTGCTCGGGGTCTTTGCCCGAGGGCAGTTCCTTGATGATCTTGCGCGTGGCGACGTCCATCACCTGGACCCGGTCCGAGTCGCTGGCGCAGATGTACAGCAGCTTGTTGTCGTGGGACAGCAGCAAACCGCGCGGGCGCTGGCCGACGGGCAGGGTGTCGGTGACTTGCAGGGTCTGCAGGTCGATCAGGCTGAGGCTGTTGTCCTTTTCGTTGGAGACCCAGGCGGTGCTGGCCGCGGCGTGCCCGGCGGCGAGCAGCAGGGCCCCGAAAAGTAGGGAGCGGCAGAGCAGGGTGCGGCGCATGGCGGATTCCTTTTTGTTTTTGTCGTTGTTGTGAAGAGCCGGATCAGGGAAAGCGGCAGCTGACCTCGGGCTTGTCGTAGCCGAGGCTGTCCATCTCGTTGAAGGGGTGCAGGAACCCGTCCTGCGGCGATGTGCTGACCAGCGCCCGGGGCTGGACGATGGGAATCGGCTGACGCAACTGGCCGTTCCAGGGGCGATAACTGAGCTTGCGACCCTTGAAGCCATCCAGCGGCAATTGATCGCTGATTTCCAGCGTACGAATCGCCATCGGATCGACCTGACGCAGTTTGCTCACCGCGCTGGCGATGCTGCGCACGGCGATCCATGCGGCGAAATCGCGGTCATTCATCCAGCGCCCGGCCAGGGCTTCGAAGCGCTTCTGCAATTGCGCGGCGCCGTAGGTCTCCACGGTTTTGTGCCAGCCCACCGGGGTAAGGCCCTGAGTGCCGGCAACCGGCCGTGGGTACCAGGTCTGGTAGGGCATGTATTCGCCGAAGTCGCCGCGTTCGTCCGCGACCAGCACCACGTCGTATTCGGCGGTCTGGGTGAACAGCGGCATATCGGCCTGGGCGCTGCGACGCTGATCGTTATCGAAGCTCCAGGCTTTTTCCGCCACCAGTTTCAGGCCGAAGCGTTTGGCGGCGCGGCGCAGGGCGGCGGCGTAGGCCTGATCGTCCGGGGTCGGGCCGACGATCAGTAGCGCCCGTTGCCATTTGCGCACCACCAGAAATTGCGCCAGCGCATCGGCAAGCATCGCCCGGCTCGGCAGGCTGTGCAGCACGTTCGGCAGGCAGTCGGTGGTGCGCAGGCTGTCGTCGGGGCTGCCGGCGTTGAACAGCAAACTGTCGGGCAGCACGGCGCTGAGTTGGCGCAAACTTTCCACGGGTGCATTCACTACAAACAGGCGCAGACCCTGTGCATGCTGGGCCTTGGCCGCTTGGATCAGGGCCTCCGCACTGTCGGCGTTGACGCTGACCAGGCTGTAACGCTGGTTGAGAAAACGCCCGGTGCTGTTGCTGTCGGTGATCGCAAGTTCGGCACCGCGAAGACCGGCATCGACCGGTTCGGGAATCACGTTAGACAGCAACGGACCGGGGTCGGGCCGATAGCTCAGGTAGCCGATCTGCACCTGCAACGGCGCATCCGCGGCCTGGCTCTGGGTCGCCAGTCCGGCGGCGCAGGCAATCGCCAGCAGGTAGATCAGGGCGTAAGGGGCAAGCTGACGCATATCGGCACTCCATTACAGGTAGCGCCAGCATAGGAAGCCTGAACGGGCGGGGAAATATGCAGAAAGTACTGATGGGCCAGTACCAAGGTCGTAACGCATCCGGGTGTGCGCCCCAAGCGCTACTACCAAGGGACTAGATGGCGGCCACCAAAGCAGCATGGGGATTGTGCGAAGCCCGTACCAAGATGGGTGCCATAGCCTCTTCACAGAGGTTTTGCGTGCAATCTTGAGGGCATAACAATGACAACAAAACGCAACGCCTTGCTCGTTGCCGGACTGCTGGCCGGTTTTATCAGCGCAGGTTCGGTCTGGGCCCACGGCGACGTGGTCCCCCATGCTGTCGCCACCACGGGCCTGACCCCGATCAAGGACTCCGGCGTGCAGGTGGATGGTGATGGGTGGGCGGCGGTGAACCCGTATCGCACCTCTGCGGAACGCGATAAGGCCGTGGAAATCGGCTCGTCGGCGTACAACCAGAACTGCGCGGCCTGTCATGGCCTGGAGGCCAAATCCGGCGGCATTGCCCCCGATTTGCGCATGCTCGATGTCGCCGAGGCGGGTGATGAATGGTTCGTCGAGCGCGTGCGTCACGGTGCTGTGCGCGACGGTCGGGTGTACATGCCGAAGATGGCCGATTACCTGAGTCAGGAAGCCCTGTGGGCCGTGCGCACTTACCTGGACAGTGTCCACGTCGAGGAGTAACCCATGCGCCTGCTCGCTGTGTTGATCAGCGCTGTGTTGCTGTGCTGCCCGGCAGTGCAGGCGCAGGTCCGTACCTATGACGAAATGATCGCCGCCGGGGTGCTGAAAGTGGCGGTCTACAAGGACTTCGCCCCCTACAGTTTTGAAGACGCCGGCAAGGCCCGGGGGGTTGATGTCGAACTCGCCGAAGCCTTGGCCAAAGCGCTGGGTGTACGCCTGACGCTGATCTGGGCGCCTGCCGGCGAAAAGCTTGATGACGACCTGCGCGATTACATCTGGCGGGCCAGTCAGCTGCACGATCTGCAACTGGCCGACCTGATGATGCGCGTGCCGTACGACCGCGATTACGCGCAGAAACGCAATGAACTGGGTGAGCTGGAAAACGGCCACGTGGTGATGTTCGGGCCGTACCAGAACGAACAATGGCAGGTCGCCTATGACCGTCGCCGTCTGGAATCGGTGGGCAGCGTTGCCGTGTTCGAGCATCACCCGATCGGCGTCGAAGTCGACAGCGTGCCGTCGTTCTACCTGACCTCGGTGTTCAACGGCATGCTTGCCGGTAAAACCCATCACTATCCCGGCGTGCCCCAGGCGTTTGCGGCGATGAAGGCCGGCGAAGTCGACGCGGTCATGGCCATGCGCGGCGAGATCGACTGGCAGGTTCACGAAGCCAACGATCCGCAAGTGGCCCTGGCGGAAAACGCCTACCCGAACATGGGCAAGCAGCTGTGGGAGATCGGCATGGCGGTGCACGAAAGCAACCGTCAACTGGCCTATGCCGTGGAAGAGGCGCTGGAAGCCTTGGTCCGCGAAGGTGCGGTCAAAACTATTTATGGCCATTACGGCCTGCGCTATGACGTGCCCGAGATGTATCAATAGTGAACTGGCGATTGAGTTGCCTGTTGGCCTGCTGGTTACCCATCGCCGCGCATGCCACCGACATCGACCCGGTGCCCTCGGTGATGTGGGCCTTCTATCACAAGCAGATGCTGGGCGATGCGCCGTTCGTGTTCGATGACCGAGTCAAGCTGCTGGCGCCGCCGTTCGCCGAAGACGCCCGGCAAGTGCCTCTGGAAATCGACGCACGTGCGTTCAAGGGCGAGGTGGTGAAAATCCTCGCCTGGGCTGAACTCAACCCTTTGCCGAAAATTGTCGATTTCCAGCCACTGGACCGCGTGCTGCCCTGGCTGTCGATTCGCATCCGTATCGAGCAGGCCACGCCATTGCGTGCGGCGGTACTGACCCGCGACGGCCTCTGGCATGTCGGCTCGACCCTGATCGACGCGGCCGGCGGTGGTTGCACCGCGTCGAGTGTGGTGCGCACCCAGCCGGGCTGGGAAGAGCACATCGGCGAAGTGCTGGGCGGTCGTTATCCCCGTGGCGAGTTCAGCCGTGTGCGCATGCAAGTGGCGCACCCGATGGACAACGGCATGGTCAGCGGCATCCCGGAATTCTTCATCAATCACGCCGAGCTGCGGGGCCAAAACAATCAACTTCTGGCCCGGCTGGAGCTGTTTCCCGCCGTCAGCGAAAACCCCAGCCTGGCCTTCGACATCGAAGGGGCAGGGCAGACGCGTCTGTTGCTGCGCGACAACAGCGGCAATCAATTTGATGCGGCCATACCCTGACCCCAAGGAGCGCGTGATGCGCTGGATGCTGCTGTTATTTATGAGTCTGAGCCTGCCGGCCCTGGCCGACCTTGACTACGCACTCAAACCCCGGCAAATCGCCGAAGACACCTGGCTGCTGGAAGGCAGCACCGACAATTTCGCCAAGGCCAACGGCGGCAACATCGTCAATACCGCATTTATCGTCACCGAACGTGGCGTGGTGGTGATCGACACCGGGCCGTCGAAACGCTACGGCGAAGCGATGCGCAAAGCCATTGCCGCGATCACTGACAAACCGGTGATCCAGGTGCTGCTGACCCATCACCACCCGGACCATGTGCTGGGCAATCAGGCCTTCAGTGACGTGCCGATCGGCGCGCTGGCCGGCACCACCGAGCTGTTGCATCAGCAGGGTGACGCCATGGCCGAGAACATGTATCGGATGGTGGGGGACTGGATGCGTGGCACCGAAGTGCTGCTGCCAGCCCAGACGCTGACGCCCGGCGTACACAGTTTTGGGAATCACGATCTGCGCCTGCTGAGTCTGGGTGGGCACACTGGCGCGGATCTGGCTGTTCTCGACCAGCAAACCGGCGTGCTGTTTGCCGGGGACCTGGTGTTTTACCAGCGGGCGCTGACCACGCCCAACAGTCCGGGGCTGTCGGTGTGGCTCGCGGACATTGCGACCTTGCAGGGTTTGCCGTGGACACTGGTCGTTCCCGGCCATGGCCCGGTGGCCACGGATCAACAGCCGTTCGAACAGATGCGCGACTACCTCACCTGGCTCGATCAGCTGATGCGTGATGGTGCAGCCAACGGCAGCGACATGGCCGAGATGATCCGCAGCCCTATTCCCGAGCGGTTTGCCGGGATCAGACTGAGTCGTTACGAGCTGATCCGCAGCGTCAGCCATCTGTACCCGCGTTACGAGCGCGGCCAAATGTCCCGTGTCGATTCCGCCGCGAGCAAATGATCAACACAAAACCCTGTGGGAGCGAGCCTGCTCGCGATGAGGCCCTCACATTCAGCATTGATGTCGGCTGATACACCGCCATCGCGAGCAGGCTCGCTCCCACAGGGGACTTGTGTTGATCTCCTCCGACCCGGTACTAAGGAACTAGCATTCTCAACACTGCGGGCAATTGTTCCAAGGGCGGCGGCGCCGAAGAATCTGCACCAGACCGGGAAAATTTCCCGGGTATAACAAAAACCGCAGAGGTAGCCGTCATGACCCACCCCGCACGTCGCCAACCCTTCGTCCTAAGCGTGCTGCTCAGTGCCATGCTGCTGTCCGGCACCGCGCTGGCCGGCGTCTCCGATCAAGACATTCTCCAGGACCCCAAGAACCCGGAGCAGATCGTCACCAACGGTCTGGGCGTCCAGGGTCAGCGCTACAGTCCGCTGGACACGCTCAACGTCAACAACGTGAAGGATTTGCGGCCGGTCTGGGCATTCTCCTTCGGCGGTGAAAAACAACGCGGTCAGCAAGCACAGCCGATGATCAAGGACGGCGTGATGTACATGACCGGTTCCTACTCGCGGGTGTTTGCGGTGGATGCGCGCACCGGCAAGAAACTCTGGCAATACGATGCACGCCTGCCCGATGACATCCGTCCCTGCTGCGACGTGATCAACCGTGGCGTCGCGCTGTACGGCGACCTGGTGATTTTCGGCACCCTCGACGCCAAGCTCGTGGCCCTGAACAAGGACACCGGCAAAGTCGTCTGGAGCAAGAAAGTCGCCGACCACAAGGAAGGCTATTCGATCAGCGCCGCGCCCTTGGTGATCAACGGCAAACTGATCACCGGTGTGGCCGGTGGCGAGTTCGGGGTGGTGGGCAAGATCGAAGCCTACGACCCGAAAAACGGCGACTTGCTGTGGACTCGACCTACCGTCGAAGGCCACATGGGGTACACCTACAAGGACGGCAAAGCGGTCGAAAATGGCATCTCCGGCGGTGAAGCGGGCAAGACCTGGCCCGGCGATCTGTGGAAGACCGGCGGCGCAGCCCCTTGGCTCGGCGGGTATTACGACCCGGAAACCAATCTGCTGCTGTTCGGCACCGGCAACCCGGCACCGTGGAACTCGCACCTGCGTCCTGGCGACAACCTCTACTCCTCGTCGCGTCTGGCGCTCAACCCGGACGACGGCACCATCAAATGGCACTTCCAGAGCACACCTCACGACGGCTGGGACTATGACGGCGTAAACGAGCTGGTCTCGTTCAACTACACCGAAGGCGGCAAAGAGATCAAAGCCGCCGCGACCGCTGACCGCAACGGTTTCTTCTACGTGCTGGACCGCACCAACGGCAAATTCATTCGCGGCTTCCCGTTCGTGGACAAGATCACTTGGGCCACGGGTCTGGATAAAGAAGGCCGGCCGATCTACAACGAAGCCAGCCGACCTGGCGCGCCAGGCTCCGAAGCGAAGGGCAGTTCGGTGTTCGTCGCCCCGGCGTTCCTCGGTGCGAAAAACTGGATGCCGATGGCCTACAACAAAGACACCGGGCTGTTCTACGTGCCGTCCAACGAATGGGGCATGGACATCTGGAACGAAGGCATCGCCTACAAGAAAGGCGCGGCGTTCCTCGGTGCCGGTTTCACCATCAAACCTTTGAATGACGACTACATCGGCGTGCTGCGCGCCATCGACCCGAAAACCGGCAAGGAAGTCTGGCGCCACAAGAACTTCGCGCCGCTGTGGGGCGGGGTGCTGACCACCAAGGGCAACCTGGTGTTCACCGGCACGCCGGAAGGTTTTCTCCAGGCCTTCAACGCCAAGACCGGCGAGAAAGTCTGGGAATTCCAGACCGGCTCCGGCGTCCTCGGCTCGCCTGTGACCTGGGAAATGGACGGTGAGCAGTACGTCTCGGTGCTTTCCGGCTGGGGTGGTGCTGTTCCGCTGTGGGGCGGTGAAGTGGCCAAGCGCATCAAGGACTTTAACCAGGGCGGGATGCTCTGGACCTTCAAGCTGCCGAAAGACCTGGTGGTGGCGAAGCACTGACCCTGAGCTCACCGCTTAACCCTGTGGGAGCGAGCCTGCTCGCGATGAGGACAGCACATTCAACATCCATGTCGACTGTCACACCGCTATCGCGAGCAGGCTCGCTCCCACAGGGGGAGATTTGCCACAGGTAGATGTGCGCAAACCTACTACCAAATAACGAGAGTCCCCCTGCCAACGGCGCATTCGTCTGGCGCGCGGGGCTCTCTACTATCGGTTCATCGCCTGTTTGCCCGACAGGCATCGACCCAGACAGAGGCCCACCATGATCTACGCACAACCCGGAACACCCGGCGCCGTCGTTTCCTTCAAACCGCGCTACGGCAATTTCATCGGCGGCGAGTTCGTTGCGCCGGTCAATGGTGAGTACTTCACCAACACCTCACCGGTCACCGGTGAAGTGATCGCCGAATTCCCGCGCTCCAGCACCGCCGACATCGAAAAAGCCCTCGACGCCGCCCATGCCGCAGCGGATGCCTGGGGCAAGACCTCGGCGCAAGACCGCTCGCTGGTGCTGCTGAAAATCGCCGACCGCATCGAACAGAATCTGGAAATCCTCGCCGTCGCCGAAACCTGGGACAACGGCAAGGCCGTGCGCGAAACCCTCAATGCCGACGTGCCGTTGGCCGCCGACCATTTCCGCTATTTCGCCGGCTGTATCCGCGCTCAAGAGGGCGGCGCCGCCGAGATCAACGAGCTAACCACCGCCTATCACTTCCACGAGCCATTGGGCGTGGTTGGGCAGATCATCCCGTGGAACTTCCCGTTGCTGATGGCCGCGTGGAAACTCGCCCCGGCCCTGGCTGCCGGCAACTGTGTGGTGCTTAAACCCGCCGAGCAGACGCCGCTGTCGATCATGGTCTTCGCCGAGCTGATCGCCGATTTGCTGCCCCCCGGCGTGCTGAACATCGTCCAGGGTTTCGGTCGCGAAGCGGGTGAGGCGCTGGCCACCAGCAAGCGCATCGCCAAGATCGCCTTCACTGGTTCTACCCCGATTGGCGCGCACATCATGAAATGCGCGGCCGAGAACATCATTCCGAGCACCGTCGAGCTGGGCGGCAAGTCGCCGAACATCTTCTTCGAAGACATCATGAACGCCGAACCACAGTTCATCGAAAAAGCCGCCGAAGGCCTGGTGCTGGCGTTCTTCAACCAGGGCGAAGTCTGCACCTGTCCGTCCCGAGCGCTGGTGCAGGAATCGATCTACGACGACTTCATGAAAGTGGTGATGCAGAAGATCGTCAAGATCAAGCGCGGCAACCCGCTGGACACTGACACCATGGTCGGCGCCCAGGCGTCCGAGCAGCAATACGACAAGATTCTCTCGTACCTGAAAATCGCTCAGGACGAGGGCGCCGAACTGCTCACCGGCGGTGCGGCCGAGCGTCTTGAGGGCGACTTGTCGACGGGTTATTACATCCAGCCGACCCTGCTCAAGGGCCACAACAAAATGCGCGTGTTCCAGGAAGAAATCTTCGGCCCGGTGGTGGGGATCACCACCTTCAAGGACGAAGCTGAAGCCCTGGCGATTGCCAACGACAGCGAGTTCGGCCTCGGCGCCGGGCTGTGGACCCGCGACATCAACCGCGCCTACCGCATGGGCCGGGCGATAAAGGCCGGGCGCGTCTGGACCAACTGCTACCACCTGTACCCGGCCCATGCCGCGTTCGGTGGCTACAAGAAATCCGGTGTCGGCCGTGAGAACCACAAGATGATGCTCGACCATTATCAGCAGACCAAAAACCTGCTGGTGAGCTACGACATCAACCCGATGGGGTTCTTCTAACCCTCTCAAAAACACCACCGAAACCTGTGGGAGCGAGCCTGCTCGCGATGAGGCCAGAACATTCAACACCTCTGTTGACTGTCACTCCGTCATCGCGAGCAGGCTCGGTCCCACAGTGGTTTTGTGTGTACCAAAAAACTGTGCAACACCCCCTACCAACGCACGCCGCCATCTCGTTCCAAAGTAGCATTCGACCACTCGGCACCCCGTGCATTAATGGCTTTACCGGAATTTCCCGGCACAAGAAGAGGATTGACCCATGTGGAATAAACCCGCGTTTACCGATCTGCGCATTGGTTTTGAAGTGACGATGTATTTCGCCAACCGTTGATTGTTCACCCGGCCAGCCGCAGCGCTGGCCGGGCCTGCCTTCTGGAGGCTCCCATGCACATCCGCGTTCTCGGTTCCGCCGCTGGTGGCGGTTTTCCTCAATGGAACTGCAACTGCCGCCAATGCGCCGGAATGCGCAATGGCAGCCTGCGGGCGCAACGGCGCACGCAGTCGTCGATTGCCCTGAGCGACAACGGTGTGGAGTGGGTGCTGTGCAATGCGTCACCGGACATCCGCGCGCAGCTTGAAGGTTTCCCGGCGCTGCAGCCGGCCCGTCGCTTGCGCGATACGGCGATCGCCGCGGTGGTGCTGCTGGACAGCCAGATCGACCATTGCACCGGCCTGCTGAGCCTGCGCGAAGGCTGCCCGCACTCGGTCTGGTGCACTGAACGCGTCCATCAGGATCTGAGCAGTGGCTTTCCATTGTTCACCATGCTTGAACACTGGAACGGCGGTTTGCAGTGGCAACCGGTGGGGCTGGACCGTGAACCGTTCAGCATCGCGGCCTGCGAGCACCTGCAGTTTCGCGCGATTCCCCTGGTGAGCAATGCACCTCCGTACTCGCCCAATCGCGGCAATCCGCAGCCGGGCGACACCATCGGTTTGTTTATCGAAGACCTGCGCAGTGGCGCCAGCGTGTTCTATGCCTCGGGCCTTGGGCAAATTGACGACGAAGTCTTGAGCTGGATGCAGCGCGCCGATTGCCTGCTGCTGGACGGCACCTTGTGGCGCGACGACGAGATGCGCGTGTGCGAAGTCGGCCAGAGCCTGGGCAGCGAAATGGGGCATCTGCCGCAGAGCGGTCCTGGCGGGATGCTTGAGGTGCTGGAGGGGTTCAGCCGCCAGCGCAAGGTGCTGATCCACATCAACAACACCAACCCGATCCTCGATGAAGATTCGGCTGAGCGGGCGTTGCTGGAGCGGCGGGGGATTGAGGTGGCTTTTGATGGCATGAGTCTTGAGCTGTAGCTCATGGCCCCATCGCGAGCAGGCTCGCTCCCACAGGGAATCTCCACTGGATACAAAGTGTGCGAACAACAGAGAACCAATGTGGGAGCGAGCCTGCTCGCGATGAGGCCAGACCAGACACCGCAGAGCCTCCAGGAGAACCGCAATGACTGACAAGCCCATGTCCCCCGCCGAATTCGAGCAAGCCCTGCGCGCCAAAGGCGCCTGTTACCACATCCACCACCCCTTCCACCAAGCCATGTACGCCGGCCGCGCCACCCGCCAGCAGATTCAGGGCTGGGTCGCCAATCGCTTCTATTACCAGGTGAACATCCCGCTCAAGGATGCCGCGATCCTCGCCAACTGCCCGGACCGCGACGTACGCCGTGAATGGCTGCAACGCATCCTCGACCACGACGGCGTCCCCGGCAGTGAAGGCGGCATCGAAGCCTGGCTGCGCCTGGGCGAGGCGGTGGGACTGGACCGTGAGCAAATCCTCTCCCAGGAACTGGTCCTGCCCGGCGTACGGTTCGCCGTGGACGCCTACGTCAACTTCGCCCGTCGCGCCTGTTGGCAGGAAGCGGCCAGCAGTTCGCTCACTGAGCTGTTCGCGCCGCAGATCCACCAGTCCCGTCTCGATGCCTGGCCCACCCATTACCCGTGGATCGACCCGGCCGGTTACGACTATTTCCGCACGCGCCTGGGCCAGGCGCGGCGCGATGTCGAGCATGGTTTGCGCATTACCCTGGCGCACTACGTCACGGTCGAAGGCCAGCAACGCATGCTGGAGATTCTGCAGTTCAAGCTCGACGTGCTGTGGAGCATGCTCGACGCGATGAGCATGGCCTACGAACTGGGGCGCCCGCCGTATCACACCGTGACCACTGAGAATGTCTGGCACCGGGGGATCGCCCTGTGAACCTGATCGAACAGCCACCGGGTCCGCCATTGTGGTTACTGGCAGAGCTGACGTATCGCTGCCCGTTGCAATGCCCGTATTGCTCCAACCCGCTGGATTTCGCCCAGCAAGGCGAGGAGCTGAGCACCGAAGAGTGGATTCGAGTGTTTCGCGAAGCGCGGGAGATGGGCGCGGCGCAACTGGGTTTTTCCGGTGGTGAACCGTTGGTTCGCCAGGACCTCGCCGAGCTGATCAAAGCCGCGCGGGACATGGGTTACTACACCAACCTCATCACCTCGGGCATCGGCCTGACCGAGCAAAAAGTCCACGACTTCAAGGTCGCCGGGCTGGACCACATCCAGATCAGCTTTCAGGCCGCCGACGAGCAGGTCAACAACATGCTCGCCGGCTCGCGCAAAGCCTTCGCGCAGAAACTGGCGATGGCCCGGGCAGTGAAAGCCCAGGGTTACCCGATGGTGCTGAACTTCGTCACCCACCGGCACAACATCGACCAGATCGCGCAGATCATCGACCTGTGTCTGGAGCTGGAGGCGGACTTCGTCGAACTCGCCACGTGTCAGTTCTACGGCTGGGCTGAGCTCAACCGCGTCGGCCTGCTGCCGACCCGTGCACAATTGCAGCGCGCCGAGCGCATCACCAACGAATACCGCGAGCGTCTCGAGGCCCAGGGCCATCCCTGCAAACTGATCTTCGTCACCCCGGACTACTACGAAGAACGCCCCAAGACCTGCATGAACGGCTGGGCCAACCTGTTTCTCGACATCACCCCGGACGGTACGGCGTTGCCTTGTCACAGCGCCCGGCAGTTGCCGGTGGAGTTTCCCAACGTGCGCGAGCACAGCATCTCGCACATCTGGACCGAATCATTCGGCTTCAATCGCTTTCGTGGCGATGACTGGATGAAAGAGCCGTGCCGCTCCTGCGATGAAAAGCACAAGGACCTGGGCGGCTGCCGCTGCCAGGCGTTCATGCTGACCGGCGATGCCGAGAATGCCGATCCGGTGTGCAGCAAGTCAGCGCACCACGGGGTGATCCTCAAGGCCCGCGACGAAGCGGATGCGCCGGGGCAGGGCATGGAACACCTGACGTTGCGTAACGAGAAGGCCTCGGGGCTGATCTATCGCGGATAGCCCTTCATGCACACAACCCCCTGTAGGAGCCGGCTTGCTGGCGATGAGGTCCGCGAGCCATACGTCGCCAGTGCGGCCGCCATCGCCAGCAAGCCG
>NZ_JBOFQE010000073.1:0-157013 GCF_051660785.1 Pseudomonas sp.
GAGCCTGCTCGCGAAGACGGAATATCAGTCGACATCAATGTTGCCTGACACACCGCCTTCGCGAGCAGGCTCGCTCCCACACTTTCTGTATCAAGCCCATTCGAGGGCAGGCAAACCACAAGCACTCGGCTTGAACGCCTTCAACGTACGAAGAATCCCATCGGCGTGTGCGTACTTCTCGTCAGCCATCGCCGCGTCGGGAATCGCAATCGCCGTCATCCCCGCCGCTTTCGCCGCAGTGACACCGAAAGGCGAATCCTCAAACACCAGGCAATCTTCAGGCGCAACGCCCAGGCGCCGCGCCGCCGTGAGGAAGATGTCCGGTGCCGGTTTGGCCGCGCCCACTTCAGGGTCATCGGCCGTCACAACAAAATCGAACAGCGCGAACCAGTCGCGGTGCAACGTGGTTTTCTGGCCGAACGACTGACGCGAAGAACTGGTGCCGACTGCAATCGGGATATTGTTGGCTTTCAAGTGCCGTACCAGTTCCTCGGCGCCGGGCATTGCCAGCGCTTGTGGAAAACGCTCGCGCATCAGCGGTTCACGAATCACCAGAAATTCTTCGGCAGTGATAGGCAGCTCCAGCGCCTCGACCACGTACCGCGCCAGATCCCCCGCGCCACGACCGATGATGTTCTGCTTGATGCTCCAGTCGAAGACTCGACCGTAGCGCGCAGCAATCATCGACGTGACCTCGGTATAGATGCCCTCCGTGTCCAGCAGCAAACCGTCCATATCGAAAATCACGGCCTTGATCGGGCCGAAGTCGTTCAGCGTTGCATTCATCGCATCTGATCCGTTTTCTAATGACATCCCAGAGGCGGCTCAGGTGCGGCCGGGTCCGTGATCGATTAAAGGATTCAGCAGCATAGCGAGCACGGCAGCCATCGAGCAACCGGCAATGCCTGACAGATACAAAAAGTGCTCGTCGTCATTTAGCGATTTTCCCTACATAAAACGCCTCTTTTCCCGACTTCTTTACCCGTTGATCCCAAGCAAAGTCTCGCGCTCAAACTTGATCTGCGCGAGGGACTGCGAATGTTCGTACCTGACAAGGTACTGGCCTTGAATAACGCCATCGGCTTGCTGGTGGTTGCCGCCATGGACCCCGAGCAGCCGAACGTCGAAGCGTTGCTCGGTGACTTTCGGCTTTGCCTCAATGACTACGACGCCTGGGCCGAAAGTTTCTGGACCGGCAAGGCGCTGGATATCGAGCAAGTGTTCAAGGTTGGCAATGAAGTCCGCCTGGTCGCGCCGAAGAACTCCACCACACCTGTCAGCTCCACAGTCGCCGCGTGCCCGGCCGCGGGTCGCCTGACGCTGGTGCATATGTTCGACGCGGCGCGATTCGTGCCGATCGGCAACACGCCGGTGATGCTTGAGCCTATGAACGCTGACGGTACGTTCGGCGAGCCGGTTCATGACGAGATCGGCCCCAGCGGCATCCTCGAAATCCCCGAGTGCGAGCGCAGCCAGCGTTATCGCATCACCTTCTTCCCGAATGTTTCCGCTGAGCATGTCAAAGCACTCTACGCCTCTTATCAAGGCGTCATCAGCGACCTGGAAGGCTGGCTGCGTAGCGAGTGGGCTACGGAGTTCGAACCTTCGTGGGCCGAGTTCTCCGAAGCCGGTTTCATCAAACGCTACGGCCTGCTGCAACAGGCCGATTGGCTCGGTTTCGAGAATTCGCTGAACGGGTTGTGGGATGACGTAAAGCAGATCTACGAGCTGATCGCGAACCTGCAAGCCAACAGTGAAAAGCTCCTTGAGTACCTGACCGAATCTGAACTTGAAACGCTACTGAATGCTTCGGCTGAATCCATCGCCAATCTGCTGCTGGTGTTGAGTGATGAGCCGCTGATGTTCATTCATCTGGCGGCAATCACCAGTTGGCTGAGGATGTTGCCGCCGCAGTACATCGCCGAAGTCGTGGCGGAGATTCGTACGGGAATATTAATCAGCCTCCTGCTTGCGCGCTTCACAGGTCCTGCAGGACTGACGCTCGGCATCAGCGCCAAAGTGCTGGACAAGGTCAAATCCGACCGCGCGCGTAACTGGCTGGCCGCCGCGAGCCTGAGGCTGGCCGGGCTTGGCGCCAAGACCGATCTGACGACCCACGCGGGCGTACTCAAACCCCTCGCGGTCAATGTCCGAAATGCTCCGCTGAACCCCGCACCCGCTGTGCCGTTGCAGATCAGCGCGGGCATTGCGCCGGTTTTGCTAGTGAAAAACCCGGTCGCCATAGCTCGAGACAAATCCGCCGCCATGACCCGACTGGGCCGTCATGAACGCCGTGACGACGTCCCCGACCAAGCGAAAAACCCCAACGGCGACAGCGCCGATTGCGGGCCGCTGACCTGCACCAACGGTTGTCCGGTGTCGATGGTTACCGGCGAGGAATTGCTGACGCTGGATGATGGATCGCTGAACGGTTTGCTGCCGTTTGCGTTTACCCGGTTGTACCGAACCAGCGCCGTGGAAATTGACTGCGGACTGGGCTGGGGCTGGAGTCATTCGCTGGCGCATCGGCTGGACCTCGACGCAGAACGCGTCGTCTGGACCGACCATGAAAACCGTCGCACGACGTTTCCACTGCCCGACGCTGGCCGTCCGGCGATTCATAACAGCCTGTCGCGAGCCGCGATCTACCTGGGAAACACGCCAGAAGAACTGGTGCTCGCGCTGGCCGGTGAGACAGCGCGGTTTTACCACTTTGTGAAGGGTCGGCTGACGACCATCAGTGATGCCTACGTCAACCGGCTGCACATCACTCGCGACCGTCAGGATCGCATTCAACGCATCGACAACGGTGCAGGACGTGCACTGCTATTGCGTTACGAGCGCAGGCACATCGTTGCGGTCGAGTATCAGTCGTTTCATCCCGCCGAGGGCTTGGTGGATGCCTGGCGTACAGAGCAAACGCTGATTACCTATCGCTACGACGCTCGTCAGCGGCTGATCGAAGCAACCAATGCTGCCGGCGAAAGCGAACGGTATGACTACGACGATCAACACGTGATTCTCCAGCGGCAACTGGCCGGTGGGGCCAGTTTCTTTTGGGAGTGGGAAAGGTCTGGCAAGGCAGCCAGATGCGTCAGGCATTGGGCGACTTTTTCGCAGATGGATACACGCTATGCCTGGGATGACGACGGCGGCGTATCAGTCAAAAACGCCGATGGCAGCGAAGAAGTTTATGTCCATGACGATAAGGCACGGTTGGTGCGTCGGGTTGAGCCGGACGGCGGCGAGCATCTCAAGGCCTATGACCAGAAAGGTCAGTTAATTGTCGAGCAGGGGCCGCTGGGGGCGATTACTCAATACCGCTACGACGAGATGGGCCGGCTGATTGCGCTGATCCCTCCTGAAGAAGAGCCAACGTCCTACGAATACCGCAACGGTTACCTGCATGCGCAATACCGCGGTAAAGCGGTGTGGAAATATCAGCGTAATGCTCAGGGCGACGTCACCGAGGCGACCGATCCCGACGGTCACATAACGCACTACCACCACGATGCTCAAGGACGGCTGCTGTCTATCCGATACCCGGACACCAGCCGTCACGTGTTCGTGTGGGACGCCGTTGGGCAGCTGATTGAAGAGACGCTGCCGGACGGCAGCCAGCGGCGGTTTTCCTACGATGTATTGGGACGGCAGATTACCCGTCAGGACGAACACGGTGCCGTCACTCACTGCCAATGGGACGCCGTTGGCCGACTGATTCAAACGATTCTTCCTACGGGCGCCAGTCGCGCCTTCAGCTACAACGCCTACGGCAAGATCACCGCCGAACGTGATGAATCGGGGCGCGTCACCCGCTTTGAATACAACGATGACCTGCACCTGGTCAGCCGCCGAATCAACCCCGATGGCACGCAGCTTCGTTATCGCTACGACAACGCACGACTGCTACTGACGGAAATCGAAAACGAATCCGGCGAACGCTATCGACTGGACTACACGCCCGGCGGATTGATCCGAGAGGAAACCGGCTTCGATGGCCGACGCACGGCGTATGCCTACGACCTCAACGGCCATCTCCTGGAAAAAACCGAATTCGGCGATGACGGCTCGCAGCTGTTTACAAGTTACCAACGGGACGCGGCCGGAAGACTGCTGGTCAAAAACCTGCCCGATGGCGTCAATGTCGAGTATCGCTATGACAGCCTCGGTCGTTTGGCCAGCGTCGATGACGGCCATGACCATCCGTTGGAGTTCGGATACGACAAGCACAATCGCCTGATCATCGAGCATCAGGGTTGGGGCACGCTGCGCTATGCCTACGACGCCTGCGGCAAGCTCAACCGCCTGCGTCTGCCGGACAACAGCAAACTCGACTTTCACCACGCCAAGGGCGGTGTGCTGACAGCCATCGACCTGAACGGCACGCGTCTTACAAGCCATACCTTTAAAGCAGGCCGCGAACTGCAGCGTCAGCAAGGCATGTTGTCGAGCCAGTACGACTACGACGAACAGGGTCGTTTGAAAGCACACGCTATCCGCCAACCGCAGCATCCGCTGTATCGCCGCGACTATGCCTACAGCGCCAACGGCAATCTCGACAACATAGCCGACACCCGCCACGGCCAACGCAGCTATCAATACGATCCGCTCGACCGCCTGATCCGCGTCCGCCACTCCCGCGACCAGCAGCCCGAAAGCTTTGCCCATGACCCGGCCGGCAACCTTTTGATGCAAGACCGGCCCGGCCCGACCAGCCTAAAAGGCAATCGCCTGCAGATGCAGGGCGATCGCCATTTTGACTACGACGCCTTCGGCAACCTGATCCGCGAACGACGCGGTACTGCACAAAAACTTGTCACTGAATACCGCTACGACAGCCAGCACCGTTTAATCGGCGTCACTCTCCCGAACGGCAACTCCGCCAGCTACCGCTACGACGCCTTCGGCCGCCGCATCAGCAAAACCGTCGACGGAAGAACCACCGAATTCTTCTGGCAAGGCGACCACCTCGTCGCCGAACACAGCCAGGACCATCACCGCAGCTACGTCTACGAGCCCGGAACGTTTAGCCCACTGGCCATGCTCGACGGCAGAGGTCCGCATCAGGCCTGCCCGTTCTACTACCAACTCGACCACCTCGGAACACCACAAGAACTCACCGACTACAGCGGCGACATCATCTGGGCCGCCCAGTACACGGCGTATGGCCGCCTGACCCGACTCAACCGCGACACACATCAGGTGCTGGACCAGCCGTTGAGGTTTCAGGGGCAGTACTTCGATGCGGAGACCGGGCTGCATTACAACCGGCACCGGTATTACAACCCGGATCTGGGACGGTATCTGACGCCGGATCCGAGTGGGTTGGCGGGTGGGATTAACGGGTATCAGTACACTCCGAATCCGACGGGATGGGTTGACCCATTGGGGTTGAGTTCCAATTGCCCCCCGAAAAGCGAACCTTCCGATGCTTGCATCAACCCAGGCGAGCCGGAGCTTCCGCAGGTTTCACGGCACGGAGCGTTCAGAAGAGCAAAAGCTGATGCTGGCGTTCCCTTGACTCAGCAACCTGACATGCAGATTGATGAGGACAGTGGAAAAACACGACAATTCACATACATAAACATGAGCGATATCAACGGGAAGAGTATATTAAATTCATATGGAAGACCCATCAGAACTAGAGAATACCGATACACAAAAACGGATAAATCTATAATTATTCTTCAAGACCATTCCGCAGGCCATACATTTGGGGGCGAGAGCCAAAGAGGGGATCAGGGCCCACATTTTAACATTCGGCCTGCTGACAACCCTAGAACGGGCAAAGTTAAAAACACTAAAGAGCACTATCCTTTTAAGAGATGACACATGAAATACTGGAACGATCTAGATGGAAGTGAATTTTTCAACATGGTATTCAGCCATCCTGTTGAGATAGGAAAAATCACGCTTTTTTCAATGCGCATTGATAATAATCGTCCCAGCGTGACCCTTGGCTTCGACATCAGCGAACTACCTGACAGCCCACCAAAAAAATGGCAAACCGCAAAATACAACTCCTGTCGAATAGGCATTAGCTGCAGCGACATAAGTGATCTTATAGTAAAAAATATACCAACAAGAGAAACCTTAAACATGACCATTGAAAAGCAAGATAACATATTTTACATACGTGCAGTTTCAAAAAACTCCAGCATCGAGTTCAAATCTGTTTTCCCTAGGCTTTGCGATCCTTCTGTTTATTTAAATGATCCAGACTCAGCATGTTACTGACGCACTAATCCTCGAATATCAGCTTAAAGAACAGAAGGGGAAAAACGCTATGTTCCACCGGAATCCGGCGCTAATGGGATCAGGAGGTTCGCTTCTTTTAGGTATCCTCTCTGCCGGCGTCTTGCGCTCCACTCCCAGTGCTTCTTTTTAAATCATTAAATCGACCGGCATTTGCTCTGCCACATTTATTCAGCTGGAGATATCCGTGAAGTCAGAAGACGAGAGCGAGACTTTTCAGAAGCTTGAGAGGTGGATTGGTGATTCAGAAAACTCCGACTGGACTGCCTATTCCAGCGAGCTTGTCGTCAAAGTGGTGTTGTGTGATTTTGCAGCTGAAGATGGGGTGAAGCTTTCATCAACAGTGTTAGGCAAAGATGAATACTGGCAACAACGTTGCATCGTTTCGTTAGGAGAAAACCGCTCACCTGAAGCAATTGAAATAATGAAGCTTGTCCTCATGAGCTCTCCTTATATTGATGCCCGCACAATCGCAATTTACGAACTGGACTGGGCCGAGGTCGCGATAGAAAGTAAATTTGCGTCAGCCATACTTGAAGTCATAAATTCGACACCACATAAGAAAGTTGAGCTCGAACTTAAATCCTTATTAGCAAAATCGCAAACCTCATAACGGGTTAAAGGGACAGATTTATTTAATCTGTGAAAAACATAGCTGGTCAGAAAGGAAATTTGAACAGCATTGAAGAAGCTCTAGAATCCGCAAGTAATGTAGGACATGACAGACTGGAGCACCGAAGACGATGAGTTACAGGAACCAGAGTCTTGAGCAACTGATATTTGACTTCCTATCGATGGTGGATAAAGCCACTGCTTTGCTAGAAGAAAAATTTAGCAATCGATGCATTCTGAGGCAGTGGCGCACAAATGAAATCGAGCGATGCGGAACAATCATAGGCGACATAACATATGAATTACACGGCGTAGGCTGCGCCGTTTATTTTCCTGATACATGTATAGACTTTGATTACGGTCCAGACGGCAGAACAGATGGATTTGATGTTTGGAGACTCTACATTTTCGCTTGTGAGTTGCCGACGAAGTACAAAAAGTATACCGATAGCAAAGTACTTGAAGCCGAGTTCAGAGAATATTTACAACTAGGCAAGTTTGAAAAAATGTCAGATTCACCCGGCCAACTGTATTTTTTAAGTACTGGCGGGTTTTAAATAAGAAGCAGGCAGCTCTGTGTACTAGTCAATTCGACCCCTAGCATGGGGTGCTAGGGGTCGTACACTCAACCTCCCTAACCACCAGTCCCCCCACCAGCACCTCCCGTCCCTCTCCCCGCACTCCCCGAACTCCCACCGCTCCCACCACCACTCATTCCAGAACCACCAGAACTACCGGATCCTCCAGATCCACCTCCAGAACCGCTCCCAATCGAACTTCCACCGCTCATCGACCCGCTTCCCGCCCCCGGGCTGGTGCTACTCCCGCTCGCATCGCCGGCATTCCCACCACCAATGGAGCCAGGCGGCAGTGCCTTTCCATCTCCAGAACCCGCATTCATTTCAGTGGAGGGCGGCATCCCGCCCTTATCAACCGGTGCGTCATCGCCGGAAGATTGAGCAAGCGCCGTCACTGAACTGGCCGACAACACGCCGCTCACCATCAGGACCATCAATGTTGACCTGATCATGGTGCATCTCCTTTAAAAAGGTACGTACCTGATTTCTGGCAGCGCTGGCTTTTTAAAGGTGCCGCTCAATCGACGAATGGAATTTCAGCTCGGTTCACCAGACGCATCGTTTCCGGCAATGTCCGGATCTTCGGGAGTAGCCTCGACATCGCCACGCTTCACATCATCAGTCGGCACTTGCTCAACCGCAGTGTCGTCATCAGGCGGACGTTGATCGCGACTCAAGGGGTCGGTGGGTGAAGGCAGCGGATATTCGGGGGTATCGTCGACATCGTCGTCTTTCGGATCAGCGTTCATTCAGCACCTCTCGAAGGGCCTGAAAGGCAGGCCCTGAAATTTCGAGGGTTGCAGCATGCTTGGGTTCGGTCAGAGAGACGATCGGTCGAATGCGCTACTGCGCAGGTCAATCTTCGTCTTCTTCCTCTTCTTCATACTCGAGGTTGCCCACATCTCCGGCATCATCGGAATCGTTGAGCGGCACCGTTGCGTCATCCATCAAGGAGCCCGGATCTTCATTGCCAGGGTCATTGATGAACGGAAGACCGCTGGGGCCCTTTTCTTCCTTGCCTTCGGTTTCAGGTGTCATGGCATCCTCACAACGTTTGGGGTGTATGACGTTCGAGGCGGCCTGCGACCAAACGTTCCGGAGTCCTGCAGACAGATACGAAAAACCCGGCCTGGGCCGGGTTTCTGACAACTCTGACGTCGAATCAGTGATGCTTATTCTTGTGCTTGTTTTTGTGCTTGTGCTTGTGACCGCCACCGGAATGGGAACTGCCGCTGTCGGTGCCGAGGTTGTTACCTACCGCACCACCTGCCGCCCCGCCCAAGCCTGCACCAATGGTCGAACCGGTAGAACCGCCAAGGCTGTTACCGATTACCGAGCCGCCCGCCGAGCCTAACCCGCCGCCAACGGCCGCTGCTGTTCGGCTGCCCTTGGGAGCACCGACTGCGCTACCGGCTGCGCCGCCCACACCAGCGCCAATCGCTGCGCCCGTGCTGCCACCCATTTGCTGGCCCACAACGTTACCCAGTGCTCCGCCAATACCACCGCCAACTGCCGCAGTGCCGTCACCGGCAGCCATTGCACCTTGAGCGACCAAAAGTCCCAGAACCAACGTGGACAATGTCAAACGCATGATATGAACCTCAAATTCCGCATCGGGGGTGAAAGTACGCCTTGCGGATGGGCGTGAGTCTAGCACCTGCACTCACTGAATCCGGCCAGCGATGAAGGTTGGACAGCTGTAAATTCGAAGTCAGTGAAAAAGAAACATCCAGATACGAAAAGCCCGGCAAGTAGCCGGGCTTTTCGATCCGTTCGATCAGGATCAGTGACGCTTGTGACCTTTGGCCAGATTGCTGCCCACGCCACCGCCCAATGCGCCGCCCAAGCCCGCGCCGATGGTCGAACCGGTCTTGCCGCCAAGGCTGTTGCCGATCACCGAACCACCGGCCGCGCCGACACCGCCGCCAATGGCCGCTTTGGTGCGGCTGCCTTTGCGCGCAGCTACCGCGCTGCCAGCTGCGCCCGCAACACCTGCGCCGATCGCTGCGCCGGTGCTGCCGCCCATGCTCTGGCCGACCACGTTGCCCAACGCACCACCCAGACCACCACCGATTGCAGCAGTGCCATCACCGGCAGCCATCGCACCTTGAGCCACCAGAAGTCCCAGAACCAGAGCAGGCAGTGTTAAACGCATGACGAAAAACCTCAAAAAATAGGGAAAGCCGAAAAGTCGGGGATTGAATGCTTTCGAGAAGGAAACGTCCACACAAAATCGCCCCCCTTCTCGCAATTGGCGACGGTTGGACAGCTTTTATGGAAAAGGTTTTATTGCAGGCAAAAAAAAGCCCGCTGGGGAACGGGCCAGGTACTGCTTTCTAACGGATGAGCTGAGACTACGTAGGCGGGTGTGAAAAGTTTGTGAAAAAACATCAACAGAAAAATTTACGTTGGTCTGTGGGCCATTTCCGGAGGTGTCGAGACGCCAAAAACAAAAAACCCCACTCATTGGCGGGGTTTGTCCGGGATGATCATTACTTCGTGGGCGGCACCACTTTGGGCCTGAATTTCGATTTGAACACTTTGGTCGCTTTGGATTTTACCTTGCTGGTCTCAAGCGGATCTTCACCGAAGCCCGCCACGTATTCCGTCTGACCGCACTGCACGCAATTGTTGATTGGAAACTCTGCCCCGTCGTCTTCGATATACGGATCAGCCATAGCCCTTCCCCTCTCAAAGCGGGATCGATACCGGCAAGCCCTATTGCCTGAAAAATATCGACCACCAAGGCTTTTGAGACTAGCCGGTCATTACCGGACTTGTAATTCAGATTCCCGCATGCCCGACGAATGGCCCACGCAGCGTCCTACGAAATCAACAGGCAATTAAACAGACTCACAGCCTCACTCACCGCAGCTTTACCGCCGTCCCGGTCACAAACACCACCACCACCATCCCGCCCTTGCCGGCCGGCATGCTGATCTCAAAGTCGAGCCCAACCACCGCATCTGCCTGAAGCGCCCGCGCCCGCTCCTTGATCTCCTCGGTCGCCTGAATCCGCGCCTCCTTCAACGCCCGCTCCAGCGTCTGAGAACGCCCACCGAAAAAATCCCGCATGCCAGCGAACAGGTCGCGAATAACGTTAACGCCTTGCACCGACTCGGCGCTGACGATGTCCAGGTAAGCGGTGATCTGGCGGCCTTCGATGGCGTGGGTTGTGGTGGTGATCATGGGGATTCCTTCTTAATCAATATTTGCTCAAGACTACATGGAGAGAAGCTCAGACAACGCATCCGACACCAGCAATGTCACAGACATTCCCACACCGCTGTCATGCGTCCTACATCATTTTCAGAAACGCCTCCGCTGATTCACCTGGTACAACTTCAGACCCAACGTAGAAACTCAGATACCCGAATCCCTGGCATCCGCTGCCAAAAAATAGATCTGTATCGTCTTCTGAAAACTCTTCTGCTGATCGCAACATCTGTCCGCTGATCAGACTCCTCAGCGGAAATTTGCGTCATGCACCTATTTAGGTACATTTCACTCATGACTGAAGCAGCACCAGTGCTCAATGCCCGTTTCTTTCGTACAGATGCTGGAAATGAACCTGTGCGGGAATGGTTAGCCGATCTCCCTCGCGACCATAGGCGAATGGTCGGGACAGAGATCAAAACTGTTCAGCTGGGATGGCCTCTCGACATGCCGGTTGTCCGGAAGCTTGAAGTTGGCCTTTGGGAAGTCCGGGTCGACCTTGGCGACACCATAGCCCGCGTTATTTTCACGGTTACCGGATCTGACATGGTGTTGCTGCATGCATTCATCAAAAAAAGTCAGAAAACACCTGCACCAGACTTGGCAACTGCCAAACAGCGCAAAGCAAAACTATGAGGGGGCAAAAAATGAACAAGCATATAGGGTCTGACTTTGATGACTTTCTCGCCGAACAAGGTCTTGCCGAAGAGGTTTCTGCCGCAGCTCTCAAACGCGTTATTTCCTGGCAAATTGCTGAAGCTATGAAGTTGCAGCGTGTCAGCAAAAAAACGCTTGCTGAACGGATGCATACCAGCCGCACCGCAGTGGATCGGGCTCTGGACCAAAACGACTCTGGAATGACCTTAGCCACGTTGGCGAGTGCTGCCCGTGCATTAGGCCGGCGTGTAGAGGTACGTCTGATCCCTGAGGGCAAAGAGTCTCACGTAGGAGCCTAGTCATTGGATAGTGACCCAGCGTCATCACACGTTCAGCCAAAAGTTGCCAACCCCTTTCCAAATTACTCCCCAGAAACCACAAAACCCCTGATTTCTCTCGAAATCAGGGGTTCTGGTTACATCGAATTTGGCGGTGAAGGAGAGATTCGAACTCTCGATACAATTTCTTGTATACACACTTTCCAGGCGTGCTCCTTAAGCCACTCGGACACTTCACCGTATCTCGTCAAACATGTTCTGTCTGTCGAGGCGCGCTAATGTAGTCGAAAGCTTTTCTGATGGCAAACTTTTTTTGCAGAATTTTCATGCGCTTAGCGTTTTAGTCGTTCCTGTCGGTTCAGGGCCATGGCAATCCTGCCAATCTCCGGCTTCGCGCCCCCTTCTATAAGGAGGGGAATGCACGGCAGGAGTGGCGGGCTACGCTTGCCCGGCGGGGAAACGGTGACTGGCGGGTCAGTCACGGCGCTTTACCTGACCTGCTGCGGTGGGTAACGTCTGCCCAACTTTCATACAAGGAATAGCGTCATGAGTGAGTTGATTTCCTACCATCTCGAAGACGGTATCGCGACCCTGACCTTGAGCAATGGCAAGGTCAATGCCATCTCGCCGGACGTGATTGCTGCGTTTAATGCTGCGCTGGATCAGGCGGTGACTGATCGTGCGGTGGTGATCATTACCGGCACGCCGGGGATTCTGTCCGGCGGTTATGACTTGAAGGTGATGACATCCGGCCCTAAAGAAGCGGTCGCACTGGTGACTGCCGGTTCGACGCTGGCCCGTCGTCTGTTGTCGCATCCGTTCCCGGTGATCGTGGCGTGCCCTGGGCATGCGGTGGCCAAGGGCGCTTTCCTGTTGTTGTCGGCGGATTACCGCATTGGTGTCGACGGCCCGTTCAGCATTGGCCTGAACGAAGTGCAGATCGGCATGACCATGCACCACGCCGGAATCGAGATCGCACGTGATCGCCTGCGCAAGTCGGCGTTCCACCGCTCCGTCATCAACGGCGAGATGTTTAATCCGCAGAGCGCGGTGGATGCCGGTTTCCTCGACGTCGTGGTGTCGGCCGAAGAGCTGCAAGGTGCGGCACTGGCGGCGGCGCGTCAGTTGAAGAAGATCAACATGACCGCGCACAAGAACACCAAGCTGAAAGTGCGCAAGGCGCTGCTCGATACGCTGGACAACGCGATCATCCTGGATCAGGAACACATGGGTTAAACCCAGACACGCTGTACAGAAAAGCCCGACCGTCGTGTCGGGCTTTTTCATACGAGCGCTGTTGAAAATCTCACAACCGCTCTAGTACGCGTCTGACCCACAAGTCGGAAACATGCGCACAAACATCGCCTAACTCCTCCCTCTATAGCGGCAATTGCCGAAAACAGTGCACAACCGTACACTGCGCCACCTTTTGTCCCGGTGGGGCCTGTAAATGCTGTTTGTGTTTCGTATGTTATTGATGAGCCTGCACTTTATCCTGGCCGGCGTGCTGGGGGTGATTCTTGGCCTGTGTCGCCCGTTCAACCCGGACAACAGCCGTTTATGCGCGCGTCTGTATGCGTGGCCGGCGATGTGTATTTTGCGTTTACGGGTGAAGGCCGATGTCGGGCCGTTGATGGATAAGCCCGAGAGCTGCGTGATCATCGCCAACCATCAGTCCAACTACGATCTGTTTGTATTCGGCAACGTGGTGCCCCGCCGTACCGTGTGCATTGGCAAAAAGAGCCTGAAGTGGGTGCCGCTGTTCGGGCAGTTGTTCTGGCTGGCAGGCAATGTGTTGATCGATCGCGGCAATGCGCACAAGGCGCGCCAGTCGATGCTGACCACCACGCACACCTTGCAGCATGAAGACACGTCGATCTGGGTCTTCCCCGAAGGCACACGCAACCTCGGAGAAGAATTGCTGCCGTTCAAGAAAGGCGCGTTCCAGATGGCGATCGCCGCGGGTGTGCCGATCGTGCCGGTGTGTGTCAGCAGTTACGTTAAACACATGCGATTGAACCGCTGGCGCAGTGGGAAAATTCTGATTCGCTCGCTGCCGGCGATTCCTACGGTGGGATTGAGCCTGGACGACATGCCCCTGCTGATCGCCCAGTGCCGCGAGCAGATGCGCGAATGCATTGAGTCGATGGACCGGCAACTGCAAGCCGCGTAAAAAAGAAACCCGCCTCGTGCGGGTTTTATTTTGCCCACGAACTCTACAGATTTCAGTGACTCTCAAGCAGCAGACAAGGCTAAAGTGAACACTGCCTGCCACTGCCACCTGCAAACAAGAAGTGAACCTGAATCATGGGTAGAGTTGTCGCTGCTGCGGTTTATAGCGCCGGTAAAAAAGTCACCAATATTACTCTCGATGAAGGCGCTGCCTGGGCTGCAAAGCCTGGCCACTTTGTCTGGATCGGCCTCGAAGAGCCAAACGCCCTGGAGCTGACCAACCTGCAACGCCAGTTCAACCTGCACGAACTGGCCATCGAAGACGCCCTGGAAAAGCACAGCCGACCGAAGCTTGAAACCTTTGGCGACGCCTTGTTTATCGTCACGTACTCACCGATCCGGAATGACGGCAAACTGGAGTTCATCGAGACTCATATCTTTGCCGGCAACGGTTACATCATTACCGCACGCAATGGTCACTCGGCGTCCTACGCCCTGGTCCGCCAGCGTTGCGAGGCGCGTCCGATCCTGCTGGAGCACGGAGAAGATTTCGTACTCTATGCCATCCTCGATTTTGTGATTGAAAACTACCAGCCGGTGGGCGAAGCGATCCATGCGGAGATCGATGAGCTGGAGCGCAATGTGCTGTGCAGCGCGCTGAATGAACACGACATCCAGAAGCTGCATGGCCTGCGCCGGGACGTGTTGCGCCTGCGCCGTTATGCGGCGCCGATGGTTGAGATTGGTGAGGAGCTGCAGAAGCTGAGTTTCCCGTTTATCGACAAGAACATGCGCCCGTATTTTCGCGATGTGCAGATTCACGTAACACGGCAGATGGAAGACCTGACGACGCTGGCCGATATTGCCAGCCAGACCATTGAGGTCGGGGTGCTGCTGGAGGCATCACGGCAGAGCGTGGTGCAGCGCAAGTTTGCGGCGTGGGCAGCGATTCTGGCGTTCCCGACAGCAGTGGCGGGGATTTACGGGATGAATTTCCAGAACATGCCGGAGTTGACCTGGCATTACGGGTATTTCGGGGTGTTGGGGTTTATTGCGGTGGGATGTGTGAGTTTGTGGGCGAGTTTCAAGAAGTCGGGGTGGCTTTAATACGCTTTTGTGGCGAGGGAGCTTGCTCCCGCTGGGTAACAAAGTTGCCCCAAAACGGGCCTGCTTCGCAGTCCGGCGGGAGCAAGCTCCCATTCACTGCAACGTTTTAGACCGATTTAGCCTCTGGCTTGTGCGCCACAAACCGCATCATCCACTCTGCAACGGTCGCACCGTGGTGCTCTTGCTCAAGGCTCGCCACGCCTTTCGTGTACACCTGCTCGCCCAACGCTTGCTGACGAATCTCCAGCAGAGCGCGCGAGTAATCGTGAATGAATTCCGGATGTCCCTGGAAGCACAACACCTGATCGTTGATGTGGTAAGCGGCGAACGGGCAGAAATCGCTCGAGGCGATGACTGTGGCGTTTTCCGGTAGCGACGTCACCTGGTCCTGGTGGCTGATCAACAGCGTCAGCTCTTCACGCACCGGACTCATCCACGGCGCCTTGGCTGCCATTTTGTAGCTGTGGGTGCCGACGCCCCAGCCTTGGGTCGCACGTTCGCTCTTGCCGCCCAACAGCAGCGCCAGCAGCTGGTGGCCGAAGCACACGCCCAGCAGTTTGTCGCCACGCTTGTAGCGGTCAAGCAGGTAAGTTCTAAGGGTTTCAATCCATGGGTCGGTGCCGAAGGAATCGGCCTTGCTGCCGGTGACGAGGTAAGCGTCGAAGGTCAGGCCATCACTCGGGTACTCGCCCTGCATCACGTTGTACACGGTGAACTCGGCAGCGATGGGTTGCTGCGAAAACAGATGCTGGAACATCTGCCCGTAACCCTGATACTGATCGATCAGCTCTGGACGCAGGATGTCGGTTTCCAGAATGCAGATGCGTAACGACATAAAAAATACCTGACACGTGATGGGAATAATGCACACCCCAGAGCCTGCCTCGAAACACCGTGACAAGGCAAGCCCCGGAAGGCGTCATACGTCCCTTAGAACGCCTCCCCTTTGGCCGCTTTCTCCAGCAATAACGCCGGTGGCGCAAAACGCTCGCCATATTGCTGGGCCAGGTATTGCGCGCGGGCAACGAAGTCTTTCACGCCGTACTGGTTGATGAATTGCAGCGCCCCGCCGGTCCAGGCCGCGAAGCCGATACCGAAGACTGAGCCAATGTTGGCGTCCGCCGTCGAGGTCAGCACGCCCTCCTCCACGCAACGCACGGTTTCGATGGCTTGCACGAACAGCAGGCGATCGCGCACATCCTTAGGCGAAATCTGCCCGTCGGCTTTCTCGAAACGGCTTTTCAGCTCCGGCCACAAATGTTTCTGGCCACCGGCGGGGTACTCGTAGAAGCCGCCTCCTGCGGCTTTACCGGGCCGTTTGTATTCATTGAGCAGCAAGTCAATCACGGCGAACGCCGGGTGCTCAATCAGCGGTTTCCCTTCTTCTTGCAGGTCTTTGGCGGTTTGCTGGCGGATATGGCTCATCAGGCTGAGGGAAACTTCGTCGGAGATCGCCAGGGGCCCGATCGGCATGCCCGCCTTACGCGCTTCCGTCTCGATCATCGGCGCGCTCACGCCTTCGCCGAGCATGGCGATGCCTTCGTTGGTGAAGGTGCCGAACACCCGCGAGGTGAAGAAGCCACGGCTGTCGTTGACCACAATCGGCGTTTTCTTGATTTGCAGGACGAAATCGAAGCCGCGCGCCAGGGTTTCGTCGCTGGTGTTGGCGCCTTTGATGATTTCCACCAGCGGCATTTTCTCCACGGGACTGAAGAAATGCAGGCCGATGAATTTGGTTTGATCCGGCACGGCAGTGGCCAGGCCACTGATCGGCAAGGTCGAGGTGTTGGAGGCGATGACTGCGGCGGGGCCGACGACTTTCTGCGCCGAAGAGGAGACTTTGGCTTTCAGCTCGCGATCTTCGAAGACCGCTTCAATGATCAGATCGCAACCGGCCAGGTCCGCATCGCTTTCGGTGGTGTGGATCCGCGCCAGAATCGCCTCTCGCTGTTCCGGGAGCATCTGGCCGCGCGCGACCTTCTTGTCCAGCAGTGCTGCTGAGTGAGCCTTGCCCTTCTCCGCTGCCGCGAGGTTGATGTCCTTGAGCACCACTTCGATGCCGGCCGAGGCACTGACAAGGGCAATGCCCGCGCCCATCATCCCCGCCCCGAGCACGCCGACTTTCTGCGTGATGTAAGGTGTAAACTCTTTGGGTCGCGAGCCGCCTGCATTGATCTCGTTGAGTTGAAACCAGAAGGTGCCGATCAGGTTTTTCGAGATCTGGCCGGTGGTCAATTCCGTGAAGTAGCGAGTTTCGATCAGGTGCGCGGTGTCGAAATCCACCTGAGCCCCTTCAACCGCCGCGCACAGAATCTTCTCCGGCGCGGGCATGCAACCTTGGGTTTTGCTGCGCAGGATTGACGGTGCGATGGCGAGCATTTGCGCGACTTTCGGATTCGACGGCGTGCCGCCGGGAATCTGATAACCCTTTACATCCCACCGCTGTACCGCCGTCGGATGGGCAATAATCCAGGCGCGCGCCTTACTCAGCAGCTCTTCGTGATCCGCTGCCAGCTCATCGATCAAACCCGCCTGCAACGCCTGTTGCGGCCGCACTTTCTTGCCTTCGAGCAGGTACGGCAAGGCTTTTTCAATGCCCAGCATGCGCACCATGCGCACCACCCCGCCGCCGCCCGGCAACAGGCCGAGGGTCACTTCCGGCAGGCCGAGTTGCACGGACGAATTGTCCAGCGCCACGCGGTGATGGCAAGCGAGGCAGATCTCCCAGCCTCCGCCCAGCGCCGCGCCATTGATCGCGGCCACCACCGGTTTGCCGAGGGTTTCCAGGGTGCGCAGCTGGCCCTTGAGCGTCAGGACCATGTCGTAAAAGGCCTTGGCTTCGGGTTTGCCGACCTTGATCAATTCATTGAGGTCACCGCCGGCAAAGAAGGTTTTCTTGCCCGAGGTGATGATCACGCCGGCAATGCTGTCCTTTTCGGCCACCAGTCGCGCAACGCAGGCGGCCATCGCCTCGCGATAGACCGCGTTCATGGTGTTGGCGCTCTGGCCCGGCATGTCGATGGTCAGGACGACGATCTGGTCCTGACCTTTTTCGTAACGAATGGCTTCGGTCATGTCACTTGTTCCTTAAGGTCGGGGCTCAGAGGCGTTCGATGATGGTGGCAATGCCCATGCCGCCGCCGACACACAAGGTCGCGAGGCCATAGCGCAGGCGCCGGGTTTCCAGTTCATCGAGCAGCGTGCCGAGAATCGCGCAACCGGTGGCACCCAGCGGATGGCCCATGGCGATGGAGCCGCCGTTGACGTTGACTTTGTCCGGGTCGACAGCCATGTCCTTGATGAACTTCAGCACCACCGAAGCGAAGGCTTCGTTGACTTCGAACAGGTCGATGTCTTCAACCCGCAGCCCGGCTTTGGCAAGTGCCTTGCGGGTGGCCGGCGCCGGGCCGGTGAGCATGATGGTCGGATCGGTGCTGGTGACCGCCGTGGCGACAATCCGCGCCCGGGGCTGCAGACCCAGCGCCCGGCCTTTGGCCTCGGAGCCGATCAGCATCAGGGCAGCGCCATCGACGATGCCGGAGCTGTTGCCCGGGGTGTGCACATGGTTGATCCGCTCCACCTGGCTGTAAACGCGCAACGCGGTGGCGTCAAAACCCAACAGCCCCATCATCTCGAAGCTCGGTTTGAGCTTGCCCAGGCCTTCCAGGGTCGATTCGGCGCGGATGAACTCATCGTGATCGAGCAGGATGATGCCGTTCTGATCCTGCACCGGCACCAGCGACTTGTTGAACGAACCGTTGGCCCGGGCCCGCGCTGCTTTTTGCTGGGAATGCAGCGCATAGGCATCAACGTCCTGGCGGCTGAAGCCTTCAATCGTGGCGATCAGGTCGGCGCCGACGCCTTGCGGGGTGAAATGACTGTGCAGATTGGTTTCCGGGTCCAGCGCCCAAGGACCACCATCGCTACCCATGGGCACGCGGGACATGGACTCGACGCCACCGACCACCACCAGGTCTTCGAAGCCGGAGCGGACTTTCATCGCGCCGAGGTTCACCGCTTCAAGTCCCGAGGCGCAGAAGCGATTGATCTGCACACCCGACACGCTGACGTCCCAATCGGCGACTTGTGCCGCGGTCTTGGCGATATCCGAACCCTGATCGCCGATCGGCGTGACACAGCCGAGCACCACGTCATCGACCTGACTGGTGTCCAGCGAAGTGCGCTGCTGCAACGCCGTAAGCAGCCCGGCCACCAGATTCACCGGTTTGACGCTGTGCAGGGCGCCATCGGCCTTGCCTTTGCCACGGGGCGTGCGTAACGCGTCGAAAATCAAAGCTTGGGTCATGACGTCCTCGAACCTGACGGTGAGTAAATACTGAGCTTCCACCTTAGGCCGAGCCGCCATGGATTCAATGACCGCAGTGCTCACTGGCGTTGACGGACACGCTCAGACGGACGGTCGTCCGGGTGCGGATTAACCGATTCACGTCACCAAGCTGTCTAGCAAACGGGCGCCCAAGAAGCTGGCAATAGGCCTCATGTCTTTTTAAGAGCTTTAAGTGAGCGGACCATACGAAATGGATCTAAACCAAGCGTGACGCGGGCTCTAAGGTGAACATGTACGAAGTTGTCGTCGGGTTTTGCCGAGGCACTCGTCTTACAGGAAGTTCAGCGCTCTGCCGTCATGGAGATATGCAGGCAGGCATCAGGAAATAACAAAAAAGGCGGTCAAGCCATGTTCAAGCATTCGAAAGTACGTCAAGCCGGGCTCATTCTTTTCGCCACTACGCTGTTGTTGATTTTGCCGAACCTGACCAAGGTGATCGGCTAGTCGGACTTCAAATAATACGGCGCCAGGTTTTTATATCGCCCTCTTAAAAATGTGACTGGCTCGCTACCCGGGCCAGCGTGGGTGTGCCAACCTTTGCGGCACTTCTACGACATGGACGGCGATCATTTGAAAACGCTCATTCTGTTCGGGGCCTTGCTGCTCAGCACGCCCTTGTATGCCGCACAGCTGAATCTCGAGCTGGGCGCGAGCAGTCGCACCTGGCAGACCGAGGAATTGCTCAAGCACCCTCAGGCCCAGACCATCACCATCAGCAACGACGTTTCCTACAAGCGGGACATGAGTTATCGCGCGGTTCCGTTGGCGGCATTGTTGACCGGCATCAAGCCTGAAGATCATCTGCAAGCCGTGGCGCTGGACGGGTTTGCTGCAGAACTGTCGGCGGCGCCGTTGCTGAACGCCAAGGGTGCGCGCGCGTGGCTGGCGATTGAAGACCCGGCCAAGCCGTGGCCTGCGCTATCCGAAGGCAAACCGGGTGCCGGGCCGTTTTATCTGGTCTGGACCGATCCGCAGGCCGGCAACATCAGTCCGGAGCAATGGCCGTTTCAAGTGGCGAGTATCAAACGCCTGGCACCGGTGGCAGAGCGCTTCCCTGCCCTGCTGCCCGATCCTGCATTGAAGCCGGACGATCCGGTGAATAAAGGCTTTGCGCTGTTTCAGAAGAATTGCCTGGCCTGTCATCGGCTCAACGGTGCCGGGGATGCGCAGTTCGGGCCGGATTTGAATATTCCGTTTAACCCGACCGAGTACTTCGGGGCGGATTTCCTGAAGCGCTACATTCGCGATCCGCAGAGCTTGCGGCAATGGCCTCAGGCGAAGATGCCGGGGTTTGCAGCCACGGTGTTGCCGGATGGGGATCTGGAAATGTTGGTGGGGTATTTGAAGCATATGGCTGGGCGCAAGGTTAAGCCCTGACACTATTCCCCTGTGGGAGCGAGCCTGCTCACGATAGCGGTGCGTCAGTCAGTAAAGTTGTGGCTGACACTCCGCTATCGCTAGCAGGCTAGCTCCCACAGGGGTTATGGGGTGTTGCAGTCATTGTTGTTGGACAGAGATAACCGGCGCAGGCATCGGCGTCGGCGACACAAACACTTTCGCATGCATCTGCTCGCACCCACCTCCCCGACGCATCCCTCGCACCGGGCAGGCATCCAGGTAATCCAGGCCCACCGCCAATTTCAAATGCCGTTCAGGCCGGGCCAGTTCGTTGGTCACATCGAAGCTGTACCAGGCGTCATCCAGCCAGGCTTCAGCCCAGGCGTGACTGGCCAGGTGTTCGCTGTTCTCGCTGTACAAATACCCCGACACATAACGCGACGGAATGCCCAGGCTGCGAGCGCAGGCGAGAAACGCATGGGCGTGATCCTGGCAGACGCCGGAACGCCCGGCGAAGGCCTGGGCGGCGCTGGTGTCGACTTCGGTGGAACCCGGCGTGTAGGTCATGTGCGAATTCAGGCCATGCATCAAGTCGATCAGCGCCGTACGATCCCGGCGCTTTTTGCATTCCTTCTCGGCAAACGCACGCAACGCCTCGTCTGCTTCGGTAAGGCGCGTGAAGCGCAGGAACGGCAACGCCGACTGGCTCTCATGCTCGGCTTCGCGCAGCTCATCGATGTCCACCTGGCCACGGGCACCAATGATGATCGCTTCGTGCGGCTCATCCATGGTCAGCACGTGCAGGATGTTGCCGAACGGATCGAGTTGCGCGCGCACCGGGCGCGGCAGGTCGAGTTGCCAGCTGAGTACGTGCTGACGCTCGCTGTCGTGGGGTGTCAGTCGCAGGTACTGGATGCTCGCCCGCACCTGATCTTCGTAGTGATAGGTGGTTTCGTGGCTAATGGAAAGTCTCATGCAGCCTCCAGGTAGGAACTGTGAATGGCGTTACCCAACTGGCGCACCAGCGGGATGAATTCGGTCAGCCAGGCGTGCAGCCCTTCGTCGAGAATTTCGGTGATGCCGGTGTATCTCAGACGCGCGTCCATCTCCGCCGCCAGACGTTGCGCGGGACGGCCATTGGCCCCCGGCAGTTGAGCGAGGATCTGGTCGATTTCTTCAGTGCAGGCGCGCAGTGAACGCGGCACATCGGCGCGCAGCAACAGCAATTCGGCCACATGCCGGGCGCCGGGTGCGTCGCGGTAGATTTCGGTGTAGGCCTCGAACGACGACAACGCCCGCAGCAACGCACTCCACTGGTAGTAGGCGTGAGCCGTGCCATCGCTGACCGCTTCGGCCTGATCGCCGGCCATTTCGTAACGGGCGTCGAGCAGGCGCAAGGTGTTGTCGGCCCGTTCGATAAACGTCCCCAGCCGGATGAAGCGGAACGCATCGTTGCGCATGATCGTGCCGTAGGACGCGCCACGGAACAGGTGGGAACGTTCCTTGATCCACTCACAGAAACGGCTCATGCCGTAGCGACTCAAACCCTGTTCGGCAATCCCGCGAATTTCCAGCCAGGTGGCGTTGATGTTTTCCCACATGTCGGCGGTGATTCGCCCACGCACCGCATGCGCACTGGCCCGCGCCGCGCCGAGGCAGCTGTAGATGCTCGCCGGGTTGGCCGCGTCCAGGGCAAAGAAATGCAGCAGCCGTTCGGCGTGCAAATCACCGTGGCGCTCGAGGTAATCGTCCAGGGTGCCGGTGATCAGCAGCGGCATGGCCAGTTCGTGCAGACCGTCACCGCGACCATCCTGCGGCATCAGCGACAGCGAATAACTGATGTCGAGCATCCGTGCGAGGTTTTCCGCCCGCTCCAGGTAACGCGACATCCAATACAAATCCGAGGCAGTTCTACTTAACATGGCAAGCTTCCTTCAATCCTCGACCACCCAGGTGTCCTTTGTGCCGCCGCCCTGGGATGAATTCACCACCAGGGAGCCTTCGCGCAGGGCGACACGGGTCAAACCGCCGGGCACAACCCGGGTTTCGCGGCCAGACAATACAAACGGACGCAGGTCGATATGGCGCGGCGCGATGCCGTTTTCGACAAAGGTCGGACAGGTCGACAGCGACAATGTCGGTTGCGCGATATACGCGTGAGGCTTGGCCTTGATCCGCGCGCGGAACGACTCGATTTCCGCTGCCGTCGCCGCTGGCCCCACCAGCATTCCGTAACCGCCGGAGCCCTGGGTTTCCTTGACCACCAGGTCTGGAAGATTGGCCAGCACGTGGGACAGTTCGGAAGGATTGCGACACTGGAACGTTGGCACGTTCTTCAGGATCGGTTCTTCATCGAGGTAGAAACGGATCATGTCCGTGACAAACGGATACACCGACTTGTCGTCCGCCACCCCGGTACCGATGGCATTCGCCAGTACGACGTTGCCGGAACGGTAAGACGACAGCAGCCCTGGAACGCCAAGCATCGAATCCGGGTTGAACGCCAGCGGATCGAGGAACGCATCGTCGAGGCGACGATAGATTACGTCGACGGCTTTCGGCCCGTCCGTGGTGCGCATGAACACCTTGTCATCACGCACGAACAGATCCGCGCCTTCCACCAGTTCAACGCCCATTTCTCGCGCTAAAAATGCATGCTCGAAAAACGCGCTGTTGAAGCGCCCCGGCGTCAGGACCACCACGCTCGGGTTATCGATCGGGCTGGAGCTTTTCAGGGTATCGAGCAGCAGGTTCGGGTAATGGTCGATCGGCGCGATACGCTGGGCCGAGAACAGCTCGGGGAACAGCCGCATCATCATCTTGCGGTCTTCGAGCATGTAGCTCACGCCGCTCGGTGTACGAAGGTTGTCTTCGAGCACGTAGTACGTGCCGTCGCCATCGCGCACCAGATCGACGCCGGAGATGTGCGAATAGATGTCGCGGTGCAGATCGAGCCCTTGCATCGCCAACTGGTATTGCTCGTTCGCCAGCACTTGCTCGGCCGGGATGATGCCGGCCTTGATGATGCGTTGCTCGTGGTAGAGGTCGGCGAGAAACATGTTCAACGCTTTGACCCGCTGGATGCAGCCGCGCTCGACGATCCGCCATTCACTGGCGGGGATGCTGCGCGGGATGGTGTCGAAGGGAATCAGGCGCTCTGTGCCCTGCTCGTCCCCGTAGAGCGTGAAGGTAATCCCGGCGCGATGAAACAGCAGATCGGCCTCGCGTCGCCGTTGGGCCAATAGTTCGTCAGGCGTATCGGCCAGCCAACGGGCAAACTCCCGGTAATGCGGGCGGACCTGGCCGCCGGCATCGTACATCTCATCAAAATAGGTGCGGATCATGCCGTACTCCTTGTCACCCGGACAGTCAGGCCTTCGCAAGGCCCGTGCCATCGGCAGAATCGCTTTGTTATCAACCAGTTGGATATTCACACCGTTCGCACCGCACCAATCCTGTGCAGCAAACGCCCCACCCTGATCGCCCCCGCTTCATTGCAAGGCGACGTTGTCGCCTATCACCAGCATAGCCAGAGTTGATTTCACTGCCCGACCGTCGCTGCGGATAATCCGCGCATCCGCTGCAAAACCTGAACGAACTTCCCTTTAGCCGCCTGCGCAGGCGGTTTTTTTTGCGTCGGATTCTTGTTTCAGGGTTTTGCCGAGCGGGCTTTTCCGATCGCCACAAACGAAAACGGCCAACCCGAAGGTCAGCCGTTGCTGAGCGTTGTCACTGTTCATAAGCTTATGCGAGTAGCCCTCGTACCTCCTGCTTGACGCCCCATCCTTCGATGATGCCGCCCAGAGGCTCGACCACCGCTTCGAAGTCTTGCTCAAAGTCGCCGATGTCGTCGTAGGTGGCGTACATGACTTTGCTCAGTTCGAGTGCCCATGCGCCGTCATCGCGCACACTTATCTGCGCATTCAAGGATTCACCTTTGTACTGACCTGCCGCCCTGCGTGCCCGCTCCTCGTCCGGGAAAATGGCGTAGAACTCGATGGGATGGAATCGTGAAAAGTCGAAACCGCCTTCTTTCATGCGGCGCAGCACGCTGCTGCTGATGTCTTCTTGATAGGCTGTGCTCATGAAACGTCCCCCTCAATCATGATGGATAGACTTTCCGTATTCCCGGCACTCGCAACCGATTGTTGCGAGCGATGCGGCAACAGCGTTGCCGGTGGGAAGCAAGCATGTAGCTGACAAGACCAGACCTTAGCGATCCGTTCGCTGATCTCGCTTGCAGAGTAGCCCCAAGACAGAGGCGCTGCCAAGGCCTGGATAAGAATGAGACAGGTGTTGTTCAGATTGGCGTGATGCCGAGGATTTGTATGCTGTTCTGGGTCTTGAGGTTTTTGACGCTTGCGTCATCGGTCCGACCTTCCAGATCATTCAGATCCAGTTCGGCGGCGACAGGAAAAAGACGTTCCTTGAGGAGTTTGGCGGCCTTCTCGTTATCCGGGCATTCGTCACACTCAAAGACTTCATCGACTGTTTCACCGTGATCATCCACGAAAGTGATTTTCCACTTTTGCATCAGTGCCTCCTCGAACAAACCCGCAAATGGGCTTACAACTATCTGGACTTTTGGCCTGACTGATCGTTCAAACGAATTGCCGCACACAAGCATGAAAAACACGGTTCCTGTAGGAGCTGGCTTGCTAGCGATGCAGACGCTGCGGTTTGTCTGACACACCGCGTCGATCCAATCGCTAGCAAGCCAGCTCCTACAGGGGGTGCGTACAACTTGAGTTTAGTCGTTGCTTGGCTTGTTCACGGCCTGCAGCACGTATTGCGGCAAGGCGAAGGCGCCGATGTGGATTTCCGGGTTGTAGTAGCGGGTGATGATGCCGCTGCCAGCGAAACGCTGCTGCAAGGTTTCACGGGACAACTTGCGATAAGCGGTGTTGGTCGCACCCCAGGCGAAGGTCATCGAGCCACCGATGTAGGTTGGCACGGCGGCCTGATAGAAGTGCCAGTCCGGGAACAGGCTGCGCAGGCGACCGGCGGTGGTTTTGACTTCTTCGATCTGCATGAACGGCGTGCCGTTCTGGGTGACCAGGATGCCGCCTTCGTTCAGGCAGCGATGGCAGGCCTGGTAGAAGTTTTCCGAGAACAGCACTTCACCCGGACCGATCGGGTCGGTGGAGTCGGAAATGATTACATCGAATTTTTCGGTGGTGGTGGCGACGAAACGCATGCCGTCGTCGATCACCAGGTTCAGGCGTGGATCATCGAACGCACCCTTGGAGTGGTTCGGCAGGAATTCCTTGCACATCTCGACCACGGTGCCGTCGATCTCGACCATGGTGATGTGCTCGACGCTGCGATGCTTGGCCACTTCACGCAGCATGCCGCCGTCGCCGCCACCGATGATGAGCACGCGCTTGGCGGTGCCGTGCGCCAGGATCGGCACGTGGGTGAGCATCTCGTGGTAGATGAATTCGTCGGCTTCGGTGGTCTGGATCACACCGTCCAGCGCCATGACCCGGCCCATGCGCGGGTTTTCGAAAATCACCAGGTGCTGGTGTTCGGTGCGCACTTCGTGCAGCAGTTTTTCCATGCGAAAACGCTGGCCGTAGCCTTCGTAGAGGGTTTCCAGGTAGTCGCTGGGAGTGATGTTGCTCATGGGAAGTGCTCCGATGAATGCGGTGGCAACGGACGGTTACCCGCCCATGATGGCCAATCGAGCGGCTCGATTGACCGGGAAAGGCGCGCATTCTACGTTGCGGAAGATGACAGGTCGAACGTCACTTGATGACGCGACACAATCCCCTGTGGGAGCCAGCCTGCTGGCGATAGCGGAGTGTCAGTCAGTCAAGTTGTGGCTGACACTCCGCCATCGCCAGCAGGCTGGCTCCCACAGGGGAAATGTGTTGGCTTTGATGGCGTGTTCAGATCCGGACATTGCCCCGTGGCCCGGCGATGGCCCAGATGATCAGGCCCAGGACCGGCAGCAGCAGGATCAGCAGCACCCAGACGATTTTCATCCCGGTGTCGGCGCCACTTTTCAGCACGTTGATGATTGCCCAGATATCCAGGACAAGAATGATCAGGCCAATCAGACCATTGAACGTGGAACCCATGGTGTCGCTCCCTAAGAGTGGTATGCACTCTTAGGATAGCCGGGCCTTGCGAGGGTTCCGCTTTTTAAACGTGGACGGCGATTTTGAGCGCTTCGAGCGACGGCGCGGCGGTGATGCCCACTTCGGCGCACAACTCCAGCACCCGCGGTACGTCGTTGCCGAAGACCAGCACCACCTGCAGTTCGTCGTCGAGCAGCTGGCTGAAGTTCATCAGCGTGTAACCGCCGTTTTCCTTGTTCATGCTGCCCATCTGCACTTGAATGCGGTTAAGCGCGGTCAGAGCTTCCGTCTTGGCCAGTTGCTTGGGTTTGATATTGAAATCAACACCGGGGCCGAACGAAGAGACGATCTGGGCGAACAAGTCCACGTAGGTGTCGGCCTGGAACAGCACGGTTTCCGGCAGGCTGCCGACGACCACCCACTCGCCCAGTGGGATCGGGAAGGTGTCGTCGTAGTTGATATCCGGGTTGGCTGTCAGAAAAGCCTCGGGATCGGCGTAGGCCGCTGTCGCTTCATCAGCGACTTTCAGGATTTCGTCATCGCTCATGCACCCGGAGCTGATTTTAGTGATGAGTTCGACGAGTGCAGCTTTCATGTGGGTCGGATCCTGTAGCGAGTGAATTTTGAGGGCGCGAAGGATAGCGCATTCCGTATGAAATGCGGACCTGTGGCGAGCGCTTCCTGTGGCGAGGGGGCTTGCCCCCGTTGGGCTGCGAAGCGGCCCCAAAAATCTCGAGTGTTTCCGAAATTTTGCCAGTGCTGCGCACTGGAACGGGGGCAAGCCCCCTCGCCACAACAGCACCCTCAGCACAGGGGACCGTGCGTTATCAGCCCAGCAGTTTCTGCAGTTGCGCAGTGGTATCGACAGCGCCCAAAGTTTTCGCAGCATCCAGCGCAGTAACGCCATTGGCATCCTTGGCTTTCGGATCGGCGCCTTTGCTGATCAGGTAATCAACGATTTCAACGCGGTTGAACATCGCCGCCATCATCAGTGCCGTACGGCCATCGAAGGACGAACCTTCCACTTGCGCCCCACCTTCAACCAACGCCTTGACCACCGCCAGGTCGCCCTTGAACGCGGCGCCGGCAATCGGGCTCTGGCCGTTGTCGTTGCGGATTTCCGGGTCTGCCTTGTGTTCCAGCAGCACTTTTACCGTCTCCACGTGACCGTGGTAGGCGGCGAGCATCAGCAAGGTGTCACCCTTGTGGTTACGCAGGTTCGGCGGCAGGCCTTTGGTCAGCAACGCAGCCATCATGGCCGCATCGCCCTCACGCGCTTTGTTGAATACCTGTTCGGCAAATTCAGCGGCTTCTTCGGGGGTCATCTGGCGGCTTTGGTCTGACATCGGAAACTCCACTTTCTGTCATTCGGGAAAGCCGACAGTTTCCCGAGCAGCCCCGAGGCTGTCACTTCTTTTTTCTCGAGAGCCGCCATAGCCACATTCAATAGCGCTGCTTTCAATAACGAAAAGCGCCACCGTGAATATCCGCCAGCAACTGCGGAGTGACCTGCACGTACGTCTGGGTGCCAGGCAGCCAGGCGTAGATCGGGTCATCACCGGTTTTGCCGGGGTCGAAGGCTTCATCCTTGAGCCGGGTCTTCTGATATTTGAAGGTGCCGGTGGTTTCCATTTTCACTTTCACCCGCAGGAAAAGCGGCACCGCATACGCAGGCATTTGCTGACGGGCAAAGGCCAGCAACTCGCTGAAGTCCAGGGTCGCCAGGGATTCCGCCGGGGTGATTGCTGCCATGCCGGCACGTCCGTTGGTGTTCTGGATTTCCACGCCATAGGCCACGGCCTCAGAAATGTTCGGGTGTTGCAGCAGGATGTTCTCGACCTCGGTGGTCGAGACGTTTTCACCCTTCCAGCGGTAGGTGTCGCCCAACCGATCCACAAATTGCGCATGGCCAAAACCAATGTTGCGCAGCAGATCGCCGGTATTGAAGTAGCGGTCGCCCTGGGTGAACACGTCGTGGAGCACGACTTTTTCGGTCTTCTGTGGATCGGTGTAACCGTCCAGCGGCGCCTTGTCGTCGATTCTCGCCAGCAACAGGCCCTGCTCGCCTTTGGCGACTTTGCGCATGAAGCCTTTGCCATCCCGAATCGGCAGGCCGCTGTCGTGGTCGTAGGCCACCAGTTCCCAGGCCATCAGGGAAAAACCGATGGTGTTGTCGAAGTTGAGGATATTGGTGAAGCCGATATTGCCGTCGCTGGCGGCGTACAGCTCACAGATGTGATCAACGGCAAAACGCGTCTTGAACTCGCGCCAGGCGCCGGGACGCAGGCCATTGCCGATCATCTTGGTGACAGGGTGTTTGTTGTCTTCGGCGCTGGGCGGTTGATCCACCAGGTAGCGGCATAATTCGCCGACGTAACCGAGTGTCGTCGCCTGGTATTTGCGTACGTCGTTCCAGAACTGGCTGGCGCTGAACTTGCGGCGAATGGCAAACCCGGATGCGCCGCTGATCGCCGAGCCCCAGCACACACAGAGCCCGGTGGCGTGATACAGCGGCAGCGTGCAATAGACGACATCCTGCGGCTGCATGTTCAGGGCGATCTGGCCGAAACTCGCCGAGCTGCGCATCCAGCGACCGTGTTTGAACACGCCCGCCTTGGGCAACCCAGTGGTGCCCGAGGTGTAGATATAGAAACAAGGATCGTCGAAAAAAACCTGCTGGCTGCTGGCCGGATTTTCACTCGGCGCCTGGGCGCTGGCGCTCATCAGATTGATGAAACCGTCGGGCGCATTGCCGGGACGACAGAAGGTGTCTTGATCGGCGACGAACCAGGTGCGCGTCGGCTCAATCGACACCCGCTCGCGGACTCCGTTGAAAGCCGGGGCCAATTCTTCGCCGACAATGACCGCCGCCGGCGCCACAAGATTCAGGCTGTGGGCCAGAGTGTCGCGGGTTTGCGAGGTATTGAGCAAGGCGCTGATCGCACCGACCTTGGCCACGGCCAATATCGTCACCAGCAGTTCGGGACGGTTCTCGAGAAAAACCGCCACCACGTCGCCCTTTTGGATGCCTTGGGCAATCAGGTGATGGGCAATGCGATTGGCCCACTGGTTGACCTGTGCATAACTCAGCGTCACGTCGCCCTGCAGCAACGCCGGGCCGTCGGGGTTGCGCAAGGTCGCTTGCTCGAAAGTCCAGCCGAGGCCACACGGTTGGGTCGGGTCCTTGACGTTGGCGACCTTCATGCCCTTCACCACGCGGGGAATGGCTTTGGCAATGGAAGGCAGCTTGCGGAGCATCATGCCCCAGGTAATCGTGTCGCTCATGCTTGCTCCCGTTCGATCTTTTTATTGTCGGGTGGCGGTCTATGAGTCCGAAAATACGTCAGCGGTTCTTGAGCTGTACACGCGGTTTTTGAAATGTTTTGTATCCGCGCCCCGGCCGTTCGAGATCGTGAACCTCGGTGCGGCTGATTGGTTCCATCGAATCATGGGCGACCACGCAAAATGCAGGATGCACGATGGCCATTCATGCAGTTTGCACGAAAGCAAAAAATCTCCAAAAACATAACTTATTGATTTATAACGATTTTAAAAATATCAGGTGCTGGCACAATCACTGCAACTACCTCTCCATGCTTGCCAATCAAGTGCTAACGGAGCTGATAGACATGAGCCTGATCCAAGAAAAATTTACCTCCCTGTTCTCCAACTTCGAAGTGAATACCCAGCCGCGTCCTGACGGTGGCATTCTGCTGACTCTGCGCAGCACCGAAGGCAAAGTGTTCAAGCGTTCGATTTCGTACCAGCAATTGCATGCCGGCGATCAGCTGTCGTGGGTGATCAGTGCAATTCGCCGCGATCTGGCCGAACAGGCCAGCGAACTGCCGCAGATCTCCATGCTGCAAAGTCAGCAACGGTTTGCCCTGCCGACGTATCACTCGGCGTGAACCTTGCGGTTGTGTAAATAAATACGCTGCACACAAACAGGCCGTGAGAGCTTTCGCTCCACGGCCTGTTTAGTTTCTGGATTCACACAATCCCTTGTAGGAGCGAGCCTGCTCCCACAGGGTTTGGGCGTTGTGGCTTAGAAAGTGGAGGGATCAATCCGCGCAAAGCTGTCGACGGTCACATGCCCCGCCAGCTCTCCGCCCTCTCGGGCCAGCCCGCAAGTAGCCATGCCGGCCATGCGCGCCGCGTCCAGTTCCTCGACGATGTCGGACAGAAACAGAATCTGCGACGGCTCAACGCCAATGGCCTGGGTGATGCGCTCGTAAGACTGCGCGCCACGCTTGGGCCCCGACGTGGTGTCGAAGTAGCCGCTGAACAGCGGCGACAAGTCCCCCGCCTCCGAGCAGCCAAAGATCAGCTTTTGTGCCTGGATCGAGCCCGAGGAATACACAAACAGTTTGAAACCGTCCTGATGCCAGCGTTTGAGCGCTTCAACGGCGTCCGGGTAAACATGGCCTTTCAACTGCCCGGCCTGATAGCCCTGTTCCCAGACCATGCCTTGCAACGCTTTCAACGGCGTGGCCTTGCGGTCTTCGGCGATCCAGCCCAGCAGGATGTCGATCACCCGCTCAACGTCGGCGTCCGGCTCGTTGCTGCCGCGGCGCACGGCGGCCAGTTGCTCGGCCACATCGGCGCGCTCGGCGTGCTGGCGAACAAAGTCCGGCAGGTGTTTGGCGGCATACGGGAACAGCACGTCGAACACAAAACTCACCGCGCTGGTGGTGCCTTCGATGTCGGTGAGAATCGCTTTGATTGGCATCGGCTCAGTCCTCAAGACGCGGGAAACGGCTGGCGATGTCTTCGCCGGTGAACTTGGCCACCCAACCTTCAGGGTTGTTGAACAGACGGATCGCGACGAAATGCGGATGCTCGCCCATGTCGAACCAGTGCGGCGTGCCGGCCGGCACCGAGATCAGGTCGTTCTTCTCGCACAGCACGGCGTAGACGTAATCGTCGATGTGCAGGGTGAACAGCCCACGGCCAGCGACGAAAAATCGTACTTCGTCCTCACCATGGCGGTGTTCGTCGAGGAACTTGGCGCGCAGCTCGGCTTTTTGCGGGTGATCGCTGTTCAAGCTGATGACGTCGACGGTGACGTAACCGCGCTCGGTCATCAGCTTGTCGATCTGTTCCTGATACGCGGCAATCACCTCTTCCTGGCTGGCGCCGGGCTGGATCTTCGCCGTGGCTTGCCAGCGGTCGAAACGTACGCCCTGTTCGGCCAGGGTCGAGGCGATGTCTTCGAAATGGGTCAGCACCTTGTTCGGAATATCAGGGCTTGAGACGTGGTAGACGGACAGGCTGCTCATCAGGGCAACTCCTTAACGGTTCAGGCTTGGCGGTTCATGCGTGACGGTTTAACACCGAGCGCATCTTCAACTCGCACTCGAACAAAAATTCAAACGCCTCGATCTGCCGCAGTGCGTCGCTCATGCGCGCGCCCCAGGTGTAGAGGCCATGGCCGCGAATCAGGTAACCGACGCAATCGGGGTGGGCTTCCAGCCAAGGCTGCACCTTGGCGGCGAGCCGCGCAATGTCCTGATCGTTGTCGAAAATCGGCACGCGCACCCGGGACTCGTGGGTCGAGACGCCGCTGAAGGCTTTTTGCAGTTCGTAGTCTTCGAACTCGATGAAATCTTCAGGCGTCAGGCGCGACAGCACCGTGGCGTTCACCGAATGGGTGTGTAGCACCGCACCGATTTCCGGGCGCCAGCTGTAGAGCTGGGTGTGCAGCAGGGTTTCGGCGGACGGTTTTTTGCCTGGTTCCAGGCTGTTGCCCGACAGGTCGGTGGCCAGCACATCATCAAGACCCAACTGGCCTTTGTGCTTGCCGGACACGGTCAGCAGCGCTTCAGTCGGCGACAGGCGGGTCGAGTAATTGCTGCTGGTAGCCGGCGACCAGTCGCGGCCATACAGAAAACGCCCGGCGTCGATGATTTCCTGGGCGAGGTGTTCACGGGTAAGGCTCATGGCCTGTCCTCTTGCATACGTGTGGCAATGATAACGGCAGCGGCGAAGGCTGCGAGACTGGCAATACTAAAGGTGAACGTGGCCCCGAGCGCGTTCCAGCTGTAGCCGGAATACAACGCGCCCAGCGCGCCGCCGGTGCCGGCCAGCGCGGCATAGAGCGCCTGGCCCTGGCCTTGCTGACGCGCACCGAAGCTACGTTGCACGAACTGGATGGCAGCGGCGTGAAAGCTGCCGAACGTTGCGGCGTGCAGCACTTGGGCAAACAGCAGCACCCAAAGGAATTCGGCCAACGAACCCAGCAGCAACCAGCGCACGGCCGCCAGCAGAAAGCTCACCAGCAATACCCGACGCACCGAGAAGCGCGCGAGAATCTTGCTCATGGCCAGGAACATCAGGACTTCGGCGACCACGCCGACCGCCCAGAGCATGCCGATCACGCCCCGGCTGTAACCGAGCCGTTCAAGGTGCAGCGTCAAGAAGGTGTAATAAGGACCGTGACTCACCTGCATCAGCGCCACGCAGCCGTAAAACGCCAACACACCGGGATTGCGCAATTGCCTGAGAAACCCGTCCCCGGCAATTCGCTCGCCTTGAACCGGTTGCGCGTTGGGCACCCACAGGCTGCTGACGACAATGCCGGCCATGATCAGCACCAGCGCCACCGGATAGATGTCGAGGCTCAGCCATTCGAACATCCGGCCGAGCGCGACCACGGTGATGATGAAACCGATGGAACCCCAGAGGCGGATCTGACTGTAGCGTGACGTCTGCCCGTTCAAGTGAGCGAGGGTGATGACCTCGAACTGCGGCAACACCGCGTGCCAGAAAAACGCGTGCAGGGCCATGACCATCGCCAGCCAGGCGTAAGTCTTACTGACGAAAATCAGCGAGAACGTCAGCAGCGTACAGACAGCGCCGAAGCGCACGATCGCCAGGCGCCGGCCGGTGTAGTCACCAAGCCAGCCCCAGATATTCGGCGCCACGCAGCGCATCAGCATCGGGATTGCCACCAGCTCGCCGATGCGCGCGCTGGAAAAGCCCAGGTGATCGAAGTACAGCGCCAGAAACGGCGCTGTCGAACCGAGCAAGGCGAAATAGAACAGATAGAAACTGGAAAGCCGCCAGTACGGGAGCGCCGCCACGGCGTCAGACCGCAGCGGCATTAAGGTCAGCCATTAAAGCTGACCCAGCACCGGCGTGCTCACGCGCACGTCGGCATTCTGCCCGCGATGACGCAACAGGTGATCCATCAGCACAATGGCCATCATCGCTTCGGCGATCGGCGTGGCGCGGATGCCGACGCATGGGTCGTGACGGCCCTTGGTGATGACTTCCGCCGGGTTGCCATGAATGTCTATGGAGCGGCCCGGCGTGGTGATGCTCGATGTCGGCTTCAACGCCAGATGCGCAACGATCGGCTGACCGGACGAGATGCCGCCCAGAATGCCGCCGGCGTTGTTGCTGAGGAAACCTTCCGGGGTCATTTCGTCGCGGTGTTCGGTGCCGCGCTGGGCGACGCTGGCAAACCCGGCGCCGATTTCCACGCCTTTGACGGCGTTGATGCTCATCAGCGCATGAGCCAGTTCAGCGTCGAGGCGGTCGAAGATCGGCTCGCCCAGGCCCGGCATCACGCCTTCGGCAACGACAGTGATCTTCGCACCAACCGAATCCTGATCACGGCGCAATTGGTCCATATAGGCTTCCAGCTCCGGCACCTTGTCCGGGTCAGGGCTGAAGAACGCGTTCTCTTCCACCGAATCCCAGGTCTTGAACGGGATTTCGATCGGGCCGAGCTGGCTCATGTAGCCGCGAATGACGATGCCTTGTGTGGCCAGGTATTTCTTGGCAATCGCACCGGCCGCCACGCGCATGGCGGTTTCACGGGCGGAGCTGCGACCGCCACCGCGGTAATCGCGCTCGCCGTATTTGTGGTGATAGGTGTAGTCGGCGTGGGCCGGACGGAACAGATCCTTGATCGCCGAGTAGTCCTTGGACTTCTGGTCGGTGTTGCGGATCAGCAGGCCGATGGCGCAGCCGGTGGTGCGACCTTCGAACACGCCGCTGAGGATTTCGACTTCATCGGCTTCCTGGCGCTGCGTGGTGTGCCGGCTGGTGCCGGGTTTGCGGCGATCCAGGTCGCGCTGCAAATCCTCAAGGGAAATCTCCAGCCCCGGCGGGCAGCCGTCGACAATGGCGACCAACGCCGGACCATGGCTTTCGCCCGCGGTGGTGACAGTGAACAGCTTGCCGTAGGTATTGCCGGACATGCAGGACGCTCCGTGAAATGAACCTGAATACGTAATGCGCGCCAGTATACGCAGGCTACCCAAGTAGTTCATCCTCGAACCTTATGGGTGCCCGCGAGTCCAACCGGCATCTTTGTGAATGATGGCGCGATGATGCTGCGAGTTCTAGTCTTGAGCCTTACCCTGTTTACCGGCTTTGCCCAGGCCACCGTCCTGCAACGCCCGATCACACTGGATACCGGCACCGGGGAGCTTTTCGGCTCTTTGCTGCTGCCAAAATCCGATAAACCGGTGCCGGTTGTCCTGATCATTTCTGGCTCCGGCCCTACGGATCGTGACGGAAACAACCCCGACGGCGGACGCAACGACAACCTCAAGCGCCTGGCGTGGGTGCTGGCTAAGCACAACATCGCCAGCGTGCGTTACGACAAGCGCGGCGTGGCGGCGAGCCTCGCGGCGACGCCGGACGAGCGCAATCTGTCGGTTGAAGCTTACGTCGCGGACGCCGAAGCCTGGGGCCGCAAGCTCAAAACCGATCCGCGTTTTGGCCAGCTGATTTTGCTGGGCCATAGCGAAGGCGCCTTGATTGCCAGCCTCGCGGCACCGAGCGTCAATGCCGCAGCGGTGATCTCCATGTCCGGCAGCGCCCGGCCGATCGATGAGGTGTTGCGTCAGCAATTGAGCAATCGCCTGCCACCGCCGCTGATGCTGCGCAGCAATGAACTGCTCGACAGCCTCAAGGCCGGCAAAACCGACGACAACGTGCCACCACAGTTGCAGGTGATCTTCCGCCCGAGCGTGCAGCCGTATCTGATTTCGCTGTTCCGCCAGGACCCGGCGGCGGCGTTCGGCAAATTGAAGATGCCGGCGCTGATCATCCAGGGCAGCAACGATATCCAGGTCGGAGTCGGTGATGCGCGGATGCTCAAGGAGGCAAAACCGGACGCCGAACTGGCGCTGATCGAAGGCATGAACCACGTCATGCGCATCGTGCCCAATGACGTGAAACGGCAAATGGCCTCTTACAAGGATCCGCAATTGCCACTGGCCGCCGAACTTGGCGCACGAATCCTCGGGTTTATTGACGGACTTCGCGCCAGTTAAGCGGTGTTTAAGAGGCGTTTACCCTCCAGTCCTGAAAAAAACGGCCGATAAGCCTTTGTCGCCAGCGCTATGGCTGGCGACGAGCAGAGCTTGGACAGGATCTCGCCGTTATGACTGATACCCAGACTTCACCCGACACGACCGCTGAAAAAGACGCACCGCCAGCGGTCGAGCTGCCGTGGGCGGACGTCCAGGTCGAGCACCACAAGATGCTCCGTCTGGCGCCGCTGCAAACCGACCGCAATACCGGTGGGCGGCCGTTGCGCTTTGTCGAATTCGGTTACGCCGACCGCAACAGCAAGGAACACAGCCTGATGCGCATGAGCATCAAGCTGCCCGGCCAGCGCGTGCGCAAAGAGCAGAATCATCTGGACGTGTGGGTCAATCACACCACCAAACGGGTGCATTTCGAACCGGAAAGCGGCTTGCAGATTGAACCGATGAACCGTGGCATTGGCCGATTCATGGCTGCTCAAGGCATCACCTGGGCGAAAAAGCGCTGGCCCGGCTACACCGTCGACGGCACGGATCTGAATAATAAAGATGCGTTGAACGAAGACACCCGTCTGCGCCGCGATCACTTTCTCAAGGCGCATGGTTTTGAGGTGATCTACGCCGACGCCCAACACTTGAAAGGCAGCGTCAAAGAAGTAAAGGTCGAAGACCTGCTGGGTGACTGGAACAGCGAAAAGCTGCAACTGGTGGAAATTCTCGAAGCCGCGCAGATGCTTCAACAGGCCGAGCAGAATCTGGCCGAGCAGGAAGTGAAGCTGAAGAAGCACGAAGAGAAGGTCAGCAAATACAAGCGTGAAGACGCCGGGCTGCGCTTTACCATTACGTGCCTGGTAGCGTTTGCGGTGTTTCAGGCGGGGTTGTTGATCTGGATTGCAACGCACCGCTGATGGCTTGTTGAAGCAAGGTTGTAGCAAGGGATCTTGTGGCGAGGGGATTTATCCCCGTTGGGCCGCGAAGCGGACCTGATTACTGGGCATACGGTATTTCAGGTGCACCGCATTCTCAGAGTTTACGGCTGCTTCGCAGCCGGACGGGGATAAATCCCCTCGCCACAGATCCCCTCACCACAAGAGCTCGCTCAGTCAGACGCGGGAAGCGAACAACGCCTGATGATCGCGGCACTGCTCCGCGGTCAGCATAAACACGCCATGCCCGCCACGCTCGAAATCGAGCCAGGCGAAGTCGACTTCCGGGTACAGCGCCTCGACGTGAACCTGGCTGTTGCCCACTTCAACAATCAACAAGCCCTTCTCGGTCAGATGATCCGCCGCTTCGGCGAGCATCCGGCGCACCAGGTTCAAACCATCCTCACCACAGGCCAGGCCCAGTTCAGGTTCGTGCTGATATTCGTCCGGCATGTCGGCGAAATCTTCGGCATCGACGTACGGCGGGTTCGACACGATCAGGTCGAAACGCTGACCCGGCAAACCATCAAACCCATCACCCTGAACGGTGTAGACCCGCTCATCAACGCCGTGGCGCTCGATGTTCTGATTGGCCACTTCCAGCGCTTCAAACGACAGGTCCGCCAACACCACTTCGGCGTTCTGGAACTCGTAGGCGCAGGCGATACCGATGCAACCGGAACCGGTGCACAGGTCGAGAATCCGCGCAGGCTCGGCGCCCAACCATGGTTCGAAACGTTTTTCGATCAGCTCGCCAATCGGTGAACGCGGGATCAGCACGCGCTCGTCAACAATGAACGACATGCCACAGAACCACGCTTCGCCCAGCAAGTAAGCGGTCGGGATGCGGTCTTCGATGCGACGCTTGAGCATGCGCTGCAGCTTGACCAGCTCGTCTTCTTCCAGATTGCAGTCGAGGTAGCTGTCGGCGATTTCCCACGGCAAGTGCAAGGCACCCAACACCAGTTGACGGGCTTCGTCCCAGGCGTTGTCGGTCCCATGGCCGAAAAACAGATCCTCCCCATGGAAGCGGCTGACGGCCCAACGGATATGGTCACGCAGGGTACGAAGGCGGGAAGTGATCACGGGGGCAGACTCCAGAAAAAACGACTGGCGATTCTAACAGCCAAAACGCGCCACGACGACGCAGGAAAACAGCGGATCCGATGTAGGACACATCCATTTTTACTGTTGGCTATTGAACAAAACCGGCATCTTGACAACGCTGCACGCCAGCAACGACGGCGTCTACGATAGTAGCGATTCACAGAACCGCTCAGCCAGAGGACAATGTCGCAAAAGCCCCACTCCAAGGAGCCCCAGAATGTCCGTTCCAAAAACGATGTTTCAACTCAGCGGCCGCGGTTACGCAGCAGCCAATCTGGGTCATGCGACCCTTGTCATCATCGATGCCCAGAAAGAATACCTCAGCGGCCCGCTGGCCCTGAGCGGCATGGATGCTGCCGTCGCGAACATCAAGCAACTGGTCGCCGCTGCCCGCTCGGCCGGCCGGCCGGTCGTGCATGTGCGTCACCTCGGCACCGTCGGTGGGCTGTTCGATCCACAGGGCGAACGCGGTGAGTTCATCCCGGGCCTGGAGCCACAGGGCGATGAAACGATCATCGGCAAACTGCTGCCGAGCGCGTTTCACGGCACCGAATTGCTGGAACGCTTGCAACACCTTGGCTCCCTGGACCTGATCGTTTGCGGATTCATGAGTCACTCCAGTGTCAGTACCACCGTGCGCGCAGCGAAGAACCTGGGCTTTCGCTGCACGTTGGTGGAAGACGCTTGCGCGACTCGCGATTTGCCCTACAAGGGTGGCGTACTGACTGCCGAACACGTTCAACAGACCGAAATGGCGATCATGGCGGACAACTTCGCCACCCTCGCGCTCACTCACGATCTGATCTGATCGGCATCGATGAGCGGTCAATACCGCCGCTCATCCGCAAAAGCCTCTCATTTGCTGCAATTGACTTAGCCTCAGGAACAACCCGGACAACTCCCGGTCGAAGGGCCGATACCCATTGAGGAAGGTCGGAATGAAGTTATCCGATGGTTTTGATGCACGCCGCTTGCGGCCCAAGGGCCAACGCAACTGGCGTTTTCGATTCGGCGCAGCCTTTGCTGCCTTGCTGGCGACCTGCGGTGTGTTGCTGGCCATGGCCGGTGCCGCCAGCCTGCTGGGCCGTCCCCCGGCCCTGGGCGAGTTGAACGCCAGCCCGCTGGGCTCGTCGATCATTCTGGCGGTCGGCCTGTTCGTGCTTTATATCGGTGTATGGCTGTGGCGTCGCTGCCGGCGTCGTTCGCGCCAGTCGCGCGAGCTAAACATGTCCCCGCACCTGATGAAAAAACACGATTGAATCGAAGGCCCGGCGTTTCGGCGGGCCTCAATTGTTATGGATAGCGACTCGACTTGGGTAAACTGGCCGCCCTTCGCGGAGGCTGACATGCAAGACGACGATTTTTCCCTGTTCAAAAGTGCGATCCAAGGCGTCAAGCCGATCAAGCACGATCGCGCCGAAACCGGCAAACCCAAGGCCGACCGCGCGCAAATAGCCAAACTGCGCCAAGCCGCGACCGTTCGCACCGATGCCACCACCGTTGATGGTCTGTCCGATCAGTTCGTGATCGACGTCGGCCCGGAAGACGAGTTGATGTGGGCCCGTGACGGTGTTCAGGAAAGCCAGATGCGCAAGCTCAAGATCGGACAGATTCCGTTCGAAGGCAGCCTCGACCTGCATGGCATGTCCGTGGAGAAAGCCCGGGAAACCCTCTGGGCGTTTCTGGCCGAAGCGACCAAATTCGAAATCCGCTGCGTGCGCGTCACCCACGGCAAAGCCGTGCGTCTGGACGGCAAGCGGCCGATGATCAAAAGCCATGTCAACACGTGGTTGCGTCAGCATTCACAGGTGCTCGGTTTCACCTCGTGCCAACCTAAACATGGCGGTGCCGGCGCGGTTTATGTGATGCTCAAACGGACCATGATGGAAGGTCGCGACGAGTAAAGCTGTCGCTTCACGCTTGCAGCGCCGTGTTTGCCACCGTACCCTTGCCCTTTGCGAAAATCCCCACAGGTAGTTTCATGTCCCTGGAACAGAATTACACGGCCATCCTTGGTCAACTTGGCGAGGACGTCTCCCGCGAGGGTCTGCGCGACACGCCAAAGCGTGCCGCCAAAGCCATGCAGTACCTTTGCCGCGGCTATGAACAGACACTGGAAGAAGTCACCAACGGTGCCTTGTTCAGCTCCGACAACAGCGAAATGGTGCTGGTCAAGGACATCGAGCTCTACTCGTTGTGCGAACACCACCTGCTGCCGTTTATCGGTAAGGCGCACGTCGCCTACATCCCGAGCGGCAAAGTGTTGGGCCTGTCGAAAGTCGCGCGAATCGTCGATATGTATGCTCGCCGCCTGCAGATCCAGGAAAACCTCAGCCGCCAGATCGCCGATGCGGTCCAGCAAGTCACCGGCGCCCTGGGCGTTGCGGTGGTGATCGAGGCCAAGCACATGTGCATGATGATGCGCGGTGTGGAGAAACAGAATTCGTCGATGATCACGTCGGTGATGCTGGGTGAGTTCCGCGAAAATGCGGCGACCCGCAGCGAGTTTCTCAGCCTGATCAAGTAATTTTTGACACGAAGAAAACCGGCATTCATCGCCGGTTTTTTTTCGCCTGAGAAAAATCAGGTAAGCTGCGCGCCTTCTTTCGCCCCGTGAGGCTTGTCCCGTGTTCGTTAAAGCGCTTCGTGTCGGCCTCGGCCAACTGATCATATTCATCGACTTCATCACCCGCCCCGGCAAGAAGCAGCGCCCCGCCGCTGCTCAGGCTCAGGTCGAAACGGCCGCCAAAGGCCTGACCCTGTATCAGTTCCACGCCTGCCCGTTCTGCGTAAAAACCCGTCGTACCTTGCGCCGCCTGAATGTGCCGGTAGCGTTGCGTGATGCGAAGAACAACGAACAGGATCGCCAGGCGCTGCTGGAGCAAGGCGGCAAGATCAAGGTGCCGTGCCTGCGCATTGAAGAGAATGGGCAGACCACCTGGATGTATGAGTCCAAGGTGATTATTGATTATCTGGATAAGCGATTTGCTGCTGCTTGATGGTTTTGTGGTGTGACTGAGGCCGTCATCGCGAGCAGGCTCGCTCCCACAGGTGACTGAGTTCCTTCAGGAGAAACGCGGTCGAATATGGGAGCGAGCCTGCTCGCGATGAGGCCCATCCAGACACTACAAACCCCAGACAAAATAAACCGGCCCCTGAGCCGGTTTATTTGTTTCTACCCTCCCCTCAGGCCGCTTCTGCCGCCTGCGCCTGACGCACCACCGTCGCCAATCGCTTGAGCCCTTCATCCAGGCGCGCCGGGTCGATATGGCTGAAGTTCAGCCGCAAGTGGCCGAGGTTGCTGTCCGGCTCGGGGAAAAACGGTTCGCCCGGCATGAACGCCACATCCGCTGCCAGTGCAGCGTTGAGCAGCGTTCGCGTATCCAGCGGCTGCTTGAGCGTCAGCCAGAAAAACAGCCCGCCTTGCGGTACGTTCCAGTCCGCCAGATCGCAAAAGTGCGTTTCCAGCGCTAACTGGAACGCATCCCGACGCACCCGGTAGAAGTCTCGTAATTCGCTCAGGTGATGCTGATATTTTTCGCTACCTATCCATTGCAGCGCTTGCCACTGGCCGACTCGATTGGTGTGCAGGTCGGCCGATTGCTTGAGTCTGAGCAGGTGCGGGAACAGGTCCGGGCTGGCAATCAGATACCCGACACGCAAGCCCGGCAACAAGGTTTTCGACACGGTGCCGGTGTAGATCCAGCTGGCCTTTTTCAGACGACTGACGATCGGCGTCGCACTGCCGCCGTCGAAGGTCAGCTCGCGGTACGGCTCGTCTTCGAGCAGCGTCACGCCGAATTCATCGAGTAACGCAGCGACGGCCTCGCGCTTGCTTTCGCTGTAGCGCACGGCCGAGGGGTTCTGGAAAGTCGGGATCAGGTAGATGAAGGCTGGTTGGTGTTTTTCCAGACGAGCGCGCAGCTGCGCCAGGTTCGGGCCATCGGCTTCCAGCGGCACGGTGAGGCAGTTCGCGCCGAACAGCTGGAAAATCTGCAAAGCCGCCAGATAGGTCGGCGCCTCAAGCAGGATCTCGGTGCCTTTGTCGATGTACAGCTTGGCCGCCAGATCGAGTGTTTGCTGGGAACCGCTGACCACCAATACCTGGCTCGCCTCACACCGTACGCCCAACGCCCGGGCTTCAGCGGCCAAGGCCTCACGCAATGCCGGCTCGCCTTCGCTCATGCCGTATTGCCCCATGGACAGCGGCATGTCGGCCCACTGCACTTTTGGCAGCATGGCTTCAGCCGGCAAGCCGCCAGCGAACGACATCACTTGCGGACGCTGGGCCGCGGCGAGGATTTCACGGATCAAAGAACTTTTAAGGCGCGAGACACGTTCGGAAAAAGCCATGGGGTCACCGGTAGCGAGGCTTGAGGAAAATGAGTCAAACTAGTTGACCGAAATTACGACAGACCGAACGGATACGTCAACATGCTTGACCTTAAAAACCCCATCACCCAGCAACAGGCCATGGAGGCGTTTTTCTTCGGCTACCAGGCATTCACCGCCAAGGCTGACGAAATGCTTGAGCGCCGCGGCCTCAGCCGGGTGCATCAACGCATCGTATTTTTCATTGCGCGCTACCCGAACCTCAGCGTCAAGGAACTGCTGGCGTTACTCGGGGTGACCAAGCAGGCGTTGAATATTCCGTTGCGCCAGTTGTTGGAAATGCATCTGGTGAATAGCGTTGCGTCCGAGACGGACAAGCGCAAACGGCTGCTGGAGCTGACCGACGATGGCGCTCGGTTTGAGCAGTCGTTGCGGCGTGAGCAGGTGAAATTACTGGAACGGGTATTTGCCGAGGCTGGGGAGATGGCGGTGAATGGATGGTTGGCGGTGAATCTGGCGTTGGGGGACAACCAGCAGAAGATGTGACCTCGCGTCAGCCTTCGCGGGCAAGCCTCGCTCCTGCAGCGAAGGCACCCCTTCCTGGCGATATATCCCTATTGCCAAACTTTGCGTCTACAAAATCAAAAACATTATTTGCTTTATTTGTATACAAAAGCATAATCCACTTCGTGCGAGTTCCTGACCAACCGGTCAACAAATTCGCAAATGCCTCAAAGGGCCGCTGCCACCCTCATGGGTCCGGCCCTGGAAATAACAATAAAACTCTTGAGGAGTATTCGCTGTGGAAAGCCGCAAATCCGAAGCCCCGACGCTGGAACTCTCGCCGCCGTTACGCAATGGCTTGCTTGAGCGCATCTTCAAACTCAGCTTGCATGGCACCACGGTGAAGACCGAGCTGATTGCCGGTCTGACAACCTTCATCACCATGGCCTACATCATCTTCGTCAACCCCAACATCATGGCCGACGCCGGGATCGATCATGGCGCCGCATTCGTCGCGACCTGCATCGCTGCCGCCTTGGGCTGCCTGCTGATGGGCCTTTACGCCAACTGGCCGGTCGGCCTGGCGCCGGGCATGGGCTTGAACGCGTTCTTCACCTACACCGTGGTCGGCACCATGGGCTACAACTGGGAAACCGCCCTCGGCGCGGTGTTTGTTTCCGGTGTGTTGTTCATGTTCCTGACCTTCTCGCGGATACGCGAATGGTTGCTCAACAGCATTCCTGTGAGTTTGCGTTATGCCATGGGCGCCGGTGTGGGTCTGTTCCTGGGATTGATCGGCCTGAAAACCGCAGGCATCGTCGTCGATAGCCCGGCCACCCTGATCAAACTCGGCTCCCTGCGCGAACCCGGCCCGTTGCTGGCCGCCATCTGTTTCCTGATGATCGCCGTGCTCAGCTATCACAAAGTGTTCGGTGCGATTCTCATCAGCATCATCACCGTGACCCTCGCAGGCTGGGGACTGGGCCTCGTCCACTACGAAGGCATCATGTCCGCCCCGCCAAGCCTGGCGCCGACCTGGATGGCCATGAACGTCGCCGGCGTGTTCAACGTCAGCATGATCAGCGTGGTGCTGGCCTTCCTCTTTGTGCACATGTTCGACACCGCCGGCACCCTGATGGGCGTTGCCCAGCGCGCCAACCTGGTGAACGCTGATGGCCGGATCGAAAACCTTTCCCGCGCCATGAAAGCCGACAGTGCTTCCAGCGTGTTTGGTGCGGTGGTCGGCGTTCCTCCAGTAACGAGCTACGTGGAAAGTGCTGCGGGTGTAGCGGCGGGTGGTCGGACTGGTCTTACCGCCGTGACCGTAGGTGTGCTATTTATTGCAGCCATGTTTTTCGCACCGCTCGCTGGAATGATCCCTGCTTATGCGACCGCTGGTGCGCTGATTTATGTGGCAATGCTGATGATGGGCGGCATGGCGCACATCGAGTGGGACGAAGCGACCGACAGCATTCCGGCGATCGTCACCGCAATCATGATGCCGCTGACCTTCTCAGTCGCCGATGGTATTGCGCTGGGCTTTATCACTTACGTGGTGCTGAAGGCTTTCACCGGTAAGCACAAGGAAATTTCCGTCAGTTTGTGGGTGCTGTGCGCGATTTTCATCGCCAAGTTCATCTTCTTGTAAGCCGGCTACGTTTCAAAAACAGAGTTTCAAAACAGCCTCACCCCGCCGGGTGGGGCTTTTGCACAAAGGGAGGAAAGTGATGAGTCTGGAAACCTGGCTGCTGTTCAGCGGCGCTGCACTGGTGGTGATCCTGATCCCGGGTCCCCTGTCTTTGCTGATGATCAGTAACAGTCTGAATTACGGTTTGCGCCGCTCTTACCCGGCGTTTCTGGGTGGCGTGATTGCTTCGATCTGCTTGCTCAGTGCCTCGGCGTTGGGTCTGGGCGCCCTGCTACTGGCGTCGGAACAGCTGTTCAGCGCGTTAAAGATTGTCGGAGCACTGTACCTGTTCTACCTCGCCTGGCAGAGCTGGCAGCAATCGCGGCAGCCCTCGGTGCGCGCTGAAGTGCCACAGGCGGCTCCAGTCCCGCGCTTTCGGGCACTGTTCGGTCGGGCATTTGTGCTCGGCGCGAGCAATCCGAAAGACATCCTGTTCTTTGCCGCTTTCCTGCCGCAGTTTTTGAGTGCCGGGCAACCGTTCCTGCCGCAGTTGCTGGTAATGATTGCGACCTGGACCGTGCTGGATTTGCTGTGCAAATTGGCGTACGGACTGGGTGCGCATGGCGCGGCGAAGTATCTGCGCAGTGGCAAGGGGCAGAGCTGGTTCAACCGAGTAAGTGCGGGGTTGTTTAGTGGTGCCGGGGTCACTTCGTTATTGAGCAATCACTGACACCGCGCCGCATTTCTATTTAATATGTTGTGTTACCAGGGACGGTCTCACAACTTCCCCCGAAACATCACGCAATAAGCAACGTTAACATTTACTTTCAGTCCTCCGAAAACATCCTCTAACATGGCATTGCGATTCCGCATACAACGCCACGACAAGGATGTCTACTATGGCTATTGCTTTCCAGTCACCTGACCCTGACCATTACAACGCCGTAGAAGTTACGGACATTGAATTAAAGACCAACGAACTTTTGCCTTCTACTATCAATTTTGAAAGAGAAGATGCGCATGACGATCAAAGCTCAAAAAACAGAAAAGCGCAGCTGAAAGTTGCAGACGAGCTCTTCGGCCCGCTTAAAATAGGCTCTTTCTTGGTCACTCGCCGTGCACTGGATGCATTGGGCACGACATCAACGGGTCAACCATTGAATGGGAAAAATACATTCTTCAGTCATCCCAAAAAATCATTTATCAATTCATTACAATTTGACCCCTTGCATATTGAAGCGCGCATGCAATCTACCGGAGTCGCGGACGATTATGCATTGCCCTCATTATTATTCGAGATTGCAAGCCAGCGCCCCGTCACAGCTCCCCCTCTACTTAAAGCAGCTAATGTCACGGCGTCAGACCCGAATCAATATCGGCATAAAATGGACAAACTGCTCAAATCGGCACAAAAGCTGGATGTTCTTCACGCGCATCTGTCCACGAGTACGCCTCACTGGGTAAACCGCGTAAAAAGCAGCAGCATGATCAGTATGGGGGCCGGTCTTCAGGCTTTCGGAATCTACAGCGGTCTGCGTGGACTGCAAGACGCCATCCGCAGAAAGGACGAGGGTGAGGTGGTATTCAACAGCCTCAGTATTTCGGCAGAGATCACCTCGTTAGCTGTCGAACTGGCTGTAACGAAGCAAGCAAAATACATGATCGACGCGGGCCAAAAGGCCTACAAGGATTTTGCCAAAACACTGGTTGGTGTTCGATTGGGACGGGCGGCGGGTTTGATTGCCAGTGCATTGACATTGCCCTTCGATATCATCTCTGCTGTCAAATCCTTTGATAGCGCAGCAAGAGCCAGTGGCAAGGAAGCCATGGACCACTACGTCAACGCCGGCTTGAGCGTGGCCAGTGCAGCAATGACATTAATACTGGGTACAGCGGCCTTGGCGGGCTTCTCGTTCATAGGGCCCGCGGGGCTGGCGGCAGGACTGCTGCTGGTAGCGGGGTCACAGATCTATGCGGCTGTACGCGTAGTCGACGATATCGACGATTACATCGAACTCACTGCCCATGAGCGTCTTCGGGCAGGCTGGTTCGCCTTTTGGGGCATCAGTCCTGACCAAAGTGTTCAAGACCGCTACGAAATCACCAAGGCGACCGTCGAACACGCGAAGCTGTTACAAACAACCTCAAGAAAACTACTGGATGGCAAATTAAAAGAGAGCACCGAGGTCATCGTAAACGGCAGTTTCCAAGTAGAACTAAAGCCGACGCAGACAAGACACTTTGATTGGGATGCACAACAATACAGTTATAAAACAGTCGCCAAACCGCAGATTGTCGACGGCAACGATATGATTGATGCCAGTGCAGGTATTTCTGCGAATATGCCCGGTGCGGAGTTTGGTACCCCTGGAGAGAACAAAGGCGCGCTGTGGTTTATCGGTGGCGGTAACGACACTATTCTTGGCGTAAAGAAAAAACCCAACCGATTCTATTACGGAGCCGGCATTAAGGAACTGACAGGAGGAGAAAAAGACGATGAATTCATCTTCGAAGGTGCCGCTGATGTGCTCAAAAATGGCCTTCAAAGTTCCCTTGCAACAAAACTGGAGGGCGGCTCGGGAAACGACACATTAGTCTTGGATGGGCACCATTCAATCCCTGACAAGCAACGACTTGGCTATCACATCGACTTAAATGCCGGACAATTGTCCATTATCCACTACGACAATACCAACGAGCGCATCAGAAACGACAGACACACATGGCTAGATAGTATTGAGAGCGTAGAAACCCTGGCAGGCGCAGCAAACAAAGTCATTGGCACAGACGGACCGAACATTATCAAGTCTCGGGGCTTCGATACCATTCAAGCGGGAAACGGCGACGACCAAATCTACATGTTCAACAACCATGGCTCGGTTTCTGGAGGAGCCGGCGAGGATCAATATGCTGTTGCACACAAATCTGGCGGTATCTTTATTACCGAAGATGGCGTCGACGAGAGTGTCATTGCCCTTGATTGGAGAATGGACCTGATCAAGAGCTGGAAAATAGAAAACCAGCAATTGGTCATCACTTCAGGATTCGACCTCGACGACATCCGAGAGCGAGATGTGTACATAAAGGGGGTTTATCAAGAAGTCGGCAGCTTGCAAAAGCTGCGGAATAAAAAGCTGACATTCATTACAAAAGATGGATTTCATTTAACCCCTGATCTCCCTGAGACGATCGAGAATCTTGACCCGACGGACATCCAGGTAGTCATTACCCGACAGGGAGCACTGCAAAACCCAATCATACTTACCCAACCTGAGTGCACAGTCCGTCATGATAAAAATTCGTCTTACTACATTTCTAAAATCAATGAGCAAACAACATTCCACGTAAAACAAACCAGTCGCGGCGCGCTAACCACCCTTCATCTGGATTACGCCAGTCATGAGCTGACCGGCATGGAGGCTTATTACCACGCCGATCTGAGGCGTGAGCGGACTTTCGATCGCATTATTTATACGGATTGCGGCCTGACGTTTCACTTCGATAGCAAACGGTTGATCATCAAAAACCTGGCCAGCTCTTTCATTGGTGGACAACACAGAATCACGGACCGGATAACGCGCCCCATCAATTCATTGAATCATCATTTTGTATTGATCATGAACGATGGCATTTCCTATCGAGTCTCTCAACCCGCACTGCCCGACACTGTGTTTGTAAACGATCAGTTTGAAATATCCGGCCCCATGAAGTGGACGTGCGAGGTCCCGCTGCCTCTAAGAGCGAGAGTTGGAAAATACCTTCATCGTCAGCCTTTCGACAATGAAGCGCATAAGCTCGGCGCGACGGATAAATGCGTACAGATCTATGCCTCCCCAGAGCATGCCGCTATCGAAAACCTGACGGGCGAAGGCTCAAAATACCTTGTCCACCTCAGTCACGGCGTCTCATTGCGCATTGCAACTCCCGGAGCGCTGGCCGATGCCACTCCTCGACTAGCTTTTGCCTCAGACTGGGAGTTTGACGCCACACAACTCGGCAGGGTAACGATTAACTTGACCAACAATCACTTAGTCCTCGGACATACTGTGATTCACCTTCCAGACTATAAAAGCCCCGCAGACCTGATCGATAACGTCAGCGTCATCACAGCAGGTGGAATCATTTACACAGTCGATCTTGTCTTTGAGACAGTACAGATTGAATCTCTAGACGGTCGATATTGCAAAGATTACTCAGATCTCAACAACCCGATACCCGAAGAGCTGGTATTGAACGAAATAAAGGAGCTGCCTGTTCTAAACATTGCGATGAAAGACGGCACCACCGGCGCTCTCTCCTTCAGCCTGTCGACCCGGCGCTGGACCTTGGATACAGACAAGTCACGAACTATCCATTATGCAGACCTGAAGCGTGTAAACCGTTGCCAACACCAGTTAGAACATTGCCATGCACTAATGGAACACGGTGCAGATGCAAGCCCTCCCGTCAGCGCTGCCAATTTGCGAACGCTGCTGGATGCCTGCAAAGCTTTATGACGTTTACTCAAGGCGCCGCCCACACTTCAATCCTGCTACGTGGCGAAGTCTTTTGTAGCAATAATCACACCATCCTATAAATATATAGTGCACCTCGAATGCAAGCTTAACTGAAACTATAAACCGTCAAGAATCGACGTTACGCATTTTCACGACTTCAGTTTCACCAAGCGACACTTTCGTGTTCTTTCAGGTGCACATCCTGAGCCAGGCATTTATTTTATATTTATCGGAAGTTACAGAAATGGCCAAACCACCCAAGATAACACCCATCGCTCAACCGTCCGGCACTACGACAACACCGCCCCGAACGTCATCAGGAGCAGACGTCGTCAGAGCCGATCATTCCGTTCACCATGGTGTGCGCCTGCCAGGTGGAGAACCAGCCCCCGACTTACACCTGTCGAGCCCCCCGGGAAATAACACCCCTCATCATCAACCTGTGGTCGTCACCGACATGCCTGCCACAGCCCCTTTGACTAGCCACGCCAACCTGGTTTCCTGGCCTAGGGAACAGGTCGACAAACTCATTCAGATCAGTGACTCCGGACTGTTTATGAGTAAAGAGCAGAAAATGTATGCCGATGTCGAAAGAGCGGGTATCGGCAGGGTGGAGCTTAATGCTGACGGAGCCTACCAGGTTCATTTTCCGTTTGCGCCGGACTTTCCAGGCCCGGTTCTGAAGAAAATCGAAGGCAAGGCGCTGTGGCAGATTGCTGCGCCCTGGACCGGTCCCCAGGCCAGAGACTTGAACATCAACGATACGGCCAACCCCGCTGCTGTAACCCTCATTAATTCAACAGCGGTCAAAAAAATCCCGGCGGCCGATGATCTCGGAATTCGCTGGCATAACCTCAGAAGTTATGTCGACCTGATCGGCGAGGGTACCGTGCTGGTCGGCAAAAGCGAAAATGGAGATTATCAGGCGACCTCTCCACAGGAATGGACTCCATCCGGTCCGGTACTGGAAAGAATCGGAGTGACACAATACTGGAAACGCAAATCGGCAACCTCCAGACCTTTGAAAAAAATGGATGCACCTGAACATGCCTCTTCGTCTGAAGACTTCGAACCTGGCCCCGCCAAACGCTCCAGAACCGAAGAAAGCGGTGACACCTCAAACGATACGCCCATGAGTTCAGGTTTGAACCCATATATATGGGCATCATGGGGAAAAATAGTGAAACCGGAGGCCGTGGAATCCGTTCAAATAGGCCAACTTCATTACCAGGTCGTGGCCCAGGGAAAATTCCCCTATCCGCTCGTAACTTACCTCCAACACCCCTCGTTCATCCCCTCGTACTTTGCAGCTTTTGAAAAAATGCTGAATGAGGCGCCATGGTTACAACCGGTGACAGCCATCCGAGACAGCACGAGTAGTCCATGGAACGTTCAAGGTAGTTCTCGGCAATTCGATAGACCCATAACGCAGATTGTCATGGATTCGTTCAAGGACTTCTCGGTTCACACATCAAGGGCCATTGCCAAGCGCTTGTTTGAACAGTCGGGTCACTCTGAAGTCATCATTCAGGATGGATTGTCCGCTACAGCGGTAACCCTGCGTCATTGGAAAAAACAATCGACATTGTTTCTCCCTGAGCTCGAAAATCCGTTGGATTTGTTGCCTGTTGCTCCACGCACCGGTCCCTCGGGGAAGTTAATCTCCATACCGCCACCCACACCGGGTGACCCGTTACGACGGCTGGACTTCAATCTTGACCGTTATCAAGTTGAATGGACTAGCTACCTGGCCCAAAAGTCTGATAACAACCTCAAACACCTCGTGAATAACGTACTGATCAATAACGGATACGAAGTGTTTCCAGCTTCAAGCAAGGCGCGCAACCCTGTCTTGGTATTCAAGCGAGCGAACCATGACAAGGTCTACTTTCTTAAATTGGGCCTTGCTGAGCGAAACTCCATTGAACTTAAAGCAGCTGCCCCGGAATTGGCTGATCCGGATTTGGCTAGTCAAGTCGGAAACGAAGCCTATCAGGCACTGATGGCTGCTAACGCGCATGACAATATCGTATGGCTTTTGGGTGGCGTTCAATCAACGTCTTCGGGGTGGCAGTCCGTATTTATCATGAGAGAGCGTTGATCAGTCGCTGAACTCTCGTGCCCTGGCTGACAGGTGGCGTTCAGCACCCAAAAGCGGGGCGCAACGCACACGCTTTTCAATCTGGCAAAAAAAAGCCCGCAGTGTGAGCGGGCAAAAGACCAAAGAAGCTATATGCGCAGTCGCTTCCAGGTTGAGGCAGCTGCTTGGGGGATCAGCTGCCGCGGTACGTGGAATAGCTATATGGCGAAATCAGCAACGGCACATGGTAGTGATCCTGTTCCGCAGAGATGCCAAAGCGCAGCACCACCACATCCAGGAACGCCGGCTCCGGCAGCTGAACGCCACGGGCGCGGTAGTAATCACCTGCATGAAACTGCACCTGATAGACCCCGGAACGGTAGTCATCGCCTTGCAGCAACGGGGCATCGACTCGGCCGTCGCTGTTAGTGATCGCGCTGGCGACCAATTCCAGCTGCGAGCCTTCAACGCGGTACAACTCGACCTTGATCGAGCTGCCCGGGCAACCGTGTGCAGCGTCCAAAACGTGTGTAGTCAAACGTCCCATTGATTCTGCGCGCCTGCCTGCATTGAGCAGTCAGGCCTCGCGCCTCCCGAAGTCAGTTGGAAAGGAGGCCGCACCGATTCGGAGCACGAAACGTTGCGGCGAGCGACTGATTAAGACACTTTTCAAAAAAATTGTACACAATAAAAACGACATTTTTCCGGCAAGCATCGCCATTCAGATATTCCCGGCGGATGTGACGCCAAACCATGCTATCAGAGAACCTTCTATCCATTAGCTGACCAAGTGGGCAGGTTTCTTGCAATATCATGTGAAGATGACAGTTCATCAAAAATGCGAAAATTCAGGCTTACAAAGTGAATATAAAGTTGTATACAATCAGCCCATCGCTGTGACGCCAGCCTGACTTCCCACTTGCAGGCACGCCACACAACCTGTCAACGAATAAGAAGGAAGACTGCAGTGAGCGCTGACTACCCACGCGACCTGATCGGTTACGGCAGTAACCCTCCTCACCCACACTGGCCGGGCAATGCCCGCATCGCCCTGTCGTTCGTGCTCAATTACGAAGAAGGCGGCGAACGCAATATCCTGCACGGCGATAAAGAATCCGAAGCCTTCCTTTCGGAAATGGTCTCGGCACAGCCGCTGCAAGGCGCGCGCAACATGAGCATGGAATCCCTTTACGAGTATGGCAGCCGTGCCGGCGTCTGGCGGACTCTGAAACTGTTCAAGGAATTCGACATCCCGCTGACCATCTTCGCCGTGGCCATGGCCGCCCAGCGCCACCCGGACGTGATCCGTGCAATGGTTGATGCTGGCCACGAGATCTGCAGCCACGGCTACCGCTGGATCGACTATCAGTACATGGACGAAGCGCAGGAACGCGAGCACATGCTCGAAGCGATCCGCGTCCTCACCGAAATCACCGGCGAGCGCCCACTGGGTTGGTACACCGGCCGCACAGGCCCGAACACCCGTCGTCTGGTGATGGAAGAAGGCGGTTTCCTTTACGACTGCGACACCTACGACGACGACCTGCCCTACTGGGAACCGAACAACCCGACCGGCAAGCCGCACCTGGTGATTCCGTACACGCTGGACACCAACGACATGCGCTTCACCCAGGTCCAGGGTTTCAACAAGGGCGACGACTTCTTTGAATACCTCAAAGACGCATTCGACGTGCTTTACGCTGAAGGTGCCGACGCACCGAAGATGTTGTCGATCGGCCTGCACTGCCGTCTGATCGGCCGTCCGGCGCGTCTGGCCTCGCTCAAACGCTTTATCGAATACGCTAAAAGTCATGAACAGGTGTGGTTCAGCCGTCGCGTCGACATCGCTCGCCACTGGCACGAAACCCACCCGTATCAAGGGGCTGCGAAATGAGCACCTTTCAAACGCTGAAACCTTCGTCCCTGAGCCGCGACGCCTTTGTCGCCGCTTTCGCCGACATCTACGAACATTCGCCATGGGTGGCCGAAAAGGCCTTCGACCTGGGCCAGGACGCTTCGATCGACGAGATCGAAACCCTGCACCAGCGCATGAGCGACATCCTGTTGAGCGCCGATCACGAAAGCCAACTGGCCCTGATCAACGCTCACCCGGACCTGGCCGGCAAAGCCGCCGTCCAGGGCCAGTTGACCGAAGCCAGCACCAATGAACAGGCTGGCGCCGGTATTCACCAATGCACGGCCGAAGAGTTTTCTCGCTTCACCGAGCTGAACGACGCCTACAAAGCCAAGTTCAAGTTTCCCTTCATCATGGCGGTAAAAGGCAGCAACCGGCATCAGATCCTCGCGGCGTTCGAAACGCGCATTCACAATTCGGCGGATACCGAATTCAAGTGCGCGCTGGCGGAGATCAACAAGATCGCCTTGTTCCGTTTACTGACCCTATAGCGAGCCTTGCCCGAGTGTTCTTAAACGCGAAACACACCCAGGGCACTGCGAGCATCCCAAGCCAACTAATTAAAGGCAGACAAGAAGAATGAAAGCTTACGCCGTACCTTTCGAGAAGTTCGTCAACCTGGCCGACGCCCGCCTGGGCACCAAAATCATCTCGGTCACCGATGACTGGTTCGCAGACGCCAACCGTCTGTTCCAACCGACCCCGGCCGTGTGGAAGGAGGGCGTGTTCGATGACAACGGCAAGTGGATGGACGGCTGGGAGTCGCGCCGCAAGCGCTTCGAAGGCTACGACAGCGCGGTGATCCGCCTGGGCGTACCGGGTTCGATCAAAGGCGTCGACATCGACACTTCATTCTTCACCGGCAACTTCCCGCCGTCCGCCTCTCTGGAAGCGTGCTTCCTGGCCTCGGGCGAGCCGGACGACAACACCCAGTGGACTGAAGTGCTGTCCGCCGTCGAGCTGCAAGGCAACAGCCATCACTACCACGAAATCAGCAACGACCAGGCGTTCAGCCACCTGCGCTTCAACATCTATCCGGATGGCGGCGTGGCCCGTCTGCGTGTGTACGGTATTCCGTTCCGCGACTGGTCCGCTGTCGGCGACAACGAGCAAGTCGACCTGGCCGCAGCCCTCAACGGTGGCCGCGCCCTCGCCTGTTCCGACGAACATTTCGGCCGCATGAGCAACATCCTCAACCCGGGCCGTGGCATCAACATGGGCGACGGCTGGGAAACCGCGCGTCGTCGCACGCCGGGCAATGACTGGGTCATCGTCGCGCTGGGTCATGCTGGCGAGATCGAGAAAGTCATCGTCGACACCCTGCACTTCAAGGGCAACTACCCGGACACGTGCTCGATCCAGGGCGCGTTCGTCAAGGGCGGCACCGACAGCCAGATCGAAACCCAATCGCTGTTCTGGCGCGAATTGCTGCCGGCGCAGAAACTGGAAATGCACGCCGAACATACCTTCGCCGAGCAGATCAAGGCCCTGGGCCCGATCACCCACATCCGCCTGAACGTGTTCCCGGATGGTGGTGTGAGTCGCCTGCGGGTATTGGGCAAGGTCGCTAAATAAGCGCTGACCCCAATCGCCAGCAGGCTGGCTCCCACATTTGGAATGCGTTTCCCCTGTGGGAGCCAGCCTGCTGGCGATAGCAACAGAACCAACAACACAGAATTCGGAAAAGAAGACCAGCATGCGCACACTGACGATTGAACCGCTGACCAAAGAAGCCTTCGCCCCTTTCGGTGACGTGATCGAAACCGACGGCAGCGATCACTTCATGATCAACAACGGTTCGACCATGCGCTTCCACAAACTGGCCACGGTGGAAACCGCGAAGCCAGAGGATAACGCGATCATCAGCATCTTCCGCGCCGACGCGCAGGACATGCCGCTGACCGTCTGCATGCTGGAGCGTCACCCGCTGGGCAGCCAGGCTTTCATTCCGCTGCTCGGCAACCCCTTTCTGATCGTGGTCGCGCCACTTGGCGATGAACCTGTATCAGGCTTGGTCCGCGCCTTCGTCACCAACGGCAGGCAGGGCATTAATTACCATCGCGGCGTTTGGCACCATCCGGTGCTGACGATCGAAAAGCGGGATGACTTCCTGGTGGTTGATCGCAGTGGCACAGGCAATAACTGCGATGAGCATTTTTTCAAAGAGGATGAGCGTTTGATCCTTGCCCCCCACCAATAAGAGAAGGTCTGATCACTCGACAACAGAGTGACAGGCGAGAGGTAAAGACTGTGGAAGCACATCTGTTGGAATGGCTGAACCTGAGCGTGCGCTGGGTTCACATGATTACTGGCGTGGCCTGGATCGGTGCGTCGTTCTATTTCGTCTGGCTGGAAAACAACCTCAATCGGGTCAACCCGAAAAGCGGTCTGGCGGGCGATCTGTGGGCGATCCATGGCGGCGGTATCTATCACCTGGAAAAATACAAACTGGCTCCACCGACCATGCCGGACAACCTGCACTGGTTCAAATGGGAAGCCTACTTCACCTGGATGTCGGGGATCGCGCTGCTGTGCGTGGTGTTCTACTCCAACCCGACGCTGTACCTGCTGGCACCGGGCAGCAGCCTGACCGGCCCTGAAGGGGTCGCTCTGGGCATCGCTTCGTTGTTCGTCGGCTGGTTCGTCTACTCCTTCCTCTGCGACTCGGCCCTGGGCAAACGCCCTGCCCTGCTCGGCTTCATCCTGTTCGTGCTGATCATCGGCGCCGCCTACGGCTTCAGCAAAGTGTTCAGCGGTCGTGGTGCGTACCTGCACGTCGGCGCGATCATCGGCACCATCATGGTCGGCAACGTGTTCCGCATCATCATGCCGGCGCAGCGCGCACTGGTTGCCGCGATTGCCGAGAACCGCACGCCGGATCCGGCGCTGCCGGCCAAAGGCTTGCTGCGTTCGCGTCACAACAACTACTTCACCTTGCCGGTGCTGTTCATCATGATCAGCAACCACTTCCCGAGCACCTACGGCAGCCAATACAACTGGCTGATCCTGGCCGGGATCGCGGTGCTGGCGGTGTTGGTGCGTCACTACTTCAACACCCGTCACGACAGCCACAAGTTCGCCTGGACCTTGCCAGTTGCGGCTGTTGGCATGATCTGCCTGGCCTACGTCACTGGCCCGGCGCAAATGCCGAGCGCACCTGAAGCGGCCAAGGCCCCTGGCACCATCGAGTACCAGCCGCTGCCGGAAACTGCGGTCGGTGGCGGTGCCAAACCTGCCGCTGCGAAACCTGCTGAAGCACCGGTCCAGGCGTCAAACGCCGGCCCGAGTTTCGACAAGGTGCACAGCGTGATCCAGGAACGTTGCTCGGTCTGCCATTCGGCCAAACCGACCAGCCCGCTGTTCAGCGCTGCACCGGCGGGTGTGATGTTCGACACCCCCGAGCAGATCCGCCAGAACGCGGCGCGGATCCAGGCGCAAGCCGTCACCAGCCAGATCATGCCACTGGGCAACATCACCCAGATGACCCAGCAGGAACGTGACCTGATCGGTGCGTGGATTGTTCAGGGAGCCCCGACCAACTAACCGTTGAAAAGCATCGCCAGCAAGCCGGCTCCTACGGATCGATGTCGTTCACAAATGATGCGACCGACCCAAAACCTGTAGGAGCCGGCTTGCTGGCGATTGGCCGCGCCGCGGCCCCCTGATGCAAAAATCACAAGAATAAAAAAGATCCGAGGTGTTGCATGTCCGAGCTATCCGAAGCGCGCATACCCGACGCACCCGCCATTCAGCGTTTGCCCCTTTTGCAACTGATCCTGGTCGGTCTGCAACATGTTTTGCTGATGTACGGCGGAGCCATCGCGGTGCCGCTGATCATCGGACAGGCCGCTGGCCTGAGTCGTGAAGAAATCGCCTTCCTGATCAACGCCGACCTGCTGGTCGCCGGCATCGCCACCATCGTGCAATCCTTAGGGATAGGCCCGATGGGCATCCGCATGCCGGTGATGATGGGCGCCAGTTTCGCCGCCGTCGGCAGCATGGTCGCCATGGCCGGCATGCCGGGCATCGGTCTGCAAGGGATCTTCGGCGCAACCATCGCCGCCGGTTTCTTCGGCATGATCATCGCCCCGTTCATGTCCAAAGTCGTCCGCTTCTTCCCACCGCTGGTGACCGGCACGGTCATCACCTCGATCGGTTTGTCGCTGTTCCCCGTGGCCGTCAACTGGGCAGGCGGCGGTGCTGGCGCGACTCAATTCGGCTCCCCGATTTACCTGGCCATCGCCGCGCTGGTGCTGGCTACCATTCTGTTGGTCCACCGCTTCATGCGCGGGTTCTGGGTCAATATTTCAGTGCTGATCGGCATGTGCCTGGGCTACGTGATTTGCGGGCTGATCGGCATGGTCGACCTCAGCGGCATGGCAGATGCGCCCTGGCTGCAGATCGTCACCCCGCTGCACTTCGGCATGCCCAAGTTTGAACTCGCACCGATCCTGTCCATGTGCCTGGTGGTGGTGATTATCTTCGTCGAGTCCACCGGGATGTTCCTCGCGCTCGGCAAAATCACCGGCCAGGAAGTCTGCCCTCGGATGCTGCGTCGCGGCTTGTTGTGCGATGCCGGCGCCTCGTTTTTTGCCGGCTTCTTCAACACCTTCACTCACTCCTCTTTCGCGCAGAACATCGGCCTGGTGCAGATGACCGGCGTGCGTTGTCGCTCGGTAACCATCGTGGCCGGTGGTTTGCTGGTGGTGCTGAGCCTGCTGCCGAAAGCGGCGTTCCTGGTAGCGTCCATTCCGCCAGCGGTACTGGGCGGCGCGGCGATTGCGATGTTCGGCATGGTGGCCGCGACCGGGATAAAGATTCTTCAGGAAGCCGACATCGGTGACCGTCGCAACCAGTTGCTGGTGGCGGTGAGCATCGGCATGGGGCTGATCCCGGTGGTGCGTCCGGAGTTCTTCGCGCACTTGCCGTTGTGGATGAGTCCGATCACCCACAGCGGCATTGCGATGGCGACGTTGAGTGCGCTGTCGCTGAACCTGCTGTTCAACATTCTTGGCGGCCGCGAACGCGCGGCGATCAACGACTGCCACGCACACCCGCACTAACCACTAACGCCACAAGCCCCCTGTGGGAGCGAGCCTGCTCGCGATGACGGTATGACATTCAACATCTGTGTTGACTGAACTGACGCTATCGCGAGCAGGCTCGCTCCCACAGGGAACACCTGCGCCTTGAAAAATAAAAACAAGAGGGAGCAACAGATGATTCGGACACAGAAAAACATGCTGTTGGGTGGCGGTCTTCTGGCTGCGAGCCAGGCCATGGCCGGCGATTTATTGCTGTGGCAGACCAACAGCCTGAGCTATCTGTACGGCAAGGATTTCGCGGTCAATCCGTCGATCCAGCAAACGGTGACGTTCGAGCACGCCGACCGCTGGAAGTACGGCGACAACTTCCTGTTCGTCGACAGCACTTACTACAACGGCGAGAAGGATCGGAACAAAGGCGTCCACGCCTATTACGGCGAGTTCAGCCCGCGCCTCTCCTTCGGCAAAATCCTCGACCGCCGTTTCGAGTTCGGCCCGATCAAGGACGTGTTGCTGGCCATGACCTACGAGAATGGCGAAGACGACACCGAGGCCTATCTGATCGGCCCCGGTTTCGACCTCAAAGTTCCGGGCTTCAACTTTTTCACCTTGAACTTCTACTACCGCCAGACCGAAGGCTCGCGCCCCGGCGATGACGTCTGGCAGATCACACCGGCCTGGTCCTACACAGTCCCGCTGGGCAATTCGAGCCTGTTGATCGACGGCTACATCGACTGGGTCGTCGATAACGACGTCAACAAAAAGGGCACCTATCACGCCAACCTGCACTTCAACCCGCAGATCAAGTACGACCTGGGCAAAGCCATGGGCTGGCGTGAGAAACAAGTGTACGTCGGCGTCGAGTACAGCTATTGGAAAGACAAGTACGGCATCGAAAACAACGGCAACTTCGACACCAATGAAAACACCACCAGCCTGCTGGTGAAGGTGCACTTTTAAGATGGCCCGCAACCGTGCTCCACACCTGTCGTCGGTGCGCTGTTGCGGGGCACTTGAGAACGGGCCTTGGAGTCAGTATTCTCCGCGCCCGCCTGAATCCGCTTTAAAAAAAAGCCCGGATTTAATTCCTGACCAGAAAGCCAACTTATCCCGGCTCTGGACGGTACCAAGGCACTCCAACCCCCCTCTCAATCGACTGCTCTTGAGCAGTCGAGCGGGAGTTTTTTTGCTTTTTGAAAGCCTTGGCCCAGCTCTTGCTAACAGCACTAAAGCTGACCGAATGGATGATTTTTTACAGCTACAGAAAAAGGCGCCACACCAGAGCGTCGACCTTAAAAAAATAACGTGGAACACCTACTTTTTGGGAGCAACCGAATGAAACGTATGTGCACTAGCCTGATGCTGGCGGGATCGTTACTGGCCGGGGGCCAGGCCATGGCCGGCGACTTGCTGCAATGGCAGAACAACAGCCTGACTTACTTGTATGGCAAGGACTTCCAGGTCAACCCGCGCATTCAGCAGACGGTGACCTTCGAACACGCCGATGGCTGGAAATACGGCGACAACTTCTTCTTCATCGACAAGATCTTCTACAACGGCAAGGAAGACGCCTTCGCCGGTGAGAACACCTACTACGGCGAATTCAGCCCGCGCTTGTCGTTCAACAAGATCTTCGACCAGAAATTCGAATTCGGCCCGGTCAAAGACGTGCTGCTGGCCATGACGTATGAGTTCGGTGAAGACGATACCGAGTCCTACCTGATCGGTCCTGGTTTCGACCTGGCAATTCCGGGCTTCGACTACTTCCAGCTGAACTTCTACAACCGTCACACCGAAGGCGACCGTCCGGGTGACGATATCTGGCAGATCACCCCGGTATGGTCCTACACCATTCCCGTGGGCGATTCGAACATCCTGATCGACGGTTTCATGGACTGGGTAGTCGACAACGACGTCAACAAAAAAGGCGAATATCACGCCAACCTGCACTTCAATCCGCAGGTCAAATACGACCTGGGCAAGGCACTGAACCTGGGCGAAAAGCAGTTGTACGTCGGCGTCGAGTATGACTACTGGAAAAACAAGTACGGCATCGAAGACAGCCAGGGTTTCAAGACTGATCAGAGCGTGACCAGCTTCCTGGTCAAGGTTCACTTCTGATTCGGCGGCGTCTGTAAGGACGCCATCGCTAGCAGGCTAGCTCCCACAGTTGATCTTCGTCGCGCTGAAGATCCCCTGTGGGAGCTAGCCTGCTAGCGATAGCAACACCGCCGACCTCAGACAGAAACCACCGGCTCCGACAATCCAAGAAACCGGCACAACTCCCCGCGTTTGGCCAACGCATCCCGACGCCCCAGATCAATCAACTCGCTGCAATACCCCGCCTCGAACAGCAGATAACTCAGCACTCCCGCCCCGCTCGTCTTGGTCGCCCCCGGCCCGCGCAGAAACAGGCGTAACGCTGCCGGCAACTCTTGCCGATGCCGCGCTGCAATTTCATCGATCGGCTGACTCGGCGAAATCACCAGCACCTCCACCGGCGCCACACCCAACGCGCGCGATGGCGTGCCATCGGGCAGCAAGTGGCTGAACTGATTCAGACGCTGCAACAACTCGATGTCACTTTCCAGGCTGTCAATGAACGTACTGTTGAGCATGTGCCCGCCGATCTGCGCCAGCGTCGGCTGCTGACCGGTATAGGCCCGTTGCAGCGGCTGCTCCGGGTCGACCCCGCGCGGGTTGCCGCTGACGCCCACCACCAGCACTCGGCTGGCGCCCAGGTGCAGGGCCGGGCTGATCGGTGCTGATTGGCGTACCGCGCCGTCGCCGAAATACTCTTCGCCGATCTTCACCGGCGCGAACAACAGCGGAATCGCCGAGCTGGCCAACAAATGATCGACGGTCAATTGCGTAGGGACGCCGATCCGTCGATGGCGCAACCAGGCATCGATGGTGCCACCGCCCTGGTAGAACGTGACGGCCTGCCCGGATTCGTAACCGAACGCCGTGACCGCCACCGCCTGCAACTGCTTCTGGGCGATGGACTCGGCAATGCCGTTCATGTGCAGTTTGTCGTTGAGCAATCCGCGAAGCGGCGAACTGTTGAGCAAGGCCACCGGAACCTGCGCGCCGATGCCCAGCAAACTGTGGCTGACAAAACGGCTGGCCTGGCTGATCACGCCGGGCCAGTCGCTGCGCAACACCAGATGACTGCGAAAGCCCTGCCAGAACGCGGTCAAGCGCTCGATCGCTCCGCGAAAATCCATCGCCCCGCTGGCCAGGCTGACCGCGTTGATCGCCCCGGCCGAGGTGCCGACGATCACCGGAAACGGATTGTCTGCACCCAGCGGCAGCAACTCGGCAATCGCCGCCAGCACACCCACCTGATACGCCGCCCGAGCCCCGCCGCCGGAAAGAATCAACCCTGTAACCGGTTCAGCAGGACTCATCGCAACACTCCATGGTGCTTAAACGGATGGGTGATTCAGGCGCGTTTCTTGTACAACTTCGGCTCGCCCGGTGGACGGCTCTTGAAGCGCCGATGGGCCCAGAGGTATTGCTCCGGACATTCGCGCAAGGCGCCTTCGACCCACTGATTGATCCGCAGGCAATCGGCCTCCTCGGTCTCGCCGGGGAAACCTTCGAGCGGCGGGTGAATCATCAACCGATAGCCGCTGCCGTCCGCCAGACGCTCCTGGGTGAACGGCACCACCAGCGCCTTGCCCAGCCGGGCAAACTTGCTGGTGGCCGTGACCGTCGCAGCCTGAATGCCGAACAGCGGCACGAAAATGCTTTGCTTGGCGCCGTAGTCCTGATCCGGTGCGTACCAGATTGCGCGACCGGCCCGCAGCAGTTTGAGCATGCCGCGCACGTCATCGCGCTCAACCGCCAGCGAATCGAGGTTGTGCCGCTCGCGGCCCCGGCGCTGGATGTAGTCGAACAGCGGGTTTTTGTGTTCGCGATACATGCCGTCGATGGTGTGCTGTTGCCCCAATAGCGCCGCGCCGATTTCCAGCGTGGTGAAATGCACCGCCATCAGAATCACGCCCTTGCCTTCGCGCTGGGCCTTTTTCAGATGCTCCAGGCCTTCGACATGGGCCAGCTTCGCCAGACGTTGACGCGACCACCACCAGCTCATGGCCATTTCAAAGAAGGCGATGCCGGTGGAGGCGAAGTTTGCCTTGAGCAGGCGCTTGCGTTCGTCGGCGGACTTTTCAGGGAAACACAGCTCCAGATTGCGCTTGGCAATGCGCCGTCGGTCGCCGGCCAGCCGATACATCAAGGCACCGAGCAGGCGGCCGATCAACAGCAGCGCCGGATACGGCAACTGAACAATCAGCCACAACAGTCCCAAGCCACACCACAGCGGCCAGAAACGCGGCATAAGAAATGTTTTTCGAAAACGCGGGCGATCCATTAAAGGTTCCGGAAAGACAATGGCCGCGCATTCTACATCGTTCGACCCGGCTTGCGGCTTGCGGGCGTTCTCGTTATAAGTCTCGGCACTTTTAGTGACAAGCCGTTGTATGCCGACCATGAGCCAAACCGAACCGCAAGACCAGGATCCCGTGTTCCAGTTGAAGGGCAGCATGCTCGCCATTACGGTGCTGGAGCTGGCCCGCAACGACCTCGAGAACCTTGATCGGCAACTGGCCGCCAAGGTCGCCCAGGCGCCTAATTTCTTCAGCAACGCGCCGCTGGTGCTGGCCCTGGACAAACTCCCGGCCAGTGAAGGCGCCGTTGATCTGCCGGGCCTGATGCGCGTGTGCCGCCAGCATGGCCTGCGCACCCTGGCGATCCGTGCCAGCCGAATCGAAGACATCGCCGCCGCCATCGCGGTGGATTTGCCGGTGCTGCCGCCGTCTGGCGCCCGTGAGCGCCCTCTTGACCCGCTTGAAGGCGTCGTCAAGAAAAAGCCGGAAAAGCCGCCCGAGCCCACCATCAAACCGACCAAAATCATCACGTCGCCAGTACGCGGTGGCCAGCAGATTTATGCCCAGGGCTGCGATCTGGTGGTGATCTCGTCGGTCAGCCCGGGTGCGGAACTTCTCGCCGATGGGAACATCCATGTATACGGCCCGATGCGCGGTCGCGTGTTGGCCGGGGTCAAAGGCGACACGAAAGCCAGGATTTTCTGTCAGCAAATGAGCGCTGAACTGGTCTCCATCGCCGGTCACTACAAGGTTTCCGAGGATTTGCGTCGCGACCCTTTGTGGGGTGCGGGTGTGCAAGTCAGCCTGTCAGGCGACGTGTTGAACATCATTCGGCTTTAACGGATACTGCCGCATTTTCCAAGCATCTCTAAAACGTAGCGAAAACGGCTCAAACGAAGTAGGAAAAAGGCCAAACGCAGTGTTTATCGCTGTTCTGGACCGGATTCCAGCCAAGGCTGTCCGACTGCAGTAGTTTTTCAAGAGATGTTTTTCAGGGGCTAAAAGTCCTTTTTCCTTAGGGGTGAAACACCTTGGCCAAGATTCTAGTGGTTACATCCGGCAAGGGTGGTGTGGGTAAGACCACCACCAGCGCCGCTATCGGTACCGGCCTCGCTCTGCGCGGCCACAAAACAGTCATCGTCGACTTCGACGTCGGTTTGCGTAACCTCGACCTGATCATGGGTTGCGAGCGCCGCGTGGTGTATGACTTCGTCAACGTTGTGAACGGCGAAGCCAACCTGCAACAAGCCCTGATCAAAGACAAACGCCTGGAAAACCTCTACGTCCTGGCCGCCAGTCAGACCCGCGACAAAGACGCGCTGACCGTGGAAGGCGTTGAAAAAGTCCTGATGGCGTTGAAAGAAGACTTCGAATACGTGGTCTGCGACTCCCCTGCCGGCATCGAGAAAGGCGCCCACCTGGCCATGTACTTCGCTGATGAAGCGATTATCGTGACCAACCCGGAAGTGTCCTCGGTACGTGACTCGGACCGCATGCTGGGCCTGCTGGCGAGCAAATCCCGTCGCGCCGAAAACGGCGAAGACCCGATCAAGGAACACCTGTTGCTGACCCGCTACAACCCGCAGCGCGTGAGTGATGGCGAGATGCTGGGCGTTGAAGACGTCAAGGAAATCCTGGCGGTTGCCCTGCTGGGTGTCATTCCTGAATCCCAGGCAGTACTCAAGGCTTCCAACTCGGGCGTGCCCGTGATTCTCGACGACCAGAGCGACGCCGGTCAGGCGTACAGCGATGCGGTCGATCGTATGCTGGGCAAAACCGTGGAACATCGTTTTCTCGATGTGACGAAGAAGGGCTTCTTCGAGCGCCTGTTTGGAGGTAGATAATGAATCTTTTTGACTTCTTTCGTGCCAGCAAAAAGGTCAGCACCGCGTCGGTAGCGAAAGAGCGTCTACAGATCATCGTGGCGCATGAACGCGGCCAGCGCAGCACGCCGGACTACCTGCCAGCCTTGCAGAAGGAACTGGTGGAAGTGATCCGCAAGTACGTCAATATCGGGTCCGACGATGTGCACGTCGCACTGGAAAACCAGGGCAGCTGCTCGATTCTGGAACTCAATATCACCCTGCCGGATCGCTAGTCGATCCAGCGGGAGCCACGGCGGCGCAGGACCCTTCTGTCACTGGAAGGGGCCTGAGTCGCCGTTGGCGTTTGTTACGAGGCTGTTTTAATGCCGTTGTCCAACATCCGTATCATCCATCAGGACGCCGCCGTACTGGTGGTGGATAAACCGACCCTGCTGCTCTCTGTCCCTGGCCGGGCCGATGACAACAAGGACTGCCTGATCACCCGCCTGCAAGAAAACGGCTACCCGGAAGCGCGAATCGTCCATCGCCTGGACTGGGAAACGTCCGGCATCATTTTGCTGGCCCGTGACCCGGACACTCATCGGGAGTTGTCTCGGCAATTTCATGACCGCGAAACCGAAAAAGCCTACACCGCCCTGTGCTGGGGACAACCGGAGCTGGACAGCGGCAGCATCGACCTGCCCTTGCGCTACGATCCGCCCACCAAGCCACGCCACGTAGTGGACCACGAGTTCGGCAAACACGCCCTGACCTTCTGGCGAGTGCTGGAGCGTTGTGGCGACTGGTGCCGCGTCGAACTGACGCCGATCACCGGTCGGTCCCACCAGTTACGCGTTCACATGCTTTCCATCGGCCACCCGCTATTGGGTGACGGGCTCTACGCCCACGAACAGGCACTGGCCGCTTGGCCACGGTTGTGCCTGCACGCCAGCATGCTCAGCTTCACCCATCCCCAGACCGGCGAACGCTTGCGTTTCGAATGCCCGGCGCCGTTTTAAGCACTGCCTGACAGGCAGTGCCCGTTTTAAAAGGATACCCATCCGGATGAGTTGTACCGCTTCTTTGGCAACACCCGTCAAGAAAACCCGAAACCAACTGCTGTACCTGATCTATGGCAATCAGGACGTTTACCGGCGCGAAGCCAAATTCAGTATCTTGACCGCACTGTCCCATGCCAGGAACGGCAAACTCCCCAGCATCAGGATCCTTACGGATCGCCCTCAGGACTACGCCGGCTGGCCGGTGGAAACGGTCACGCTGCCCCAGGAAACCCTGACCCTGTGGCAAGGCGAAAACGGCTATCACCACCGCCGCAAGGCCTGCGCGATTGCCGCAGGCTTGCAGCTCGCGGAAAAAACCCTGTTCGTCGATACCGACACGCTGTTCACCAGCGACCCGAACCTGATCTTCAAACAGATCCAGCCACAGCACTACCTGATGGATCGCTTCGAGTACGACTGGCAGGACGTGTGTGAACGCGACGACTATGTGAAGCTCGGCGGTTGCCTGCGCGCTCATGGCGTCACTGCGGAAAACGGCTTCAAGCTGTACAACAGCGGATTGTGTGGCGTGACCGACGGCGATGCCGCGCTGTTCGAAGAGTCGATCAAACTCATCGACGAATGCACCCGGGACGGCTTCGATATCCACACCATCGAACAGATCGCCCTGTCGTTCGCGATGCGCGACAAACCGGTTCATGAAGCAAAAAAATACATCTATCACTACTTCGCGGAAAAACGTTTTTTCCATGCGATGCAGGCGTATTTCTTCGCTCGGCATGGCGAGCGATTCAGCCTCGAGCTGGTCCAACTGTGCCGTGACGTGCCGCGGGTCAAACCCTTTCCTTCGGCTTGGCAGCGCCTGAAAATCAAATGGAAGCTGCGCAATCAGAGTGGTGCCATGAGAAAGGTCGGTCGCGACCTGCTTTATGGCAGCGCTGCGCCCGATCACCCGTACTACACGGCATGCCGACACGAATGGTGGGAATGTGCCTCACGGGAGATCCTGCGTTGGGACCGCTCTCGTCAGAAAAAGCTGCTGGAAACTCATCAGAACGCCTGGCCCCGGCAGCTGCCCAAGCCCGAAAAGCCTGAAGATGAGCGGATTATCATGAAGTACCTGAAACAGCGGGTAGCGGCTGCAAGCTGACGTGACCTGTTCACGTCATGCCCAAAGGCCCCGGCCAATACGTTAAACTCCCGCCCACTGCTGTCTGGAGCTTCTTATGCGCGAAGAGTTGAACCAAGGCCTGATCGACTTCCTCAAGGCCTCCCCTACCCCGTTCCATGCCACTGCCAGCCTCGTTCAGCGCCTGGAAGCGGCGGGTTTTGTGCGCCTTGACGAGCGCGAGCCCTGGAACACCGAAGCCAATGGTCGTTACTACGTCACCCGTAACGACTCCTCCATTGTCGCGGTCAAGATGGGACGTCATTCGCCCCTGCATGGCGGTATCCGTTTGGTCGGCGCTCACACCGACAGCCCGTGCCTGCGGGTCAAACCCCAGCCGGAACTGCAGCGCCAGGGTTTCTGGCAACTGGGCGTCGAAGTCTACGGCGGTGCGCTGCTGGCGCCGTGGTTTGACCGCGATTTGTCCCTGGCCGGCCGCGTGACGTTCCGCCGTGACGGCAAGGTCGAGAGCCAGTTGATCGACTTCAAGGCGCCGATCGCCACCATCCCGAACCTGGCCATTCACCTCAATCGTGAAGCCAACATGGGCTGGGCCATCAACGCGCAGACCGAACTGCCGCCGATCCTCGCGCAATTTGCCGGTGACGAGCGCGTGGACTTCCGCGCCGTGCTCACCAATCAGTTGGCGCTGGAACATGGCTTGAATGCCGACGTGGTGCTCGATTACGAGCTGAGCTTCTACGACACCCAAAGCGCTGCGATCATCGGTCTGCACGGCGACTTCATCGCCGGCGCCCGCCTGGACAACTTGCTGTCGTGCTATGCCGGCCTGCAAGCCTTGCTGACCGCTGAAACCGACGAAACCTGCGTGCTGGTCTGCAATGACCACGAAGAAGTCGGTTCCTGCTCGGCCTGTGGGGCTGACGGTCCGATGCTTGAGCAAACCTTGCGTCGTCTGCTGCCTGAAGGTGACGAGTTCGTCCGTACCATTCAGAAGTCTTTGCTGGTCTCGGCCGACAACGCCCACGGCGTGCACCCCAACTATGCGGAAAAACACGACGCCAACCACGGCCCGAAACTCAACGCCGGCCCGGTGATCAAGGTCAACAGCAACCAGCGCTACGCCACCAACAGCGAAACCGCCGGGTTCTTCCGCCACCTGTGCATGGCCGAAGAAGTGCCGGTGCAAAGCTTCGTGGTGCGCAGCGACATGGGCTGCGGCTCGACCATCGGCCCGATCACCGCCAGCCACCTGGGCGTACGCACCGTGGACATCGGCCTGCCGACGTTCGCCATGCACTCGATCCGTGAACTGTGCGGCAGCCATGACCTGGCCCACCTGGTCAAAGTGTTGAGCGCGTTCTACGCCTGCCAGGAATTGCCGTAATCCCGGACCCAACGACCAACCTTTGGCGAGGGGATTTATCTGTGGCGAGGGGATTTATCCCCGTTCGACCGCGCAGCGGTCGCAAAGCCAGCGAATGCGGTCTGTCTGAAAGATCGCGGTGCTGGTTTTGGGGCCGCTGCGCAGCCCAACGGGGATAAATCCCCTCGCCACAAAAAGCTTTCTCGCCACACATCCTGAATTTTATGTGTGGTTTATCTATGCCCCACATCACCACCGGTCGCCCAAAAGCCACCTAGACTTAATCCATACCCTCCGACAAGGCAGTCACCCATGATTTCGATGTCCTCGTTCCACGCCATGCTGATCCCCATTCTTGCCGGGATGATCATGCTGGCAATCGGTTTCAATTTTCGCGACAAAAACGCCGGCGTGTTCGCCATGTGGATCGGCATGCTGACGATCCTCGCCACCGTGGTGTTCAAGATCCTCGCCAAACTCAACGAATAAATCCTCCCCTTGGCTCGCATTGGTTTTGACGGGCTCGTACACTCGGTCGATCCGTACATCCCGAGGTTGACCGCCTAGTGTTCGCTCGTCTTTTCGCCCTGCCATGCTTCTTCCTTGTCTGCCTGATGACGCTGCTGCCGATAGCGCCCGCCCAGGCAGTCGGTTTGCCGGGCCTGCTCAACAACTCGGCAAAAACCCAGCCAGAGGCGCAAGAGCCGCTGGGGCAGTCGCTGGACGAAGTCATCAAGTCGCTGGAGAACGATCAGCAGCGCACCAAATTGCTGGCGGATCTGAAGAAGCTGCGCGACGTCACCAAAAAGGCCCAACCGGCCGCCGAAGAAGGCGTACTCGGCCTGATTGGCGGCACGCTGGCCAACTTCGAAAAACAGTTCTCCGGGGCCGGCAGTCCGCTCACGCGCTGGTCGCAGGAGTTTGAGCAGGCCAAGGACGAACTGGTGGCGCTGATGCTGCCGGCCAACGAGTGGCTGCCGATCATCTTTGCCTTCGCCATGATTCTGATGGTCTGGAGTCTGTTGGCCGCGGCGCTGATCTGGGTCGGTCACCGGGTGCGCATGCGTTTCGGCTTGACCGAAGAACTGCCGCAACACCCCAAGGCCCTCGACATGTTGCGCTTCGCCCTGCGCAAACTCGGGCCGTGGCTGATTGCCTTGGTCATTACGGTCTACATGAGTTACGCCCTGCCCTCTTCACTGGGCAAAAGCCTGGCCATGGTGCTGGCCTATGCGCTGGTGGTCGGCACGTGCTTCTCGGCGATCTGCGTGATCGCGTTTTCCTTGCTCGACGGCCCGCATCGCCACCGCGCCTTGTACATCCTGCGGCATCAAGCCTTCAGGCCGTTGTGGCTGATCGGCAGTTTCGCCGCGTTCGGTGAAGCACTGAGTGATCCGCGCCTGGTCGCCAGCCTAGGCAGCCACCTGGCTCACACCGCTGCCACCGTCGCCAACGTGTTGGCCGCGCTGTCCACCGGGTTGTTCATCCTGCGCTTCCGCCGGCCCATCGCCCACCTGATCCGCAACCAGCCGTTGTCCCGGCGCCTGACCCGCCGCGCGCTCAGCGACACTATCGAGATTCTGGGCACCTTCTGGTACGTACCGGCCCTGGTGCTGGTGGGCATCTCGCTGTTCGCCACCTTCGTCTCGGCCGGCGACACCAGCACCGCACTGCGCCAGGCGCTGATCTGCACCGTGTTGCTGGTGTTGTGCATGGTCATCAACGGTCTGGTGCGCCGACATGCGCTCAAACCACAACGCGGCGTGAAGCGTCATGCGCTGTATTCGGAGCGCCTGAAAAGCTTCTTCTACACCCTCGCCCATCTGTTGGTGTGGCTGTTCTTCATCGAACTGGGCCTGCGCGTCTGGGGCATGTCCTTGATCTCGTTCACTGAAGGCGAAGGCCACGAAGTCAGCGTCAAACTGTTCAGCCTCGCCGGCACGCTGATCTTTGCCTGGCTGATCTGGATCCTCAGCGACACCGCCGTGCATCACGCCCTCACCCGCTCGCGCAAAGGCCTGGCCAATGCTCGCGCGCAGACGATGATGCCGCTGATCCGCAACGTGCTGTTCGTGGCGATTTTCATCATTGCGCTGATCGTTGCGCTGGCAAACATGGGCATGAACGTCACGCCCCTGCTGGCCGGTGCCGGTGTGATCGGCCTGGCCATCGGTTTCGGTGCGCAGTCGCTGGTGGCAGACTTGATCACCGGCCTGTTCATCATCATCGAGGACTCCCTGGCCATCGACGACTACGTGGACGTCGGCGGCCACCTCGGCACTGTCGAAGGCCTGACCATCCGCACCGTTCGACTGCGGGACATCGATGGCATCGTGCACACCATTCCGTTCAGCGAAATCAAAAGCATCAAGAACTACTCCCGGGAATTCGGCTACGCGATCTTCCGGGTAGCGGTGCCCTCCAGCATGGACATCGACGAGGCGATCAAACTGATGCGCGACGTTGGCCAGAAGATGCGCACCGACCCGCTGCAACGGCGCAATATCTGGTCGCCGCTGGAGATTCAGGGGGTGGAAAGTTTCGAGTCGGGCAACGCGATTCTTCGGGCTCGGTTCAAGACCGCGCCGATCAAGCAGTGGGAGGTTTCACGGGCGTTCAATCTGTCGCTGAAGCGGCATCTGGATGAGGCCGGGATGGATCTGGCGACGCCACGGATGAGTGTGCAGGTGATTACGGCGGGTGGTGGGCCGCAGAAGGATGTGTCTGCTACTTGATTGATAGGGTGGCTGTCAGGGCCTCATCGCGAGCAGGCTCGCTCCCACTTTGGAATGCATTTCAAATGTGGGAGCGAGCCTGCTCGCGATGGCCACGACGCGGTTTATCTGACTAAACCACATCAACACCCACATGAATCGCATCATGCCGCCAAAACTCCAGGTCACAGTCGATCAACCGTTCATGCTGATCGTAATTGACCCGGGCAATCCGCAACCCCGGGCTCCCCACCGACACCCGTAACGCCGCCGCCGCATCCACCGACAACGCCGTCGGCACGATCTCGAAACGCACCCGACCGTAGTGCAAGTCGTAATGCCTGGCGTACAGCTCGGTGATCGACTGATTCAGATCGAAATCCAGAATCCCCGGAAAATACTGCGGATTCAGGTAGTGCTCCACGTACAACACCAGCCGCTCATCAATGCGCCGCGCCCGGCAAATCTGGATCACGCTGGACAACGCCGGTAACTGCAACCACGCACACACCGCAGCCGACGCCGGTTGCAACCGCGCCGAGATAACCTCGGTCGACGGCACCCGCCCCTGCGCACTGACCATCGCGTGAAAGTGACTGCGCTGCATCAGGTTGTACGCCAGGCGCGGTGGCGACACGAACCAGCCACGACGCTCCTCCCGATAAATCTGCCCTTGGGCTTCCAGTTGCAACAATGCTTCGCGCACGGTAATGCGCGTGGTACCGAACAACTCACTGAGCTTGCGCTCGGCCGGCAGTTTGCTCCCCGGCGCCAACAGGCCATGGTCGAGCTGTTCTTGCAGAACCTGCCCGATGGCTGTCACTGCTTTGGTGGTCTCGATGCGCATCAACGTTACCTATCTGGACTAGACCAGCACTGTTTCGGGGCAGAACCGTGATTCAAACCGGCTCCATCAACTCCCTGCAAGCCTAGGCACTGCTTGTGACTGGCAGATGACAAAGTTGCCGAACGGTTACGCCAGACGCCTGCAAAATCACGGCCAAGTCCTTTCGTATCAGCCCTTTAGCCATGGTCTACGCTTACCCGCAAGCCTGAGCTTTACCGTGTAAGAAATGTAGGCCGACCGATCGTCGACATCAAAATGTCATCAGCGGCGCCTAAATTGGCTCAGGTATTGCTGACCTAGACCAACACAACCGCAATCGCAGCGTTGAAAACGCCCAAAGGAGCTTCGGATGAAAAAGCTTTTCCTGGCATCACTGTTAGGCTCGACCATTGCCATGTGCACCGCCGCCATGGCCGCTGATGATTTGAAAACCCTGGAAGCCGCTGCGAAAGCGGAAGGCGCGGTCAATAGCGTCGGCATGCCCGATGACTGGGCCAACTGGAAAGGCACCTGGGCAGACCTGGCCACGAAATACGGTTTGAAACACATCGACACCGACATGAGCTCGGCGCAGGAAATCGCCAAGTTCGCCGCCGAGAAAGACAACGCCAGCGCCGACATCGGCGACGTCGGCGCAGCTTTCGGCCCGATCGCGGTCAAGCAAGGCGTGGTGCAACCCTACAAGCCAAGCACTTGGGACCAGATCCCGGACTGGGCCAAAGACAAGGACGGCAACTGGGCGCTGGCGTACACCGGCACCATCGCGTTCATCGTCAACAAGAAGCTGCTGCACGGCTCCGAAGCGCCAACCAAGTGGGCTGACCTGAAAACCGGCAAATACAAGGTCTCGATCGGCGACGTGAGCACCGCCGCCCAGGCCGCCAACGGTGTACTGGCCGCGGCACTGGCCAACGGTGGCGACGAGAAGAACCTGCAGCCAGCGCTGTTGTTGTTTGCAGACATCGCCAAACAGGGCCGCCTGTCCATGGCCAACCCGACCATCGCCACGATGGAAAAGGGTGAAATCGAAGTCGGCGTGGTCTGGGACTTCAACGGCCTGAGCTACAAAGCCAAGATGGCCAACCCGGATGATTACGTGGTGCTGATCCCGTCCGACGGCTCGGTGATTTCCGGCTACACCACCATCATCAACAAATACGCGAAGAACCCGAACGCCGCCAAGCTGACCCGCGAATACATCTTCAGCGATGCCGGTCAGATCAACCTGGCGAAAGGCAACGCCCGTCCGATCCGCGCCGAGCACATCACCCTGCCGGCTGACGTGCAGGCCAAGCTGCTGCCTAACGAGCAGTACAAAAAGGTCACGCCGATCAAGGACGCGGATGCGTGGGAAAAGACTTCCAAGGCTTTGCCGCAGAAGTGGAACGAAGAAGTCCTCGTCGAGATGAAGTAATCCTGTAATCCCCACATTGGAGATCCACTGGAGATCCAATGTGGGAGCGAGCCTGCTCGCGATAGCGGACTTACATTCAGCACATATGTTGACTGACACGCCGCCATCGCGAGCAGGCTCGCTCCCACAGGGGGATTAGTTGCGTACCCGAATCATCTGTTTCGCGGAGTTTTGCCCTATGAAGCACAACGTCATCCTTGTCGTGCTCGACGGCCTCAATTACGAGGTCGCGCGCCACGCCATGGGGCACCTGCAGGCTTACGTCGGCGCAGGACGCGCGGCACTCTACAAACTGGAGTGCGAACTGCCGGCCCTGTCCCGACCGCTTTACGAATGCATCCTCACCGGCGTCCCGCCGATCGAGAGCGGAATCGTCCACAACAACGTCTCGCGCCTGTCCAACCAGCGCAGCATTTATCACTACGCCACGGATGCCGGCCTGACCACCGCCGCCGCGGCCTATCACTGGGTCAGCGAGTTGTATAACCGCTCGCCGTTCGTGGCCGCCCGGGATCGTCACACCGACGACCCGAAACTGCCGATCCAGCACGGGCACTTCTACTGGAGCGATCACTACCCGGATGCGCACCTGTTCGCCGACGCCGAAAACCTGCGCCTGCGCCACGCGCCGAACTTCTTGTTGATCCACCCCATGAACATCGACGACGCCGGGCACAAGCACGGCCTCGACACTGCGCAATACCGCAACAGTGCGCGCTTCGCCGACATCTACCTCGCGGATTATCTGCAAGGCTGGCTCGACAGCGGCTATCAGGTGCTGGTGACCGCCGACCACGGCATGAACAACGACCGCTCGCACAACGGCCTGCTGCCGGAAGAACGCGAAGTGCCGCTGTTCGTCCTCGGTGATGCTTTCAGCCTCAACACCAGCGCCGCACCGAAACAGACTGAAATCTGCGGCACCGTCTGCGAACTGCTGGGCGTGGCCCACGACAAACCTGTCTGTCGGGAGCTGCTCAAGTGAACGCCATGACCCGTGGTAAATGGCTGGCAGCCTTGTGCCTGGTGCCTTTCGCCTTGTTCTTTATCGTGTTCGAGATCGCCCCGCTGGTGTGGGTGATGATCAACAGCCTGCAATCGGAAGAGTTCGGCTGGGGCCTGGCCAACTTCACCAAGATCTTCAATTCGAAGTTCTATTTGCAGGCAATCCAGTACAGCCTCGAGATCAGTTTCTGGTCCAGCGTATTCGGCATCATCATCGCGGTGCTCGGCGCCTATTCCCTGCGTCGGGTCGACTCGAAACTGCGTAACTTCGTGAATGCTTTCGCCAACATGACCAGCAACTTCGCCGGTGTGCCCCTGGCCTTTGCGTTCATCATTTTGCTGGGCTTCAACGGCAGCTTCACCATCATGCTCAAGCAGGCCGGGATCATTCAGGACTTCAACCTGTACTCGAAAACCGGGCTGATCATTCTCTACACCTACTTCCAGATTCCGTTGGGTGTGCTGCTGCTCTACCCGGCCTTCGACGCCTTGCGTGAAGACTGGCGTGAGTCCGCCGAACTGCTCGGCGCCAACGGCTGGCAGTTCTGGCGGCACATCGGTTTGCCGGTGCTGACGCCGGCGCTGCTCGGCACCTTCGTGATCCTGCTGGCCAACGCGCTTGGCGCCTACGCCACCGTCTACGCGCTGACCACCGGCAACTTCAACGTGCTGCCGATCCGCATCGCGGCGATGGTCTCCGGCGACATTTCCCTTGATCCGAACCTGGCCAGCGCCCTGGCCGTGGTGCTCGTGGCGTTGATGACCCTGGTGACCATCGTGCATCAGCTGCTGTTGAAGAGGAGCTACCATGTCTCGCGCTGAACTGGGCCCCGTCGGTGTCTATCACCGGGTGGTGGTGTATTTGCTGTTCGCCATTCTGTTGCTGCCGCTGGCCGGGACGTTGATTTACTCGATCTCCAGCAGTTGGTCGGCGACCATTCTGCCCAGCGGCTTTACCTTCAAGTGGTACATCCAGCTGTGGAGCGATCCGCGCTTTCTGCATGCCTTCGGGCAGTCGCTGCTGGTGTGCGTCGGCGCATTGATTCTGTCGGTGGTGCTGATTCTGCCGCTGCTGTTCGTGGTGCATTACCACTTCCCCAAACTTGATGCGCTGATGAACATCCTGATCCTGCTGCCCTTCGCGGTGCCGCCGGTGGTGTCCTCGGTGGGGCTGTTGCAGCTCTATGGTTCGGGTCCGTTTGCGATGGTCGGTACGCCGTGGATTCTGATCGGCTGCTACTTCACCATCGCGTTGCCGTTCATGTACCGGGCGATCACCAACAACCTGCAAGCGATCAACCTGCGCGACCTGATGGACTCCGCTCAGTTGCTGGGCGCCAACACCTGGCAAGCGGCGTTCCTGGTGGTGCTGCCGAATCTGCGCAAGGGTTTGATGGTGGCGTTGCTGCTGTCGTTCTCGTTCCTGTTCGGCGAATTCGTGTTCGCCAACATCCTCGTTGGCACCCGCTACGAAACCCTGCAGGTCTACCTCAACAACATGCGTAACAGCAGCGGCCACTTCACCAGTGCGTTGGTGATTTCCTACTTCTTCTTTGTGCTGGTTCTGACCTGGGCGGCCAATATCTTGAACAAGGACAAAAGCGAATGAGCTATGTCAGCGTCCAACACCTGCAAAAAAGCTATGCCGGCACCACGGTATTCAGCGACATCAACTGCGAGATCCAGAAAGGTGAATTCGTCACCCTCCTCGGCCCGTCCGGTTGCGGCAAATCCACGCTGTTGCGTTGCATCGCCGGCCTGACCTCGGTGGATGGCGGCAAGATTCTGCTCGATGGCGTCGACATCGTGCCGTTGAGCCCGCAAAAACGCGGGATCGGCATGGTCTTCCAGAGCTACGCGCTGTTTCCGAACATGACCGTGGAGCAAAACGTCGCCTTCGGCTTGCGCATGCAGAAGGTCAACGCCGACGACAGCCAGAAGCGCGTCGCCGAAGTGCTGGGACTGGTGGAGTTGAAGGACTTCGCCGCGCGTTACCCGCATCAACTGTCGGGCGGCCAGTGCCAGCGTGTGGCCCTCGCCCGCTCCTTGGTCACGCGGCCACGGCTGTTGTTGCTGGATGAACCGCTGTCGGCCCTCGATGCGCGGATTCGCAAGCACCTGCGCGAACAGATCCGTCAGATCCAGCGCGAGCTCGGCCTGACCACGATCTTCGTCACACACGATCAGGAAGAAGCGCTGACGATGTCTGACCGGATTTTCCTGATGAATCAGGGAAAGATCGTACAGAGCGGCGACGCCGAAACCCTCTACACCGCGCCAGTGGATGTGTTTGCCGCAGGCTTCATCGGCAACTACAACCTGCTGGACCCCGACAGCGCCTCGAAACTGCTGCAGCGGCCGATCAGCCATCGCATCGCGATTCGCCCGGAAGCCATCGAGCTGAGCCTGAACGGCGAGCTTGATGCGCAAGTGCGCAGCCACAGTTTGTTGGGCAACGTGATTCGTTATCGGGTCGAAGCCCGGGGCGTGGAATTGGTGGTGGATGTGTTGAACCGCTCGGCGGCTGATCTGCACCCCGATGGTCAGCGCCTGGCACTTTCCATCGATCCGACTGCCCTGCGTGAGGTAGCCTGATGCCTTTGTTGATGTCGAAGAGAGAACTGCACTGATGGCCCTGGCAATTTTTGATCTGGATGAAACCCTGATCCACGGCGACTGCGCCACCCTCTGGAGCGAGCAAATGGGCCGCCTGGGCTGGGTCGATCCCGAGTCGTTCATGCGTCAGAACAACGAACTGATGGATGCCTACAGCCACGGCAAGCTGCGGATGGAGGACTACATGACCTTCAGCCTGGAGCCGATGATCGGGCGCACACCCGAAGAGGTCGACCATCTGGTCGGGCCGTGGGTGGAAGACTTTATCGAGCCGATCATTTTCAGTGACGCGACAAAAGCCATCGCCGCTCATCGCAAGGCCGGTGACCGGATTCTGGTGATCTCGGCGTCGGGCACGCACCTCGTCAGGCCGATCGCCGACCGTTTGGGCATCGACGAAATTCTCGGCATCGAGCTGGAAGTGTTGCACGGGGTTTACAGCGGCCACACCGTCGGCACCCTGACCTATCGCGAAGGCAAGATCACCCGCTTGCTGGAGTGGCTGGATGCGGAAGAGGAAAACCTGGAAGGGGCGAGTTTTTATTCCGACTCGCGCAACGATTTGCCGCTGCTGTTGAAGGTGGATTTCCCACACGTGGTGAACCCGGATCCGGTGCTGCTCGAACACGCCGAAAAAGCCGGCTGGCCAATCCATCTCTGGAAGTAACGCAAAAACCCTGTGGGAGCGAGCCTGCTCCGGGCGGCGTTCCGACGATGGCGGTGTAACAGCCAACATTTGTGCCGACTGACACTCCGCCATCGCGAGCAGGCTCGCTCCTACATTGATTAAACCAGGCTTGAGTCGATTATCAGCACCAACTTCCCCGCCACCTTATTACTCGCCAACTCCGCAAACGCCGCTTCGGCGTCCTTGATCGGGAATGACTTCGCCAACTGCGGACTCAACCGCCCTTCGGCAAAAAGCGGCCACACATGCTGGCTCAGATCACTGAACAAATCCGCCTTGAACTGCTCATCGCGACTGCGCAAGGTCGATCCCAGCAGTTGCACGCGTTTGGCCAGGACCTGGGCCAGATCCAGCTTCGCTTCACGACCGCCCATCAAACCGATCAGCACCCAACGACCATCGAGCACCAGCATTTTCAGGTTCAGCGCGGCGTAGTTGCCACCGACCGGATCGAGAATCACATCGAACGGCCCCAGATCACGCAAGCTCTCCAGGTCGCCAGTGCGCACAACACCCCCCTGCGCACCCAGTGCTTCGCAGTAAGCCAGACGTTCGGCGGAACCGACGCTGACCCAGCACGGGTTGCCAAAGGCCTTGCACAGCTGAATGGCAGCTGAACCGATTCCACTTGCTCCGGCGTGCAGAAGAACTTTCTCACCCGGTTTGAGCGCAGCCAGTTGAAACAAATTCAGCCAAACGGTCGCATACACTTCCGGCAACGCCGCCGCCTCGGCCAGGGACAAACCTTCGGGGACCGGCAGCACGTGCCGTCCGTCGACAACTACCTCCTCGGCCATCCCGCCCCCGGCCAGCAAGGCGCAGACCCGATCGCCGACCTGCCAGGACGAGCCCGGGCCGACCTCGCTGATCACCCCCGAACACTCAAGACCCAGTACCTGACTGGCTCCCGGCGGTGGCGGATAAAGCCCTGCTTTCTGTAACAAATCGGCGCGATTGAGGCCCGCAGCCGCCACTCGGATCCGAACTTGTCCTACATCGCATGTAGGACTGGGCTCTTCAACCCACTCCACTTGACCTTCCACGCCTTGCAATGCCTTCACAGTGCCTCCATAGTGAGTCTGGACTGAGCCCGTAGCTGTAGCGCCGGGCTTTCTTGCATTATGCGACCGGCCCCTGTGGAACCGGCGACTTCAAAGACGGCCTAATATGCGTGATCAATTGTCCCCGCGTCGAATCAGCATGAAGCATTTTTTACCCAGCACCGCCCTAGCCCTATTCATTGGTATCGGCCTGTTGCCGATGTCGAGCAATACATTCGCAGCCAATAGCTGGGACAAGCTTCAGCCTGATCGTGACGAAGTGATCGCCAGCCTGAACGTCGTCGAATTGCTCAAGCGCCATCACTACAGCAAGCCGCCGCTCGATGACGCACGCTCCGTGATCATCTATGACAGCTATCTCAAGCTTCTGGATCCGTCGCGCAGCTATTTCATGGCCAGCGACATTGCCGAATTCGACAAGTGGAAAACCCAGTTTGACGATTTCCTCAAAAGCGGCGACCTGAACGCCGGGTTCACTATCTACAAGCGCTACCTGGACCGCGTCAAAGCGCGTCTGGACTTCGCCCTTGCAGAGCTGAACAAGGGCGTCGACAAAATCGACTTCACCGCCAAGGAAACCTTGCTGATTGATCGCAAGGACGCCCCTTGGCTGAAATCCACCGCTGAACTCGACGACCTGTGGCGTAAACGCGTCAAGGACGAAGTCTTGCGGCAGAAGATTGCGGGCAAGGATTCCAAGCAGATTCAGGAAACCCTGACCAAGCGCTACAAGAACCAGTTGGCGCGCCTGGACCAGACCCGTGCGGAAGACATCTTCCAGGCGTACATCAACACCTTCGCCATGTCCTACGACCCGCACACCAATTATCTGTCGCCAGATAACGCGGAGAACTTCGACATCAACATGAGCCTGTCCCTCGAGGGCATCGGCGCCGTATTGCAGAGCGACAACGATCAGGTAAAAGTCGTGCGCCTGGTGCCTGCCGGCCCGGCCGACAAGACCAAGCAGGTTGCACCGGCGGACAAGATCATCGGCGTTGCCCAGGGCAACAAAGAGATGGTCGACGTGGTCGGCTGGCGTCTGGATGAAGTGGTCAAGCTGATCCGTGGTCCGAAAGGCACCGTGGTGCGCCTGGAAGTGATTCCGGCCAGCAATGCGCCGAACGACCAGACTTCCAAGATCGTGCCAATCACCCGTGAAGCCGTGAAGCTTGAAGACCAGGCCGTGAAAAAGTCGGTCCTCAACCTGAAACAGGATGGCAAGGACTACAAGCTCGGCGTCATCGAGATTCCGGCCTTCTACCTCGACTTCAAGGCGTTCCGTGCCGGCGATCCGGACTACAAAAGCACCACTCGCGACGTCAAGAAACTGCTGACCGAGTTGCAGAAAGAGAAAGTCGACGGCGTGGTCATCGATTTGCGCAACAACGGCGGCGGTTCCTTGCAGGAAGCTACCGAGCTGACCAGTCTGTTCATCGACAAAGGTCCGACCGTGCTGGTGCGTAACGCCGACGGCCGGGTCGATGTGCTGGAAGATGAAAACCCGGGCGCGTTCTACAAAGGCCCGATGGCATTGCTGGTCAACCGCTTGTCCGCCTCGGCGTCGGAGATTTTTGCCGGCGCCATGCAGGACTACCATCGCGCACTGATCATCGGCGGCCAGACCTTCGGCAAAGGCACCGTGCAGACCATTCAGCCGCTGAACCATGGCGAACTGAAACTGACCCTGGCCAAGTTCTACCGGGTTTCCGGCCAGAGCACCCAGCATCAGGGCGTACTGCCGGACATCGATTACCCGTCGATCATCGACACCAAGGAAATCGGCGAAAGTGCCCTGCCGGAAGCCATGCCGTGGGACACCATCCGCGCGGCGATCAAGCCGGCGACCGATCCGTTCAAACCGTACATCACTCAGCTCAAATCCGAGCATGACGTGCGTTCGGCCAAGGACGCGGAGTTCGTGTTCATCCGCGACAAACTGGCCCTGGCGCAGAAACTGATGGCAGAAAAAACCGTCAGCCTCAATGAAGCCGATCGCCGTGCACAACACGCCGATATCGAAGCCAAGCAACTGGTGATGGAAAACATCCGGCGCAAGGCCAAGGGCGAAGAGCCGCTCAAAGAGCTGAAGAAAGAAGACGAAGACGCGATCGCGGCCGAGCCGGACAAGACCAAGCCAGAAGACGACGCCTATTTGAGCGAGACCGGGCGGATTCTGCTGGATTACTTGAAACTCAACACCACGGTAGCCAAGCACTAAGGCGTTACAAGCAAGATGATGGCAATTTAATGCTGATGCTCTCCGGAGCGTCATCATACAGTCATCATTCTGTCGTGAAATACAGGACTGGGAGCCCTCTTTGCCAAGAGTGTGCTCCCAGTCCTTTTTTTATCGCCAGAGATTGCCATGACCACGACAGAACAGCTGAGTGCCTTGAGTTCCATATTGGCTCAAAGCGGCTTGCACAGCCTGTTCCAGCCGATCATTTCCCTCTCCGAGCGACGCATTGTCGGCTACGAAGCCCTGACCCGCGGCCCCTCTAACAGCCCGCTGCACTCCCCCATCGCATTGTTCGCGGTCGCCCGCCAGGCCGGTCGCTTGAACGAGCTGGAAATCGCCTGCCGTGAAAGTGCCTGCCGACGCTTCAATGAACAGCAGCTGCCGGGCAAACTGTTTCTTAACGTCTCTCCGGAATCCCTGCTCGAAGCCGCCCACCAACCCGGTCGCACCCTTCAACTGCTGCAGGATTTCGGCATCCCGCCGAACCAGGTGGTGATCGAACTCACCGAACAGACCCCGACCGACGATTTCCAGTTACTGCAAAACGCCCTGCATCACTATCGGGCGATGGGGTTTTCCATTGCGCTGGATGATCTGGGCGCAGGTTATTCAAGCTTGCGGCTGTGGTCCGAGCTGCGTCCGGATTACGTGAAGATCGACCGGCATTTCATCGACGGCATTCATCAGGACGCGCTCAAGCGTGAGTTCGTCGGCTCAATCCTGCAAATCGCCAAGGCGTCGAGGGCGAAGGTGATTGCCGAAGGTATCGAGCTACCGGAAGAACTCGCGGTGTTGACCGAGATGGGCGTCGATCTGGTGCAAGGCTATTTGCTGTGTCGGCCTCAAGAGCATCCACCGCGCGAGGCGCGATCCTTGATGCCCAAGCAAGACAGCACCGCCGTAGCGCTGAATGACGAAGGCAGCGATCTCAGCGCCTTGCTCAACGACCAACCGGCCGTGCACCGGGACACACCGACAGCCACGGTGCTGGAAGCCTTCCGCCGTCAGGCCAACCTGAACTCACTGGCAGTGCTCGACGAGCAAGGCCATCCGTGCGGCATCGTTCATCGGCATTCGCTCTCGGACGCACTACTCAAGCCCTTCGCGACCGACCTGTTCGCGCGCAAGCCGATCAGCCGCTTGATGAGCGATGACTTTCTCGCCGTGGAGATGAGCCAGTCGTTGCAACAGGTCAGCCGCTTGATCACCAGTCGCGCGCGGCAACGCATCGAGGAAGATTTCATCATCACCCTCAACGGCGGTTATCTGGGATTGGGTCGAGTGATCGATGTACTCAAGTTGATAACCGAACTGAAAATCCAGCAGGCCCGCTACGCCAACCCGCTGACCCTGTTGCCGGGCAACGTGCCGATCCAGCAATGCCTGACACGGTTGCTGCAACAGGAACGGGAATCGGTGATCTGCTACGTCGACATCGACAGTTTCAAACCCTTCAACGACATCTACGGCTATGGCCGTGGGGATGAAGTCCTGCTGTGCCTGGCGCAATGCCTGAACGATCGCGTCGACCCGTCCCGCGACTTCGTCGGCCATATCGGCGGTGATGACTTCCTGCTGGTGCTCGGCCCGGAAGACTGGCGCAAACGTTTGAACCAGTTGCTGGACGATTTCCAGAGCCAGTGCCGGCGCTTCTACCGCAGCGAACACCTGGAAGCCGGCTGCTTCATCGCGCCGAATCGCCAGGGCGTGCGCCAGGAATTTCCGCTGCTGTCATTGTCGATCGGCGTGGTGCATTTGCATCCACAGGCCTGTGGACAACTCGATGCGAGCCAGTTGGCGGAGATGGCATCGCAGGCCAAACATCACGCGAAGCATGTGCCGGGGTATAGCGTGCATGTGATTGATAGTCTGGCGGTGCCGGTGCGAGAGGATGAGTTGCTGTCAGGGCATCGCTGATTGAACTGACGCTATCGCGAGCAGGCTCGCTCCCACAGTTTTTTTGTGTCGTTCACAATAATTGGTAACGACACAAAACCCCTGTGGGAGCGAGCCTGCTCGCGATGTGGCCAGACCAGACAATCAAAATCTCAGGAATCAATCCGCTTCTGACCGCGCCCCCAACCGCCGCCCAACCACATCCAGCACATCACAGCCATCGCGCAACGGAATCGCACAGAGCAACGCAAAGTCGCTGAGAATCATGGAATCGCACTCAATCGAACCGCGCATGGAGAGGTTCTCCAGCACTTGGGTAACCGCCCGGATTCGGTAGCGGGCAGCGTCGGTCAGAATATCGAGCGGTGCGTGGGTGTCGACGAACAAGGTGGGCATGTCGCTGCAATTGCTGGTGAGCGCCATGAAGCGGTTTTTTGGATGGGAAACCGGTTTTTCGTAAGGTGGATCAGGATGAAGTGTTGGCATTTAGACCTTCCGATGACAATGGGAGCTGCCAAAAGCCTTCCTACAGGTTTGGGTGGCAGCTATACGCGGGGTAGGAATACCGAGCATCGGAGACTCGACCACGCCGAAGCGTGCCCGCGCACAGCCGCCGTAACAGATCTTACGGACGCACATAGACGACCGCAAACCCGGTTTCGACGCTGACGCAATACCGATGCTGAAAGGGTTCCTACACCCCACCACTGAATTTTCAGTGACCATCGAAGGCTATCGGGTGAACTCAGTTCGCACCAGTTCATGAAAGCCGCCACAACTCGAAGGAAATCTCCGATGGATTTACACGCCATTCAACGCGCAGCACTTTGCAGGTGATCAATCAGAAAAGAAGCCAGCAGAGGACGATGTTGGCGTAGGGCAATTCTCTAATACGTCGCGACTAATAAACGAACTGCCAAAAACGCAAACGTGGCGGGAGGTTTCCCTCTCGCCACGTTCATTTGTCGAACTGCTACGTACCTATTTCGCCGAATCGCGAGACGCCAACTCTTTAAGCTTCATCTCAGCCAACGGATGCCCGGCCTTCGCCGCTATCTCCCAGAATCTCGCCGCTTCATCCGCATCCGGCGCCTTGCTCGGCGTCCCCGCCAAACTGATCACGCCCACCTGATACGCCGCTTTGCCATCCCCCGCCAGCGCCGCCAGGCGCAGCAATCGGACGCCTTCCTCACGAGCCCCAAGGCCAACGCCGCGGAAGGTCAGGATGTGGCCATAGAAGCTTTGCGCACCGACGTCACCCAGGTTGGCCATGCGCGCGAACTGGCCTTCGAGCCAGTTCCAGCCGCGCGGATGGCGCACGAACCACGACCAGTGAAACAACCGGCGGGCCAGCCAGTAACCGGCCCGCGCCTTGAGTTTCAGAAACACTCAGGCCTCCGCCGATTCCGGGTACTCGTATTCGAACACGCGAACCACTTCCGAGGCGTGCCACGAAGCGGCAGCAACGCCGTCGGACGGGCCGGAGAAGCGCCCCAGACGTTCGACGCACTCGAAGAAACCGGTGCGTGGCAGGCGACTCGCGCCTTGGCTGATCACTAGCGAACTGCGCAGCGGCTGCTCGGCCTTGGCGTCCAGCGCAGCCAGATGTTCAAGCGCAGCGGTGAGGGTTTGCATGGCCGGCGTGGGCAACTGCAAACGTTCCAGCAAGGCTCGATACGTCAGCAGATGGCGCTGACGGCGGGCCTGATCCAGCTCACCCAGCAAACCGTCCCAATGTTGACGACTGATGCGTACGCTCACGATTCCTCCCTCCACCCTGGCACCGTCAGTTCCCAGGCCAGGCTGCGGCGAATCGCAGCGTCGGGTTGACGCTCGCCACTTTCGATCAAGGCCAGATAAGACGGGCTGATGCCTACCGTGCGGGCGAGCGCCTCAATGGCGATGCCCTTCCCTTCGCGCAAACTGCGTAGTTGATCCAGACCTGGAAGAATCTGGTCTGGTGATGTTGCTTGACGCGCCGGCGTGTCGGGCGCCGGTTGTTCGTTGATGCCTGCTGCTTTCAGTAGAGCCTGGTACTGAGCCCACGGCAAAACCGCGTATTCGGGCTCGCCTTCGCGTGTGATTATCTGAATATCCATGACTTCCCCGTAGGACAACGACACTTAGCGAGTCGGCACTTTTCCCTAGAAGTGTAATCCTAACAGCGGCCACGGTCGCGGGGGGTATGAATATAAGGACGATCCTCAATCAAATCAGGTTTTTTTCGGTCCCTGCACCTGAAGTTGTTCGGGGGTATCGGGAAGACGCTCGACCACCGCCAGCTTCTCCGGCAACTGGCGCTTGCGCCAGGCGCGGAAGGCATTGAGTTCGTCGTCGAGGACTTTCATCAACCAAGCCAGCACGGCGATGTCATCGAGCATGCCGAACATCGGGATGAAGTCGGGAATCGCATCCACCGGGCTGAGGAAGTACATCAGGCCGGCCACCACAGAGATCAGCGCTTTCGGACTGATGGCGCGGTACTCGCCACGCCAGTAGGCCAGGCACAGGGCCTGCAACAGGCGAAAATCGTCCTTGAGCTTGCCCAGGCGGTTGCCTTGAACGGCACCTTTGCTGGCGACGGCGAACAATAGGGTCGGCAGGCGTCCACGGGCGAGCAGGCGTCCGGCGAGCGGCAGGAAACGAGCGAAATTCCAGGGTGCTTTCATCATTCCTCCCTCTGAAATGTTATCCACACAAATTGTGGATAACCTTGTGAACAGAGCTATTTTTCACGGCTGAAAGCCCCGTTTCATAAGGGCTTAACTCAGATCGGGCGTTTTTTACTCACATAAAAAAACCCAAGATTTCATTGACTTGGCGCGCCGGCGCGGCTAGCACGGCGTCCTCAATGGCTATGACTGCAACATACCGCATCCGTTCGCTTTGTTTACCCCCGCTGAACGCCAGATGCAACAACGCCCCGCATAAAGCGAGGCGTTGTTTGTAGAGCAGACGCTGATTACTTGGCGGCGTCTTCTTTTGCTGGATCCTTGATCGCCAGCAGTTCCAGGTCGAATACCAGCACCGAATTGGCTGGAATCGCCGGGCTTGGGCTTTGCGCGCCGTAGGCCAGCTCGCTAGGAATGTACAGTTTGTACTTCTCGCCAACGTGCATCAGTTGCAGGCCTTCGACCCAACCCGGAATCACGCCGCTGACCGGCAGATCGATCGGGCTGCCACGCTCGACGGAGCTGTCGAAGGTAGTGCCGTTGGTCAGTTTACCGGTGTAGTGAACAGTCACTACGTCAGTCGGCTTAGGCTGTGCGCCATCGGCTTTCTTGACCACTTCGTATTGCAGGCCCGAAGCAGTGGTGGTGACACCCGCTTTCTTGGCGTTGTCTTCGAGGAATTTCTTGCCGGCGGCTGCCGACTCTTCGCTCATTTTGGCCATGCGCTCTTCAGCACGCTTCTGCAGTGCTGCAAAAGCCTCGACCAGTTCGTCATCCTTCAGCTTCTGTTCTTTCTTGCCGACGGCATCTTCGATGCCTTGGGCTACGGCTTTGGAGTCCAGGTCATCCATGCCTTCCTGAGCCAGGCTCTTGCCCATGTTCAGGCCAATCCCGTAGGAAGCTTTTTGCGCCGGGGTTTTCAGCTCTACGCTGGTCTGCGAATCACAACCCGCAAGTACCAGGCTAACCAGGGCCACCGCCGCCGCCAACCGATGCTGTTTCATGCTATTTCCTTGTTCATGCGCCTAAAGGGCAATCGAGTAAAGCCGCGAGCTTATCAGGCGGCCACGACCAATGGCTACCGGCATGAGAGCAGGAAACTTCTGATAAGTTCAGGTGTTTTAACGCATTTCGGGATTGGAATGATGAAGCTTCTGTCATCTTGGGCTCACAGGGACGGGAGACGGATCCCCAGCATCTGGCGTAATGGCCACTTGCCGCACCTTGGGCACTGAGGCATAAGAGAGCTACAAATCGACAAGGATGTTTATCTTGCGCCTCTTATTCCGCCTGCTGGTGCTGTTCGCTGTGCTATTGGGGCTCGCTCTGGCCGTGGTTCTGTACTACGTCGCCAATCCGAATCTGCCGACCTGGTCACCCGCGCAGAAGGTGCGTTATCTGGAGCAGTGGAGCGCCGCCGATCGGCAGGCTTACTACTTCACCCCCCAAGGCACTCAAGTCAAAGGCTTGCGTTACGACTGGTTCAAGGAACTCGAACTGCCCTTCTCGGAACAACGATTCGCCGCCCCCGAGCACCTCGCGCGTTTTGGTTTTCTGATCGACCGCGACCAGAAGGACACGCCAAACAACAACCCTGGCAACTTGCCCGTGGGTTTTGCCCGCCATCAAAACCCTGGCAGCCAGGACGAATACCTCGACATTACCTGCGCCGCCTGTCACACCGGCGAATTGCGTTTCAACGGCCAGGCCGTGCGTATCGACGGAGGCTCGGCCCAGCACGTCCTGCCTTCCAGCGTTCCTACATTGCGCGGTGGCAGTTTCGGACAGGCGCTGGTCGCGAGTCTGATCTCGACTTATTACAACCCGTGGAAATTCGAACGCTTCGCCCGCAACGTGCTTAAAGAGAACTATGACGCCCGGCACCAACAACTGCGCAAGGACTTCAAAACCTCGCTGAATACCTTCGTGAAGATTGCCTGGAACGATACCCATCGCGGGCTTTATCCGACCGAGGAAGGCCCCGGCCGCACCGACGCCTTCGGGCGCATCGCCAACGCCAGCTTCGGCGACGCGATTTCAGCCGATAACTACCGCGTCGCGAATGCCCCGGTGGACTACCCGCAACTGTGGGACATGTGGACCTTTGACTGGGTGCAATGGAACGGTTCGGCGCAGCAACCGATGGCCCGCAACATCGGCGAAGCGCTAGGCGTCGGCGCCACCCTGAATTTCTTCGACGCCAACGGCCAACCGCTTAAAGGTGACGAGCGCTATCCGTCGAGTGTCCGCTTGCGCGATTTGCACCACATCGAACAGACCCTGCAACGGCTCAAACCACCGGCCTGGCCGGAAGACGTGCTGGGCGCTGTCGACAAGCCCATGGCCGCCAAAGGTCGCGAACTGTTCAGCGAAAACTGCGCCGGTTGCCACGTGCCTCGATCGGTCCAGACCAACGGACGCTCGGTGCAACAGCTGAAAATGCTGCCAGTGGAATACATCGGCACAGACCCGGGCGCGACCAATAACATCGCCGACCATCGCTTCGACCTCAGCGCGTTGCAATGGGACCCGGCAGAACTGGCGAAACTGGATGTGCAGTTGCAGCCACCGCCCACCGAACCGCTAGACCTGAGCAAACTCTCGTCCGCCAAGGGCCTGGCTTATGTCACAGCGTTCGTAGGAAACCGCGCTTACCGCGAGGCGAAAATTCCCGAGGCCGAGCGCCCGGACATGGATGGCTTCGGCCTGCCGATTGGCGTGCGTGAATTGCGCGCCTACAAGGCCCGTCCATTGGCCGGCGTCTGGGCGACGGCGCCGTTTCTGCACAACGGCTCCGTGCCAAGCATTTATCAACTGCTCTCGCCCCAGGATGAACGTGCAACGACCTTCTACAAAGGCACGTTCGAGTACGACCCCGGACACTTGGGTTATCGCACCGAGGCTTTTACCAATGGCTTCAAATTCGACACGCGCATCACCGGCAATCACAACAGCGGCCATGAATTCCGCGCCGGCAAGCGTGGCAATGGCGTGATCGGTCGCCTGCTGCAACCGGAGGAGCGCTGGGCGCTGCTGGAATACCTGAAAGTGTTGGGCGGCCCGTTGGAGGCACAATTGCCATGAGCAGACTCTGGATGTGGTTTGGCGCCTTTCTCGGCAAAACCCTGTTGTGGTTGCTCGGTCTGGGAGTGCTCGTCTGGGCGCTGACCACGGCGTGGTTCGCCTGGCAATACCGGGGGCCGGTCTCGGCTGAAGAACTGATCCCGGACGGCGAAGCGGCGATGACTCAGGCCATCATCCAGACGGCCGTGCGCATCGTCGACCAGCACCGTGAAAGCACCCGCTACCTGCGCGATGCGCATGCCAAGGCGCACGGCTGTGTGAAGGCCGAGGTTCAGGTGCTGCCGGATCTGGCGCAGGAGCTGCGTAAAGGTGTGTTCAGCGAACCTGGCAAAACCTGGCAAGCGACGATGCGGCTGTCCAACGGCAATGCCTATCCGCAGTTCGACAGCATCCGCGATGCCCGGGGCATGGCGATCAAGTTGCTCGATGTGCCCGGCAAACAACTGCTGGACGATCAGCAACGTCGCGCCGAACAGGACTTCGTGATGTTCAGTCACCCTAATTTCTTTGTCAGCGATGTCGCCGAATACCGTCAGAACGTGGCCGCTCAGGCTGACGGCAAAAAGCTGATGGCATTCTTCCCTGGCTGGGATCCGCGCACCTGGCAGGTTCGGCATCTGTTTATTGCCTTGGCGACACTGTCTCCGCCCCCGGAAAGCCCGACGAAGACCACTTATTTTTCGGTTTCGCCTTACAAGTTCGGTGAAGCCAATGCCAAGTTCCGCGTGGCGCCGGATCCTGACCGCTGCCCGACTTACACACTGCCCGCTCAAAACCAGAGGTTGCCCAACTTCCTGCGCAATGCGCTGAACCAGCAATTGTCGACCGACCGGGTACCGGCCTGTTTTGCCCTGCAGATCCAACGCCAGAATCCAGATAAATACATGCCCATCGAAGACACCAGCATCGAATGGGGCGAAAGCGATGCCCCATTCGAGACTGTGGCGCGAATCAAGCTGCCCGCCCAGGACTTCGATACGCCAGCGCTGAACCTGCAATGCGACAACCAGTCGTTTAACCCTTGGTTTGGCCTTGAGGCTCATCGCCCCATCGGTGGCATCAACAGGTTGCGCAAAGCCGTGTATGAAGCGGTGAGCGACTACCGACATAGCCGTAATGGTGAATGATCATTACGTTTTCTGAGTGTCGACAATTCCGTCTGCAACAGAAGGAGTAACCCTGCCCGCCTTCGGCCAGGCCTTGCTTGTAAACAGGACACCCAGCACCCCGGCAGCCGCCACCAGATCAACCAATGATTGCGGGCTCGTTTCATCGGAAATCAGTTTCTGCTCAAAGTCCTGATATTCATCACTCAGGGGATCCAGCCTCGCCATCAGCTCCTCGACTTTATCGGACTCCGGCTTGGCGAACCGCAATACCGCCCCATCAGGCGTGCACAGAAACAATCGATGATGTGGCGCGCTGCTGACTCGGCTCAAGCCGACTCGCAGGTCATTGACAGAAAAGAAATTTCTATGGAGTTCGACCTCTTCGGAGGGGAGTCGGTCATCACTGATCGGGCTTATCGAGTGATAGAAACCATGCACTCGAAAATCTTCCGGCAAGAGTGGATTACCGCGCAGATCCTTTGGAAAGAGAACCTCGGCACTGAACAACGCGTAATCGCTTGCTACCGGTACGGTGGCAATAAAAAACTCTTGGGTTCGATGCTTGAGGATCATGCCGACATGCTGCTGCGTGGAGGATAACTCGAGCATTTGCTGATGAAGATAGCGGGCCACTTCGCTGGCATCCTTGAGGATGGGCCCATAGACCGGCATCCGTTCGACCGGCGGATCTTGCTGCAGTATGTCCTCCCTCCAACTGGCCTTGATATCACCCCTTCGCCTCCAGAGACTGCCGGATACCACGGTGGTCACTGCACCCGCGGCCACAGCCAACAAGATCAGAATGCTGCTTGGCACTGCACCGGCGTCATAGTGGCTCTCGAACGTTTGAAGCCGGCCGTCGGGTTTTCTCCCGAAGCGGGGTGACAGTTCCTGTTCGAACGCTGAATTCCTTGAGGTGTAGGAGATGAGTGAGCCATCACTTGCCGACAGATAACACCTGGAAAATTTTCGGCGCCAGGTCATCACTTCAAACAAGTCGGAAACCGAAAAGAACAGTTTTCGCTGGCCCCATTCGACGGCGCCTTCATCGTTGCCTTTGATTTTTTCGGCATGGGAGGACAAGCGCGCTTCGATGGTATATCCGCCTGGAATAACCCTCTCGGCCATTTGATTCACGGATACGCTTAGCAGGAAATTCGGCGCTTGTAATGCATCGGCGTTGGCGTCAGAAGGCATCGTCTGAGTAGCGCAAACGAAGTGACCTTGCTCATTTTTGAGGATAAACCCGGCAAACTCCGTTCCTCGCTGACCTTTTAACATGTCATGAAAAAAAGCAGCAGCGTCATCGCAGGTGATGAAGGCCGGATTCAAAGCAAGGATCGGCTCGGCATTCGAATCGGGAGTGGTGGGCGGAAGAACAACTTCAGGAGGGCTGGAAGCCATGGTTTCAGTCTCTCGGCTGGCAATCAATTTACTCCGTGACGTTTTAATCACGCAGAACGTTGCCCATCATCCGAAAGCTGCGTGCCTTTGAGGCACTACATAGTTATACCCAGTGAAAAATTACCAAACCCCAGACAGCAAAAAGCCCGCATTAAAAAAATGCGGGCTTTTTCCGTGGTGACCTGGCGTTCAGCGTTCCAGGTTACCGAATATGGCGCAGCGGACGGGACTCGAACCCGCGACCCCCGGCGTGACAGGCCGGTATTCTAACCGACTGAACTACCGCTGCGCGTAGCGTTGAAAGTAAGTGGTGGGTGATGACGGGATCGAACCGCCGACATTCTGCTTGTAAGGCAGACGCTCTCCCAGCTGAGCTAATCACCCTTTACCTTCGTTGCGGGGCGCATTGTGCCACAGATTTTCATAAAGTGTTGATTTAATTGAATAATTTTTCAAAAAAATCTGAAAACCGGTAAAACGACACGACCTGCAGGAACAACGTACAAACTTCGGGCAGAAAAAAACCCGCGTTAGCGGGCTTTTCCGTGGTGACCTGGCGTTCAGCGTTCCAGGTTACCGAATATGGCGCAGCGGACGGGACTCGAACCCGCGACCCCCGGCGTGACAGGCCGGTATTCTAACCGACTGAACTACCGCTGCGCGTAACACTAAAGCGAATGGTGGGTGATGACGGGATCGAACCGCCGACATTCTGCTTGTAAGGCAGACGCTCTCCCAGCTGAGCTAATCACCCTTCACTTTCGGTGTGGCGCGCATTCTACGGAGCGACCCCACCTCTGGCAAGCACTTTTTTAAATAATTTTTGCAGGCCTTCCAAAGGCTTAGAGAAGGGTTGGCCTATGGCTTCGCTAAGAGAATAATGCCCCCCTTTGTATAAAGGAGAGACTCGCCCCATGTGGTTCAAAAACCTGCTTATCTATCGCCTGACCCAAGATCTGCCTTTTGATGCCGAGGCGTTGGAAACTGCACTGGCCACCAAACTGGCGCGTCCATGTGCAAGCCAGGAGTTGACCACCTACGGTTTCGTCGCGCCCTTCGGCAAAGGCGAAGATGCACCCCTGGTGCACGTCAGCGGCGACTTCCTGCTGATCTCCGCGCGTAAAGAAGAGCGCATCCTGCCGGGCAGCGTCGTGCGTGACGCCGTGAAGGAAAAGGTCGAAGAGATCGAAGCCGAACAAATGCGCAAGGTCTACAAAAAGGAACGCGACCAGATCAAGGATGAAATCATCCAGGCGTTCCTGCCGCGTGCCTTTATCCGTCGTTCCTCGACCTTCGCTGCGATTGCGCCGAAACAGGGCCTGATCCTGGTCAACTCGGCCAGCCCGAAACGTGCCGAAGACCTGCTGTCGACCTTGCGTGAAGTGATCGGCACCCTGCCGGTACGTCCACTGACCGTGAAAATGTCGCCGACCGCGACCATGACTGAGTGGGTCACCACCCAGAAAGCCGCGGACGACTTCTTTGTACTGGACGAGTGCGAACTGCGCGACACCCACGAAGACGGCGGCATCGTGCGCTGCAAGCGTCAGGACCTGACCAGCGAAGAGATTCAGCTGCACTTGAGCACCGGCAAAGTGGTGACTCAGCTGTCGCTGGCCTGGCAAGACAAGCTGTCTTTCGTCCTCGACGACAAGATGGTGGTCAAGCGCCTGAAATTCGAAGACCTGCTGCAAGACCAGGCGGAACAGGACGGCGGCGAAGAAGCCCTCGGCCAGCTGGACGCCAGCTTCACCCTGATGATGCTGACCTTCGGCGACTACTTGCCGGCACTGGTTGAAGCGTTGGGCGGTGAAGAGCTTCCGCAAGGGATCTAAAGCCTGGTGATATCTAATGTAGGAGCGAGCCTGCTCGCGATGAGGGCCTGACATTCAACATTGAGTTGACTGACACTCCGCCATCGCGAGCAGGCTCACTCCTACAGGGGTTTTCAGCGTTACTTAATAAAAAGGATCAGGCCATGCGCGCCCTCGCTGCATTGAGTCGTTTTGTCGGCAACACCTTCGCTTACTGGGTACTGATTTTCGCGGTCGTGGCGTTCTTGCAGCCGACATGGTTCATCGGCCTGAAAGGCGCAATCGTGCCGCTGCTGGGCCTGGTGATGTTCGGCATGGGCCTGACCCTCAAACTCGAAGACTTCGCCGAAGTCGCTCGCCATCCGTGGCGCGTGGCGCTGGGCGTGGTTGCACATTTCGTGATCATGCCCGGTGTGGCGTGGTTGCTCTGCCAGGCGTTTCACCTGCCACCGGAAATCGCCGTCGGCGTGATTCTGGTCGGCTGCTGCCCAAGTGGCACCTCGTCAAACGTGATGACCTGGCTGGCGCGCGGCGACCTGGCGCTGTCGGTGGCCATCGCCGCTGTCACCACCCTCCTCGCTCCGTTGCTGACACCCGCGCTGATCTGGCTGCTGGCCTCGGCGTGGCTGCCGGTGTCCTTCATGGAGTTGTTCTGGTCGATTCTGCAAGTGGTGCTGTTGCCGATCGTGCTCGGCGTGGTTGCCCAGCGCCTGTTGGGCGATCGGGTGCGCCATGCGGTGGAAGTGTTGCCGCTGATTTCGGTGGTGAGCATCGTGATCATCGTCACCGCTGTCGTCGCCGCCAGCCAGGCCAAGATTGCCGAGTCCGGCCTGTTGATCATGGCCGTGGTGATGCTGCACAACAGTTTCGGTTACTTGCTGGGCTACTTCACCGGGCGCCTGTTCAAGTTGCCGCTGGCCCAGCGCAAATCACTGGCACTGGAAGTCGGCATGCAGAACTCCGGATTGGGTGCGGCGCTGGCCAGTGCTCACTTTTCGCCATTGGCGGCGGTGCCTAGCGCGTTGTTCAGCGTCTGGCACAACATTTCGGGGGCATTGCTCTCAACGTATTTTCGCCGCATGAGCGAGAAACAAGACCGGGAAACCGCGGCTCAACAAGCGGTCGAATAACCCGAAAACTTGATCCCCGGGTTAATGATGGGCACTCTATGGCGCAACGCGAGGACGACCTCGCGGCTCGATCGAGTCATTAATCTGGGGACGACCCCGTCAATCGATGGAGGTCTCTCATGTCCTGGATCATTCTGTTTTTTGCTGGCCTGTTCGAAGTGGGCTGGGCCGTCGGCCTGAAATACACCGACGGTTTCAGCCGCCCTCTCCCCACCGCTTTGACCGTTGCCGCCATGGCCATCAGCCTTGGTTTGCTGGGCCTTGCCATGAAGGAGTTGCCGCTGGGCACGGCCTATGCGATCTGGACGGGTGTCGGCGCGGTGGGCACGGTCATCGCCGGGATCATTCTGTTTGGTGAATCCATGGCGCTGTTCAGGCTGGCCAGTGTGGCGTTGATTATTGCCGGGCTGATTGGCCTGAAGGTTAGCGCTTAGCTTTAGACCGCCATCGCGAGCAGGCTCGCTCCCACAGGGATTTGTGAATCACACAGATCCAATGTGGGAGCGAGCCGGCTCCGGGCGGCGTTCCGACGATGAGGCCCGCAAATACACCCACTATCTAACTGTGCCGCGCAAATCCCCAACCATCGCCTGCAATGTCGCCGGCTCCGCCGCCTCAACCGCCACCGCCGGCCCCGCCACCAACGTCACCCGCGACCACAACCGCCGAAACAACCCCTTGCCCGGATCGCGGCTGAAGAAACTCCCCCACAACCCTTGCAACGCCAGCGGAATCACCGGCACCGGTGTCTCTTCGAGAATCCGCACCAGCCCGCCCTTGAACTCGCTCATCTCCCCGTCAGCGGTCAACTTGCCTTCCGGGAAGATGCACACCAGCTCGCCGTCCTTCAGATATTGGGCGATCCGCTTGAAGGCTTTTTCGTAGATTTGAATGTCTTCCTGGCGCCCCGCGATCGGAATCGTCCCCGCCGTGCGAAAGATAAAGTTCAGCACCGGCAGGTTGTAGATCTTGTAGTACATGACAAAGCGAATCGGCCGCCGCACCGCGCCGCCAATCAGCAACGCGTCGACGAACGACACATGGTTGCAGACCAGCAATGCCGCGCCTTCATCGGGGATCAGATCAAGGTTGCGATGCTCCACGCGGGACATGGAATGGCTGAGCAGCCAGATCATGAAGCGCATGGTGAATTCCGGGACGATGCTGAAGATGTAGGCGTTGACGCCGATGTTCAGCAGCGACACCACCAGAAACAGCTGCGGGATCGACAGCTTGACCATGCTCAGCAAAACGATCGAGACAATCGCCGACACCACCATGAACAGGGCGTTGAGAATGTTGTTGGCGGCAATCACCCGCGCCCGCTCGTTTTCAGGGGTGCGCGACTGAATCAGCGCGTACAGCGGCACAATGTAGAAACCGCCGAAAATCCCCAGCCCCAGAATGTCGATCAGCACCAACCAGGTGTGGCCAAAACCAAGGATGTCGATCCAGCCATGGCCGTCGACGCTGTCTGGAATACCGCCGGAATGCCACCACAGCAGCAAGCCAAACACCGTCAGGCCAAACGAGCCGAACGGCACCAGGCCGATTTCGACTTTGCGCCCGGAGAGTTTCTCGCAGAGCATCGAGCCGAGTGCGATACCCACCGAAAACACCGTCAGAATCAGCGTCACCACGGTCTCGTCGCCGTGCATCCATTCCTTGGCATACGCCGGGATCTGCGTCAGGTAAATCGCCCCGACAAACCAGAACCACGAGTTGCCGACGATGGATCGCGACACCGCAGGCGTCTGCCCCAGACCCAGTTTCAAGGTGGCCCAGGATTGACTGAAGATGTTCCAGTTCAGGCGCATTTGCGGCGATGAGGCCGCCGCCCGGGGAATGCTGCGACTGGCCAGGTAACCGAGCACCGCAACACCGAGGATCGCGGTGGAAACGATGGCCGCGTAATGACTGGACGACATCATGATCCCGGCGCCAATGGTCCCCGCGAGGATCGCCAGAAACGTGCCCATTTCCACCAGCCCGTTGCCACCCACCAGCTCTTCTTCACGCAGGGCCTGGGGCAGGATCGAGTATTTCACCGGCCCGAACAGCGCCGAGTGCGTGCCCATGGCGAACAGCGCGACCAGCATCAGCGACAGGTGATCGAACATGAAACCGACCGCACCGACCGCCATGATGGCGATTTCCCCGAGCTTGATCAGACGAATCAGCGCGTCCTTGGCGAACTTTTCCCCGAACTGGCCGGCCAGCGCCGAGAACAGAAAGAACGGCAGGATAAACAGCAGCGCGCACAGGTTGACCCAGATCGAACGGTCACCCTCGATCGTCAGCTTGTACAGAATGGCGAGGATCAACGACTGCTTGAAGATGTTGTCGTTGAATGCCCCGAGGGACTGCGTGACGAAGAACGGCAGGAAGCGCCGTGTGCGAAGCAAGGTGAACTGTGAGGGGTGGCTCATCTTCCATGTGTCCCTGATGTTGGGTAGTGAGTGGCGTGGCGATTTGTTATTGGAATATCGAACGTCGATTCAGGCCACACATTACCTAATCTTTGCCGCTTATTTCTTTAATCCTGCAATGCACGGCGAGACAAATAACTCGCCCCGCCATGCGCCTTGCACCGTGCGTTTGGAGACGATCAGCCACATCACCGCCAGCATCGCCACCAGCACGCAGCCGAAGACACTGAAAAACGTCAGGTTCAAGGTGCTGCCCAGTTTCAACGTTGTCAGAGAATAGACGCCCAGCGGGAAGGTGAAGCCCCACCAACCCAGGTTGAACGGGATACCGTCGCGCAGGTAACGCACGGTGATCAGCAAGGCCATCAGCATCCACCAGAAGCCGAAACCCCACAGTGTGATCCCGGCCACCAGCCCCAGTCCGGCGGCAATTTCACCGATACCCGGCAGGCCGTTGGCCGTGAAAATGGCCGGCGCGTCGGCGCCCAGCAGCAACATGCCCAACGCCCCTGTGCCGATCGGCCCCAGCGCCAGCCAGCTGGAGGCGGCCATGTTCTCGTGAGGCAGTTTATGCAGCGCCATGCGCAGCAACAGAATCGTCAGAATGCTGAATGCGACCGGCAAGGAAAAGGCCCACAGCACGTAGCTGGTCGTCAGCACCACCAGCTGCGAATGAGCATCGACCAAGTGCGGTGCCAGCAGACCACCGCTGGCGGCGGCCACTTCCGCCGCGACCACCGGCAACAGCCACACCGCTGTCATCTGGTCGATGCTGTGTTCCTGACGCGTGAACATCATGTACGGAATCAGCACACCGCAGGCCACAGACATGGCCACATCGAGCCACCACAGCACTTCGGCGACATGAATCACACCCTCGCCCCAACGCGGCAAGCCGAACACCAGGAAGCCGTTGATGATGGTCGCCAAACCCATGGGGATGGTGCCGAAAAACATCGAGACTGTGGAGTGGCCGAAAATCCGTCGCGCTTCATCGAAGAACAACACCCAGCGCGCTGCGTACGCGGCGGTGAACACCGCAAACAGGCAGATATTGAGCAGCCACAGGCCTTCAGCTACCGCGTGCAGACCGGGCATGGCAAAGGGCAATTGCGCCAGCGCCAATGCCAGCACGCCAGTGCCCATGGTCGCGGCGAACCAGTTGGGCGTGAATTGGCGAATGGCTTCCAGCGGGTGCTGCAAATGGCTGAGCGGTTTGAAACCGAGCGTGGTGGTGTTGGGGCATGGCATGGCGAATTCCTCTCCTCTTTTGAGGTGGAATTCATGGTAGATCCGAATCGAATATCTATATAACGGGTAATATCTCTAACTGTTATCTGTTTTGTAGATACACGGTCAGACGCTGCCTTCAGTTTCGATCACCAGAATTCTCGCCGCACCTTGCGGATGGGCGACGTGTTCAGTGCCGACCGACGCATAAAAGATATCGCCGACGTCGAGCAGCGTTTGTTTTTCGACGCCCTGTTCGCGATAGCGCATCTGCACCTGTCCATCGAGCACGACGAACACTTCCTGCCCATCGTTGACGTGCCATTTATACGGCTGATCGGTCCAGTGCAACCGGGTGGTGATGCCGTTCATGTTGGCGATATCCAGGGCGCCCCAGGCACGGTCAGCGGTGAAGGATTTGCTGCGGATGATCTTCATCGGGGCGGTCCGTCGAAAGGAATGACGACGCCAAGGCTAGCGGTCATCGAACATCGACGCCAGAGACTTTGACAGGCTGCTGACGCATCAACGCGAGCAGAGCGCCGATCGACAGGACAATCAGCACGGCGCCATAGCCATCGGTCGTCGCCACCAGACCAAAGGCCCGCGTCAGGTTCCCCGCCAGCAACGACGGCAGGCAGAACGCCAGATAGCTGAGCACATAAAACGCCGACATCAACCCGGCGCGTTCGTGAGGTAAGGCCAGCGGCACGACACTGCGCAACGCGCCGAGGAAACTGGCGCCGAAACCGCAACCGGCCACCAGCGTCCCGATGAAAAACAGCGGCAGGCTGGCGCTGTGGACCGCCAGCAGAATCAGCGCCACGCCCACGGGCAGAATGCTCGCGCCGATCCGCAGGACTTTGTCCGCCGGGCGACTGCGCAAGGAGTAGATCATCAAGGCGCCGGTGACGGTCAGCGCCGCCACTGTCGCACCGCCAATCAGATTCGAAGTCGAGCCGGTGGCCGTCCGCACAAGGGACGGAGCGAGGGAGGCGTAGAAACCGCCGAGCGCCCACGCCGCGGTGTTAAGCTGCAGCACCAGCCACAACGCACGCCGCGCCTGGACGGGCACATGCAAGGTCGGACGCAGCGAAGCCAGCGCCCCCGGTTGTGGGCTGACGCTTTCCGGCAGACGCCAGACGTACAGCGCCTGCAACCCGAACAACGCGAGCAGCACCCAAAAGGTCAATTGCAGCGGCAGCGGCGCAAACTCGGCCAACAAGCCGCAGCCCATGGCGCCGGCCGCCATGCCCAGCAGCGGCGCGACGCTATTGACCAGCGGGCCTTGCTGACGATCGGTATCGAGCAGCGCGGCGCCCAATACAGCCGTCGCCATCCCGGTAGCAAAGCCTTGAAGCACTCGAGCACTGATCAACCAGGCGACGCTGTCCGCATTGATGAACAGCAGCATCGCCAGCATGTTCAGCAGTACAGCGGTGAAAATCACCGGTTTACGCCCCAGGTAATCCGAAAGCGAACCGACGGTGAGCAGTGCCGCGAGCAAGCTGATGGCGTACACGCCGAAGATCAGGGTCAGGGTCGCTGCCGAAAATTGCAGGTGTTCCTGGTACAAGTGATACAGAGGCGTCGGCGCAGTGGAAGCGGCGAGGAAACTCAGTAAAGTGATCGCCAGAAACCACAGGCTGGAACGGTTTGATGTAGAGCTGGACATGCGCACACTCCGCAAAAGCTAATTTGTTGCTTTTGCGGAGTGTGCTCCTGGCCAGCGCTTAAAGCAAATTCTTTGTGTTAAGGTCCGCCGTATGGCTATTAAAGAAGGTTTACGGCCCGGTGGCCGAAGTGCCCGGGTGCAAGAGTCGATTCATTCGGCTGTCCGCGATCTGCTTGAAGAGCAGGAGCGCTCGACCGTAACCGTGCCGCAAATCGCTGCGCGCGCGGGGGTGACGCCGTCGACGATATATCGGCGTTGGGGCGATTTGTCGACGCTGCTGGCCGACGTCGCCCTCGCCCGCCTGCGCCCGGAAAGCGAACCGGTGAACACCGGCAGCCTGAGCAGTGATGTGCGGGCCTGGGCGGAGCAGTATCTGGACGAGATGAGTTCCGAGCCCGGCCGCAACATGCTGCGCGACGTGCAATGCAGCACCACACCGGTCTATTGCGCGACGATCATTGGTGGGCAGTTGCAGACGATTCTGGATCGCTACCCGGATCAGCCGAAGCCGAGCGTTGATCGATTGATCAACCTGGTGGCGGCGCCAACGGTGTTTCGTATCCTGTTTTCAGCGGCGCCGCTGGAGGTAGAGGAGTTGCATTGGTTGATCGAGATTGCGTTGAACCAGTAACGCCGCCAATCGCGAGCAGGCTCGCTCCCACAGGGAATTTGTGAACGACACAGATCCAATGTGGGAGCGAGCCTGCTCGCGATGAGGCCCGCAATGACGACAAAGACCCCACAGACAACCCCCCTGCGACACCCCGCCACGCCACGACCTTGGTCGACACTGACGAACCCCGGCCATCGTGCGAGACTGTCTGTCCGGGCGGGAGTCCCGGGTGTCTTTTGTCTGGAGTTCCCATGTCGCTGTCCAGCGGGCTGATCGCCGCCGTCGCCCTGGCCTATATGGCCATCATGTTCGCCATCGCCTTTTACGGCGACCGTCGCAGCACACCGTTGCCGCCGCGAGTGCGCGCGTGGGTGTACAGCCTGTCGCTGGCGGTCTACTGCACCAGCTGGACCTTCTTTGGCGCCGTGGGCCAGGCCGCCGAACAACTCTGGTCTTTCCTGCCGATCTACCTCGGGCCGATCCTGCTGCTGGTTTGCGCGCCGTGGGTCCTGCAAAAAATGGTGATGATCAGCAAGCAGGAGAACATCACCTCCATCGCCGACTTCATCGCCGCCCGTTACGGCAAATCCCAGTCGCTGGCCGTGGTGGTGGCGCTGATCTGTCTGGTGGGCGTGCTGCCTTACATCGCCTTGCAGCTCAAGGGCATCGTCCTCGGGGTCAACCTGCTGATCGGCGCCGGTGCCGACGCCATGGGCACCCGCGCTCAGGACACGGCACTGATCGTGTCGCTGGCGTTGGCGCTGTTCACCATTGTCTTCGGTACTCGCAACCTCGATGCCACGGAACACCACCGCGGCATGGTGCTCGCGATTGCCTTCGAATCACTGGTCAAGCTGTTCGCGTTTCTCGCGGTCGGCGCGTTCGTGACCTACGGCCTGTACGACGGGTTTGACGACCTGTTCGATCAGGCCATGCTCGCCCCGCGCCTGGAGGCGTACTGGAAGGAAACCATCAACTGGCCGTCGATGGTGGTGCAGACCGGCGTAGCGATGATGGCGATCATCTGCCTGCCGCGGCAGTTCCACGTGACGGTGGTGGAAAATATCGACCCTCAGGATTTGCGCCTGGCGAAATGGGTGTTCCCGGCTTACCTGGCGCTGGCGGCGTTGTTTGTCGTACCGATCGCCCTCGCGGGCCAGATGCTGCTGCCCAGCTCGGTCCTGCCGGACTCTTTTGTCATCAGCCTGCCGCTGGCTCAAGCCCACCCGGCCTTGGCAATGCTGGCCTTTATCGGCGGTGCTTCGGCGGCGACCGGCATGGTGATCGTTGCCAGCGTGGCGCTGTCGACCATGGTCTCCAACGACATGTTGCTGCCGTGGCTGCTGCGCCGAAACAACGCTGAGCGACCATTCGAAGTGTTCCGCCAATGGATGCTCTCGGTGCGCCGGGTCAGCATCGTGGTGATTCTGTTGCTGGCTTACGTCAGTTATCGCCTGCTCGGCTCCACCGCGAGCCTGGCGACCATCGGCCAGATCGCCTTCGCCGCCGTGACCCAACTGGCCCCCGCCATGCTGGGCGCGCTGTACTGGAAACAAGCCAACCGCCGGGGCGTATTCGCGGGCCTCGCCGCCGGCACATTCCTCTGGTTCTACACCCTGATTCTGCCGATTGCGGCGCACAGCCTCGGCCTGTCCCTGAGCAGTTTCCCGGGGCTGGCGTGGTTGCACAGCAACCCGCTGAACCTGCCACTCACCCCACTCACACAAGGCGTGGTGTTGTCGCTGGCGGCCAACTTCACGCTGTTCGCCTGGGTGTCGGTGCTGTCACGCACGAGGGTGTCGGAGCACTGGCAGGCCGGGCGTTTCATCGGCCAGGAAATCAGCGCTCGCCCCAGCGCCCGTTCGATGCTGGCGGTGCAGATTGAAGATTTGCTGCAACTGGCCGCCCGTTTCGTCGGTGAAGAACGATCGCGGCAGAGCTTCATCCGTTTTGCCTACCGCCAAGGCAAAGGCTTCAACCCGAATCAGAACGCTGACAGCGAATGGATCGCCCATACCGAACGCTTGCTGGCCGGCGTACTGGGCGCGTCCTCGACACGCGCCGTGGTAAAAGCCGCCATCGAAGGTCGGGAAATGCAGCTAGAGGATGTCGTGCGCATCGCCGACGAAGCCTCGGAAGTGTTGCAGTTCAACCGCGCCCTGTTGCAAGGCGCTATCGAAAACATTACCCAAGGCATCAGTGTGGTCGACCAGTCGCTGAAACTGGTGGCCTGGAACCGGCGCTATCTGGAGTTATTCAATTACCCGGATGGGCTGATCCGGCTCGGCCGACCGATTGCCGACATCATTCGCTACAACGCCGAGCGCGGACTGTGCGGGCCCGGCGAAGCCGAAGTGCACGTCGCCCGCCGCTTGCACTGGATGCGTCAGGGGCGCGCCCACACCTCTGAAAGACTTTTCCCCAACGGGCGTGTGATCGAACTGATCGGCAACCCGATGCCCGGCGGTGGTTTCGTCATGAGTTTCACCGACATCACCGCGTTCCGCGAGGCCGAGCAGGCGCTGACTGAAGCCAATGAAGGCCTTGAGCAGCGCGTCACCGCACGGACTCACGAACTGTCCCAACTCAACGTGGCCCTGACCGAAGCCAAGGGCACCGCCGAGTCGGCCAACCAGTCGAAAACCCGTTTTCTGGCAGCGGTCAGCCATGATTTGATGCAGCCGTTGAATGCCGCACGCCTGTTCTCCGCCGCCCTCTCTCATCAAGACGATGGCCTGTCCAGCGAAGCGCAGAAACTGGTGCATCACCTGGACAGTTCGCTGCGCTCGGCCGAGGATCTGATCAGTGACCTGCTGGACATTTCCCGTCTGGAAAACGGCAAGATCAACCCGGATCCCAAACCCTTTGTGCTTAATGAGTTGTTCAATGCGCTCGGCGCCGAATTCAAGGCACTGGCGCAGGAGCAAGGGCTGACATTCCGTGTGCGGGGCAGCACCTTGCGGGTCGACAGCGACATCAAACTGCTGCGACGGATCCTGCAGAACTTCCTGACCAACGCGTTCCGCTACGCCAAGGGGCCGGTGCTGCTCGGTGTGCGGCGACGCAAGGGCGAGTTGTGCCTGGAGGTCTGGGACCGTGGGCCGGGTATTCCTGAAGACAAACAACAGGTGATTTTCGAAGAATTCAAACGCCTCGACAGCCACCAGACGCGCGCCGAAAAAGGCCTGGGCCTGGGGCTGGCAATTGCCGATGGGCTGTGTCGCGTGCTGGGCCATACCTTGCGCGTACGGTCCTGGCCGGGACGCGGTAGCGTGTTCAGTGTCAGCGTGCCGCTGGCACGGGCACAAACCGTCGCGCCGGCCAAGGTCGCCGAACTCAACGGTCATGTGTTGAACGGCGCGCAGGTGCTGTGTATCGATAACGAAGACAGCATCCTGATCGGCATGAACAGTCTGCTGACACGCTGGGGTTGCCAGGTCTGGACCGCGCGCAATCGTGATGAATGCGCGGCGCTGTTGAACGACGGGGTACGTCCGCAATTGGCGCTGGTGGATTACCACCTGGACCATGGCGAGACCGGGACCGAGTTGATGGCGTGGTTGCGCACCCAACTTGGGGAGCCGGTGCCTGGCGTGGTGATCAGTGCCGATGGCCGGCCGGAGACGGTGGCCCAGGTGCATGCGGCGGGCCTGGATTACCTGGCCAAACCGGTGAAGCCGGCGGCGTTGCGGGCGTTGTTGAGTCGGCATTTGCCGTTGTGATGCGGTCCTTCTGACCACACAAAACCTGTGGCGAGGGAGCTTGCTCCCGCTCGGCTGCGCAGCAGTCGTCAATCAGACAGCTCGGTATACCTGATAGTCATCGTGCCAGCACTTGGGGCTGCTCTGCAGCCCAACGGGCGCAAGCTCCCTCGCCACAAAGGTCAGGTGGTGACTTGCTTACTCGGGCAGTTCAGCCAACCCATCGACATCGGTCATCGCCCGCTCCAGCAGATCCGCCGGCAAGCTCTTGCTGGCTCGCGCGCCCAGCAATTTCAACTGCTCACTGCGGCTGACCAGGTTGCCGCGCCCTTCTGTCAGCTTGTTGCGCGCTGAGCTGTAGGCCTTGTCCAGTTGCTGCAGGCGATTGCCGACTTCGTCCAGGTCCTGGATGAACAACACGAACTTGTCGTACAGCCATCCGGCGCGCTCGGCAATTTCCCGGGCGTTCTGGCTCTGGCGCTCTTGCTTCCACAGACTGTCGATGACTCGCAGAGTCGCCAGCAACGTGGTCGGGCTGACGATGACGATGTTGCGGTCGAAGGCTTCCTGGAACAGGGTAGGCTCAGCCTGCAAGGCTGCGGAAAATGCCGCTTCGATCGGCACGAAGAGCAAGACGAAATCCAGGCTATGCAAGCCGTCGAGTCGCTTGTAATCCTTGCCCGACAGGCCTTTGACGTGATTGCGCAGCGACAGCACGTGCTGCTTGATGGCGATCTGGCCGATGGCATCGTCCTCGGCCGCCACGTATTGCTGATAGGCCGTGAGGCTGACTTTGGAGTCGACCACCACCTGCTTGTCGCCCGGCAGATAAATGATCACGTCCGGCTGGAAACGCTCACCGTCCGGGCCCTTGAGGTTGACCTGGGTCTGGTACTCGCGACCCTTCTCCAGCCCGGCGTGTTCGAGCACGCGCTCAAGAATCAGCTCGCCCCAGTTGCCCTGGGTTTTCTGCCCTTTCAACGCGCGGGTGAGGTTGGTGGCTTCGTCGCTTAGCCGCAGGTTCAGTTGCTGCAGGCGCTCCAACTCTTTGGCCAGGGAAAACCGTTCGCGGGCTTCCGCCTGATAGCTTTCCTCGACGCGTTTTTCGAACGATTGGATGCGTTCCTTCAACGGATCGAGCAACTGGCCCAGACGCTGCTGGCTGGTTTCGGCGAAACGCTGCTCACGCTCGTCGAAGATCTTGCCCGCCAATTCGGCGAACTGGGCTCGCAGCTCGTCTCGCGAGCCTTGCAGGTCGTTCAGGCGTTTCTGATGGCTGTCCTGCTGCTCGCGCAGCTCGGCGTTGAGCGAGGCCGCCTGGGCGTCCAGGCGCCGCAGCTCGGCTTCTTTGCCGGCGCGCTCGATGTTCCAGGCGTGGGACGCGTCGCGGGCGTCATCGCGCTCGATTTGCAGCAGTTCAATTTCACGGCGCATGGCGGCCATTTCTGCCTGCTTGGCGGCGTTGGCCTGGCCCAGATCACCGATTTCATCGCGACAGGTTTCGAGCTGGGCATTCAAGCCGTCCTGCGCCAGTTGCGACATGGCCAATCGCTCTTCCAGCATGGCCAGCTCGGCTTGCCCCGCGCTCGCACGGCGCTGGATTTGCCAGGCCAGTACCAGCAATGGCAGTGCAGCGCCCGCCAGACCCAGCAAGATGCTGGTCAAGTCCATAGCCATAGCGACTCCTGCCAATGAGATAAAGCTTGAAGGTTAACCAAGGCGTCGGAACTTGGACAGCTCAGTCTTCGATCAGGCCCAGTTCCTGCTGGGCGCGTCGATCGCCTGCTCGCGCGGCCTGGCGCAACAGGTCCTGGCCAATGCGGCGATCGCGGGCATTGCCGCATTCGCGGCACATCAGCTGGCCGAGACGACTTTGCGCGGCCACCACACCTTCACGGGCAGGCTGTTTGAGCAAACGTCCGGCGAAGTGCTTGACGTTGGTGTTTTCACCCAGGCGCGGACTATCCAGCAACCATTCCGCCACGCGCATCGAAAAGCGTTTTGGAGGGGTAACAACGGGAGGTGTGGAGGTGGCAGCAACTGATACGGAGCGAAACTTCATAAAGCACTGTGGGGCAGTTCGGAAGGCGCGCCACTCTACTCTTTTTTTCTTACAGGTAAAGCCTAAAAAATCCCGGCACGCCCGTCCTAGAGCAAGCGCTCGGGACAATCCACAGAAGCTGTGGATAACTCAGTGGACAACCGCCCTTGAACTCGCGCAAAGCCCTGTGGAATGGGGCTCGCAGTCAAACTGACGATTTTTTCACCAGTAAAAAAAAGCGATGTTTTTCATTGACTTAAATTTTCATTACAGGCACCCACTGTGGTCGGCGCGTGGATGACAGTCCGGTTACAGACTGCGCAACTTATGTGCACAAGTACCTTCTTGGCAGTTATATCTACGCGCTTTTTCGTATCGTTTTGTCGGACGTTTCTGGGGATAACCCCGGCGAACCCTTGTTCCAGGCTCATGCCGGTTCGCTGACCAGTGGTCGGAAAATGGCCCAATACGGAGCGCAATAGCGAGGCACGGGATTTATTTTGCTTCCACTCTTCCCTTCGCTAGCTTGTTCCGTTAGTATCCGCGGCGTTAGTACCAAGCTGAAAGTCAATTCTGGTCGAACAAATCCTCCCGGTCAGCCTTCCCAAAGGAAGCCTCTACCGAACAAGCGGGATCGACCACCTCGATGGTTTCCAGGTAAACCTTGCGCCAACACAGCCTTTGAATCGAATGCAAAGGGTGTTGCGAAGCTCACTTACTCTGACCGAACCAGCCTGCAAATTGATCAGGATCTTCACCCCGGGCCCAGAACCTTTGCCCTTGATGTGTTGCCTGCACTCCTAAGTACCTACCTGCCAGCCCAAGCGCGCCAATTATCAGCGCTTCAAACTGGCTGCTTTGTTCCAGTCGGGTTCTTCGTTCGACCAATGGTGGTCGTCGTCACTGGAACGTTTTAATTTTGCACGGCTCTTATCCGTGTCGCTTGTAGGAACACCCATTCAATGACTACTCAAATCCACACCCAGGATGCCATTCGCACCCTAACCAACGCTTTTGCACCAATGAACTGCCTGATCATGGCCGCTCGCAAAGGCTGCTTCAGTTTCACTCTGGTTAACGAACACGGCATCGCTCGTCACAGCGAACGCCTTTACCCCGATCAATACTCCAGCGCTGAGCCGCTGCAGGCCGTGATCGAGCGTACCCGTCAGGCACTGGTTGCCTGATACGCCAGAAAGGCTGAAAACCTCAAAAGCCCTGCTCGAAAAGCGGGGCTTTTTATTGCCCGCGATTTGCCATCGCAACCCCTGCGGCTAAGCACTAACCGATATAACGGTTATAACAGGAAGCCAGAAATATTTTAAAAACAGTCCTTTACGGCGCGAATATGACACTACACTTCAACTCAAGCGGCTTGATCCGCTTCCGGCGAGCCTGATTCGATTCACCCGCTGCCAACGCTACCTTCAGGCATCGCCGCCCATTTAATGTTTCGAGGGCTTTATGGGTATCGCTGCCAGCGAACTGTGCCGTTATGTGATCCGTCCGACATTGATTTACCTGGGACGCCATAGCGCAACTGCCGAATCCCTGCTGCTGGGCATTGCCGCCAGCCAGTCAGCCCTTGGTTCCGCCCTGCATGACCGCCGTGGACACGGCCTGTACCGAATCGCCGAACCCCGCCACCAGGCACTCTGGGATCACTACCTGGCACTGGACCCGGAACGCGCAAGCCTCGTGCGCGGCCTGGCCAGCCAGCACGCCTTTCTCAGCGGGCCGCACCTGGAATTGACCGTCAACCTGCGTTACGCCACTGCCATCGCCTGGCTGCTGGTGGAAGAACAGAACACCCCCCTCCCCGCCGCGGATGACTTGTTGGGAATGGCCCGAATCTGGCGCCAGACTTTTCAACCTCAAGGACGCCTGCGCGACTTCACCGACGCTTGGCAATCCTGTGTTTCACCCCTGAATCAGGTCGCCTGCTGACCCACCGGTTTCCAAAGATCCTGCATTGGGTCGCGATTCTGGTCGGATTGTCCTACAAAACCGCTCTAACTCAAGCCATACAGCCTATAGCGCTGGGACGAAAATGTTGGTAATTTTCGCCCCGGTGATCACCAGGAGTTCTAATAATGAAAAAAGTAATGCTCAAAACCACCATTAGCCTCGCCGTTGCCATGGCATCCACCCAGATCTTCGCAAGTGGCTTTGCCCTCAACGAACAAAGCATCAGCGGGATGGGAACAGGTTTTGCCGGGCGATCTTCCTCTGCCGACGACGCATCCACCATTGCTGGCAACCCTGCAGGCATGTCTCGCCTCAAGCGCGAACAAGTGACCGGCGGTGTTGCATTCATCGACGCGCACACTGACATCAGTGACGCCAGCTCCAGCCCGAATGGCGGTAGCAACAAAGGTGACATGGTCCCTTTCATGGGCGTGCCGATGGGTTACTACGTCAAGCCAATCGATGACCACTGGGCAGTCGGTTTCGGCGTCTACGCTCCATTCGGCCTGGTGACCGACTACGAGAACGGCTTTGCCGGCCGTTACTTTGGCAGCAAGAGCGAAGTCAAGATCGTCACCCTGCAACCGACTGTCAGCTACGCCTTCAACGACAAGGTGTCCATCGGTTTCGGCCCGACCATCAACCGCATCGACGGCACCCTGGAATCGAACCTGTCGATTACCCAGGCCGCGCCAGACGGCAAGGTCAAGATCGAAGGTGACGACACCGCACTGGGCTACAACATCGGTTTGCTGGTTCAAGCCACCGACAGCACTCGCGTCGGCCTGACCTACCACTCGAAAGTGAAGTACAAGCTCGAGGGTAACACCAAGGTCAACTACAACGTGCTCGGGGCTGTGGGTCAGAATCCAAGCCAGAAGTACGACGCGTCGCTGGACCTGACCACCCCTGAATCGGTGGACTTCTCGGTCACTCACCAGCTGGACGACAAGTGGACCCTCTACGCAGGCAGCACCTGGACTCGCTGGAGCCGCCTGAAAGAAATTACTGTCGATAACAAAGGAGTTCCGGCGATCCTGAACAGTCAGTTCGGCACCATCACCGAAGAACAGAACTGGCACGACACCTGGGCTCACGCCATTGGCGCGTCCTACCAGCTGAACAAGCAGTGGGTATTGCGTACCGGTCTGTCCGTCGACCAGGCACCGACCAACAACACCGACCGCTCCCCGCGCATTCCGACTGGCGATCGCAAGATTTTCAGCCTGGGCGCTGGCTGGAGCCCGACCGACGACCTGACCATCGACGTCGCGTACTCGTACCTGCGTGAAGAGTCGGTCAAAGTCGACAACAGCAACAACCGTGGCCAGAACTACAACGCCAAGTATGAAAACTATGCTAACGGTTTCGGTGTAGGTGCGACCTACCGCTTCTGATGATTCACAGCGAGCCTGAACCACTCGCCACCTGAATCAAAAAAGCCCCGCTCTCTTGTACAGAGGCGGGGCTTTTTAATGGGCGTCGATCAGGGTTGCGAAGCCAGGGCCTTTTCCACCGCCGCGATGAAATCAGGATCGTCGGGCTTGGTCAGGCTCGAGAAATTGGCAATCACCTTGCCCTTGCGATCAACCACGTATTTATAGAAATTCCACTTCGGCGCACTGGAGTTTGGCCAGGACCTTGAACAGGTGCGTCGCGTCGTCGCCGCGGACTTTCTGCGGCTCGGTCATGGTGAACGTCACGCCGTAGTTCACGTAGCAGACCTTGGCGGTCTCAGCGCCGTCCTTGGACTCTTGCTTGAAGTCATTGGACGGAACGCCGATTACCTCCAGCCCCTGATCCTTGTAACGCTGATTCAGCGCCTCAAGGCTTTTGAACTGCGGGGCAAAGCCGCAGAAGCTTGCGGTATTGACCACCACCAGCGGTTTACCCTCAAACCGTTGGCACAGGTCGATAGATTCCTTAGCGCGCAACTTGGGCAACGAGCCCTGCAACAGTTCAGGGCATTCGGCCGCTTGTGCCAATCCGGTAAACGCCATCAGCAACGCGGGGACTGCAATCCAGCGCATCAGCATGTCGGTGCATCCTTGTTCAATGGTCACAAACGAAGTTACTCGCCCACGCCGGTTCCTAGCAAGCGCCCATGCCCAACTGCATCAATGCCAGTCCGCCCTGATGCCAACCCCACCAAGCCAGGGCCAGCAGCAAGGCGCCGACAGCGGCGATTGCTATCCGCGGCAAGAGGCTGTTCATATCGCACTCATCCGGGTTTGCAGGCGCGCAACCGGCTGCTCACGCACCGGCCAGTTCAGGGCGGCGGCCAACAGGCTCAAGAGAATCGCCACTTGCCAGATCAAGTCATAGCTCCCGGTTCGGTCATACACCACGCCACCCAACCAGCCGCCGAGGAACGAACCGAGCTGGTGGAAGAGGAAAACAATCCCACCGAGCATGGACAGATTTCGCACACCGAACAAGGTCGCTACCGTGCCGTTGGTCAACGGCACGGTCGACAGCCAAAGGAAACCCATGGCCATGCCGAACACGTAAGCGGTGGTCGTGGTGACCGGCGCCCATAGAAACCACGCAATCACCACCGCCCGCAGCAGGTATAAACCGGTGAGCAAGCGCGGTTTGGACATACGACCGCCGAGCCATCCCGCGGTGTACGTGCCGAAGATATTGAACAGCCCGATCAGCGCCAGCACCGTGGTGCCCACCGTAGCCGGAAGGTGCTGATCCACCAGATACGCCGGCAAGTGCACACCGATGAATACCACCTGGAAACCGCAAACAAAAAAGCCGAAGGCCAACAGCCAGAACCCCGAATGGGAGCAGGCTTCGCGCAGCGCTTCGGAGAGGGTTTGTTCATGACCGAGGACTGGCAGCGGTTTGTCCTTGAGCATGCTCACCAGCGGAATGATCAGCGCCACCAGCAGGCCCAGCACCAGCAATGCCGCGGACCAGCCCAGCCAGCCGATCAACCCCAGCGTACCGGGCAACATGGCGAATTGACCAAACGAACCTGCAGCGCTGGCGATGCCCATGCCCATGCTGCGTTTCTCCGGCGGCACGGCACGACCGACCACGCCGAGGATCACCGAGAACGACGTGCCCGAGAGGCCGATGCCGATCAGCAGGCCGGCACTCAGGGACAAGGTCACGGCCGAGTCGGACAAGCCCATGAACACCAGGCCCAACGCGTACAGCACACCGCCAATCAGCACCACTTTCGCCGCACCAAAGCGGTCAGCCAGGGCGCCGGTGAAGGGCTGCGCCAGGCCCCAGATCAGGTTCTGCAAAGCGATTGCAAAAGCAAACGTCTCACGCCCCCAACCGAACTCGGCACTCATGGGTGCCAGAAACAGGCCGAAGCCGTGTCGCACGCCCAACGACAATGCCAGGATCAGCGCACTCCCCACCAACACCCAACCACACGTACGCCACATCGAGGTCATTCTTATTCTCCGGTAGCGGGTATATACCCGCTTAAGATCGGAAAAACCGGCATTACGCCAGTTCGTCCAGCAGTCGCAACAAGGTTTCGCGTTTTTCGGCACCCAGACGGTCGACCAGGCGCTGCTGCGCCGCTTCCCACGCAGGCAAGGCCGCTGCCAGGCGCTCTGCGCCCGCCTCGGTCAGCCGGACGATGCGATTACGCATGTCCTCGCCCTCGACCAGCATCACCAGGCCCTCACCTTCCAGCACCCGAAGATTGCGCCCCAAGGTGCTGCGGTCCAGGCCCATGGCTTCGGCCAGGGTGGAAATACTCGGTTCATTCAGGCGCTGCAGATTGCACAGCAAAGAATACTGGGCAACGTTGATCCCGAAGCCATCGAGTGCGCCGTCGTAATGCCTGCTGACGCCACGGGCGGCGCGACGCAGGTTGATGCATAAACATTGAGAGTCGAGCATGGTGCGTGTATATACCCGCGAGTGTGTTAAATCAAGTTACAGATGGGTTCATTCAGGGATATCGAAGTGTCTGGCAGACCGCAATCGCGAGCAGGCTCGCTCCCACAGTTGACCGCATTCCATTGTGGGAGCGAGCCTGCTCGCGATGAGGACGGCACATCCTGCCCACAAACCATCAGGCCAACGCCAATCCTGCCAGCACCGCCATCTCCATCAACTCCAGCATCGCCCCGGCCGTATCCCCCGTCGTTCCGCCCAATCGCCGCAGCATCACCTGCCGCAACCAAACGAACATCACCGCCGCCAGCACAAGCGCCCAAACGCCGCTGAACCCTGCGATCAGCACAGATGCTAACGCACTGACCGCCAACACCTGCTTGCCCGCAGCGCGCGGCAAATGATCGGCCAACGCCTGCCCCAAACCACCGGCACGCACATACGGCGTGGTCAGGAACAATCCCAGCAGCGCGCTGCGGCCAATCAGCGGAACGATGATCAGCAACACGCTGTGCTGCTGCTCGATCAATGCCAGCAACGCGGCGAATTTGAGCAGCAACACCAGCACCAGCGTCACCACCGCAATCGGCCCGCTGCGCGGGTCTTTCATGATGGTCAGCGTGCGTTCGCGGTCGCCGAAACCACCGAGCCACGCATCGGCGCTATCGGCCAGGCCGTCCAGGTGCAGCGCGCCGCTGAGCAGTACCCAAACGGTCAGCAATAGCGCAGCGTGAAGCAGCAGCGGCGTGCCGAGCAGTAGCCAGTTCAGCGCCCATAAAAGCGCGCCGAACAGCAGCCCGACCAGCGGATAAAACAGCAGCGACCGACCCAGCTCCTGGGGTGCCGGCATGCCAGGCAAACGAATCGGCAAACTGCTGAGAAATTGCAGGGCGATCCAGAACGGCAACATGATCAGATCGCTTCCTTGAGAATGACGCCTGACTCGACGCTCATCGAAAACAGCACCCCATGGCCGACTTCGACATTCAGCAACTGCTCTCGCGGCAACCCCCGTGCCTGAGCCAGCAACAAACGCATGACGCCGCCATGGCTGATCAGCAAAATCCGTTCGCCCGCATACGTCGCGTGCAGACGCTCCACCGCCGCCAGCACCCGCGTCGAAAAATCCCCGACCGGCTCACCCTCAGGTGGCGTAAACGAATAGGGATCGGCCCAGAACAGGCCCAATCCTTCAGCATCAGTTTCCATCAGCGCTGCCGCGCTCTGCCCTTCCCAGGCGCCGAAGTGCAGTTCTTGCAGATCTTTGTCGAGGTGCACGGGCAGCCCCAACTGCGCACCCAGCTCATCGGCAAACCGCGCACAACGTTGCAGCGGCGAACTGATCAAGCGATCCCACGGCCCTTGCTCGACCACCGCGGCGCGCATCTGCTCCCAGCCCTTGGCGGTCAGCGCATCGTCTAGGCTGCCGCGCAATCCGCCGCCGAGTTCGGTCTCACCATGGCGCAGAAGATCCAGACGCAGCGTCATGCCGGGCGGTCCGCCACCGCGGCTTCGGCGAAGGTCGCCATTTGCCCGTGAAGATCGCAGGCCAGTCGCAGCAACGGCACGGCCAACGCGGCGCCACTGCCCTCGCCCAGGCGCAGGCCGAGGTCCAGCAGCGGCTCGGCATTAAGGGTTTCCAGCACATGACGATGGCCCGGCTCGGCACCGCGATGGCCGAACAGCAGCCACTCACGGCATTCAGGATTCAAGCGCACCGCCACCAACGCAGCGACGCTGCAAATAAAGCCGTCCACCAGCACCGCAACGCCTTCCTGGGCGCACGCCAGATACGCGCCGACCAACGCTGCAATCTCAAAACCGCCGAGGTTGAACAGCGTTTGCAACGCATCACCGCGCTGAGCGCCGTGCAATGCCAGGGCACGTTCGATGACCTGGGCTTTGTGGCTGACCCCCGCCGCGTCCAGACCGGTGCCCGGCCCGGCCAAATGCACCACCGGGCAATCGAGCAAAGCACAGGCCAGAGCGCTGGCCGCCGTGGTGTTGCCAATGCCCATCTCACCGCCGATAAACAGCTGCGCACCGGCGGCGACCGCACGCTGCACGCTGTCGCGACCAGCCTGCAAGGCGAGTTCGCCCTGGGCCTGCGTCATGGCCGCACCTTTCACGAAGTTGGCAGTGCCCGCACCGATGTTGAGATGACGCACACCCGGCAGGTTCAACGACGGCGTGATCGTGCCGAGGTCGACCACTTCCAGCGAAGCCCCGAGCTGACGCGCCAAAACACTGATCGCCGCACCACCGCTGACGAAGTTGTGCAGCATCTGCCCGGTAACTTCCTGAGGAAATGCCGACACGCCCTCGGCAACAACGCCATGGTCACCGGCAAAAATGGCAATCCACAACTGATCAAGGCTCGGTTTGACCTGTCCTTGCAGCCCCGCCAATTGCACGGCCACCGATTCAAGTCGGCCAAGGGAACCGGCGGGTTTGGTCAGCTGCTGTTGACGTGCTTGCGCCTGCTCGACGGCTTGCGCATCGATCGGCTTGCACGGGTTCAGCCACCAGGATTGAGTCATAACGCAGTTCCTTTCAAAGTCAGGGGCAGGCCGGCGACGGTCAGGACGGCCCGTTGGCAGCGCTCGGCCAGGGCCTGATGCAGCCAACCGGCTTCATCGACATAGCGGCGAGTCAATTCGCCCAGCGGCACGACACCCATTCCGGTTTCGTTGCTGACAAAAATGATTTCACCCGGCAATGAGGCCAGGCTGTCGAGCAGGGCTTCGCGTTCGGCCGTCAAACGCTGATTGTCTTCAAGCATCAGCAGATTGGTCATCCACAGGGTCAGGCAATCCACGAGCAGGCAACGGTCGGCGCGGGCGCTTTCGCGCAGTACGCGGGCGAGTTCGATCGGCTCTTCTATCAACGCCCATTCCGCCGGACGACGGGCGCGGTGATGGGCGACGCGTTCGTTCATTTCGCCGTCCAAGGGTTGGCTGGTGGCGATATAAGTCACTGCCAGACCACTGTCGAAGGCAAGTTTTTCAGCCAGACGACTTTTGCCGGAGCGGGCGCCGCCGAGGATCAGTTGCAGCATGGTGACATCCTATAAATGTGCGGTGAGGCAACTGCCGTCATCGCGAGCAGGCTCGCTCCCCCATTGGAATGCGATCCCCTGTGGGAGCGAGCCTGCTCGCGATGAGGCCAGCACAGCCACCTCAAATCCCACAGAGTTCACGCAGCAGCGAGGTATCCAGATGCTTCTCCACCAAATCCGCCAACCGCTCGATATCCCGCTCGCGCAACCCGTGGTAATCCACGTCCTGCACATCCTGCAAACCCGCCCAGCGCAACAACGCACTGCACGCTGCCGGAGACTCGAACAGCCCATGCAGATAGGTGCCGGAAATCTGCCCGTCAGCACTTTGCGCGCCATCGCAGCGACCATCTTCCAGCTGCACCGCGGCGTTTTCCAGCGCCGGCCCGGTGGTGACGCCAGCATGAATTTCATAACCACTGACCTCGGCATTTTCCAGTGCCAAACGCCCGCGCACATTGCGCAGTTGCTTCTCTTCTTCAAGCTGCGTTTCGAACGCCAGCAAGCCCAGGCCTGCACTGGAACCCGGCACGCCTTCGAGGCCCAGGGGGTCATGCACTTGTTCACCGAGCATTTGCAAACCGCCGCAAATCCCCAGCACTTTGCCGCCATAACGCAGATGACGACTGATCGCCGCGTCCCAGCCATTGGCGCGCAAATACGCGAGGTCGCTGCGCACGCTTTTCGAGCCGGGAAGAATGATCAGGTCGGCCGGCGGAATCGCCTGGCCAGGGCCGATGAATTGCAGGTCCACTTGCGGATGCAGGCGCAGCGGATCGAAATCGGTGTGGTTGCTGATGCGCGGCAGCACCGGCACCAGCACTTTCAGTACGCGCTCGGCCTTGTCGGTCTGGCGCTGATCGATGCCGTCTTCGGCTTCCAGGTGCAGATCCATCACATACGGCAGCACGCCGATCACCGGTTTGCCGGTGCGCGCTTCCAGCCAGTCGAGACCCGGTTGCAGCAAGGCGATGTCACCGCGAAAACGGTTGATGATGAAGCCTTTGATCCGCGCCTGCTCGGTGGGCGACAGCAATTCCAGTGTCCCCACCAGATGCGCGAACACCCCGCCGCGATTGATGTCGGCGATCAGCACCACCGGGCAATCCACCGCTTCGGCAAAGCCCATGTTGGCGATGTCGCCGGCACGCAGATTGATCTCGGCCGGCGAGCCTGCGCCTTCGACCATCACCACCGGATACGCCGCGCTCAATCGTTCATGGGAAGCCAGCACCGCTTGCATGGCGATGGTTTTGTAGTCGTGATAGGCCACCGCGTTCATCGTCGTGACCGCGCGACCGTGAATGATCACTTGGGCGCCGGTGTCGCTGTTGGGTTTGAGCAGCACCGGGTTCATGTCGGTGTGCGGTTCAAGGTTGGCCGCCTGTGCCTGCACCGCCTGGGCGCGACCGATCTCGCCACCCTCGGCGGTCACGGCACTGTTGAGCGCCATGTTCTGCGGTTTGAACGGCACGACGCGCACGCCCTGACGCGTGACCCAGCGACACAGCGCCGTCACTAGCGTGCTTTTACCGGCGTCGGAGGTGGTGCCTTGCACCATTAGCGTGGTCATCGGGATTCCTTGACGTAGTCTTGAAGCGCCAGTTCGAGACGCTGCCAATCGGCCTCATCCGCAGGCAAGCCGAAACGCACGCTGCTGTTGTGGGCGAACAGCCGCAGCAAGATGCCACGCCGCGCCATGAACTCGTGAAGCGCTTCGGCATGCTCGGTGATCAGCCATTGAAACAAGGCACAGCCGCCCTGTGGCTGCAAACCATACTGCCCGAGCAAAAGGGCCAGGCGCTCGCTGGCCTCCTCACTGCGCACGCGTTGCCTTGCGTGGCCTGCGGTGTCCAGCAAACAGGCCTGGCCCAACACCCGCGTGGGCCCACTGACCGCCCAGGGCCCGACCTGCTCGGCGAGCAATTTGAGCAGTTTGCGCTCAGCCAGCACAAAGCCCAGCCGCACACCGGCCAGACCAAAAAACTTGCCGAAGGAACGCAGCACGATCAAGCCGACCTGATGGGCAAATGGTGCCACGCTCAACTGCGGCGTGTTGTCCATGAACGCCTCGTCGACCACCAGCCAGCCGCCGCGCGAGGCCAGCCGGGCATGCCAGTCGAGCAGACGACTTGGGCTCAGGCTCAGGCCCGTCGGGTTGTTCGGATTGACCACCACCAGCACGTCGAGGCTGTCGATATAGAAGTCGACTTCCTGCTCCAGCACTTCGCGCACGATGTAGCCATTGCGCCGCCATGCCTCAGCGTGTTCGGCATAACACGGCGATAGCACGCCGACCTTGCCGGCCCGGCGCAAACGCGGCAACAACTGAATAGCCATTTGCGAACCGGCGACCGGCAGCACCTGGGCGGCGCCGTAATAATCGCAGGCCGCCTGCTCCAGACCGTCATCGGTTTCCGGCAAGCGCGCCCAGGCCCGCAGCGGGATATCCGGGATCGGGAATGGCCACGGCGCGAGGCCGCTGGACAGGTCCAGCCAATCGGCTTCGGCAATGCCGTACTCGAGCGCTGCCTTGCGCAACCGGCCACCGTGCTCAAGCATAGAATTCAGCTCCCACGCAGAGAATCAGCAGCCATAACCATACCCCGCGCTGGACCAATTGCCAGCCACGGTCGATGGAGTCGGCATCCGCCGGCGCGCCTTCGCCCAATTGCGGACGCTGATGCAATTCACCGTGATAGATCGCCGCCCCGCCCAACTCGACGCCGAGTGCACCGGCGCCGGCCGCCATCACCGGCCCAGCGTTCGGGCTGTCCCAGGTCGGGCCCTGAGTGCGCCAGCATTTCAACGCCAGTCGGGTCTTGCCCAGCAACGCGTAGGTCAATGCCACAAGGCGCGCAGGAATGTAATTGAGGACATCGTCGATCTTCGCCGCGGCCCAGCCGAAACGTTCGAAGCGTTCGTTGCGATAACCCCACATCGCATCCAGGGTATTGCTCAAACGGTAGAGCACCACGCCGGGTGCGCCTGCCACCGCAAACCAGAACAGCGCAGCGAATACCGCATCGCTGCCGTTCTCCAGGACTGATTCCGTGGCGGCGCGGGCGACTTCGGTTTTATCCAGTTCGCTGGTCTGACGGCTGACCAGATAGCCGACCCGTGTGCGCGCCTCATCCAGATCATCGCTGCGCAGGGCCTTGGCCACCGGTTCAACGTGCTCACCGAGGCTGCGCATGCCGAGGGCGCAATAGAGCGCGAGAATCTCGACAATCCAGCCCACATAAGGCGCCCAGGAAAACGCCGTGGCCAGCAAGGTCAGCGGCAACACCGCAATCACCCAGGCGGTAACGCCGTGACTGCGCCAGCCACGGCCCTCACCATTGAAACGTTGCTCGATGCGGTCGGCAAAGCGGCCGAACGCCACCAGCGGATGCCAGCGTTTGGGTTCACCCAGCAGCGCGTCCAGCGCCACCGCGGCGACACTCAATAACGCCACACTCATTGACTCACTCCCCAATAATTTTCATACAGCAACTCACTGAGCGGACGCGCCTGCGCCCACCCTTCGAGTACCAGCATCGGCGCCGGATAGAATTCCTTGACCGGGCCGAGGCAAAGAACCGCCAGCGGCTTGGCTCCGGACGGCAAACCGAGCAGGTCCGTCAGCGCTTGCGGCTCGAACAGCGACACCCAGCCCATGCCCAGGCCTTCAGCGCGGGAGGCCAGCCAGAGGTTCTGGATTGCGCAGGACAACGAGGCCATGTCCATTTCCGGCAAGGTGCGACGACCGAAGATGTGGCGCTCGCGATCGTCCATCAGTGCGGCGACCAGCACCTCGGCGCAATCGTTGATGCCTTCGACCTTGAGCTTCATGAATTCGTCAGTGCGCTCGCCGAGGGCTTCGGCGGTGCGGATGCGTTCTTCTTCCACCAACTGCTGGATCTTGCCGCGCAGGACTCGGTCGCTGATGCGGATAAAACGCCAGGGCTGCATCAGGCCGACGCTTGGCGCCTGATGGGCGGCTTCGAGCAGGCGCCGTAGCAACTCGGGTTCGACGGTGCCGCCGCTGAAGTGGCGCATGTCGCGGCGTTCAGCAATGGCCCGATACACCGCTTCGCGCTCAGCTTCGGAGAATGCGTTGTCGGTCATGGCCTCTTCGCGAGCAGGCTCGCTCCCACATTTGAAATACATTCCCCTGTGGGAGTGAGCCTGCTCGCGATGGCGGTTTCACACTCGGGCGCAAACAATGCAGCTACGGCAGTGGGATTGGACGGGAAATAAAAGTGCACATAAGAGGCCGTCATCCGCCCCTCACGGTAAACCGCCTCCGCCCCACGCCCGCCATTCGGGCTCAGCCCACGAGCAATCGGTTCAAGCTCGGTGCTGGTCAACGAATGATGATAGGTATGCCCACGGAGCAAACCTTCCGGCAACTCAACCGCCTGCAACGCCAGCGCGGCCAGTCGCTTTTGCATCACCGCATCACCTTTGAGCAAGCCCACCAGTTCGGCCCGAGTACCTTCGACATCGGTCAACGAATCGAGCAAATACAACATCCCGCCGCACTCGGCCAACAGCGGTTTGCCGGCGGCATGATGGGCGCGGATTGCATTGAGCATCGAGGTGTTCTGTGACAGCGCCACATGGTGCAGTTCCGGATAACCGCCCGGGAGATAAAGGCTGTCCGCTTCAGGCAAATCAGCATCGCGGATCGGCGAGAAAAACAGCAATTCGGCGCCCATCGCCCGCAGCAGATCCAGGCTCGCGCCGTAGGTGAAGGCAAACGCTTCGTCACGTGCGACGGCGATTCGGACACCTTCAAGCAAAGGTTCGGCGACGATCACATCGGGTCCGGCAAACTCCACGGGCGGAGGCAGCGCCACATCGCAACTGCTCGCCAGCGATTCGGCCGCCGCATCGAGGCGCAGGTCGAGATCGTTCAACTCGCTGGCCTGGACCAGACCGAGATGTCGACTCGGCAATTCGATCCCGGTTTCCCGCGACAAGGCGCCGTACCAGCGCAAACCTTCCGTCAGGCTGCCTTCGAGCAATTGTGCGTGCCGCAACGTGCCCACGCGGTTGGCCAACACGCCGGCGAACGGCAAGTCCGGCTGATACTTCGCCAACCCCAACGCCAGCGCACCAAAAGTCTGCGCCATCGCCGTACCGTCGATCACGCCGAGCACGGGGACACCGAAGTGCCGCGCCAGGTCGGCGCTGGACGGCGTGCCGTCGAACAGGCCCATGACGCCTTCGATGAGGATCAGGTCGGCTTCGGCCGCGGCTTCCCACAACAGTCGACGACTTTCCTGCTCGCCGACCATCCACATGTCCAGTTGATACACCGACGCCCCGCTGGCGCGCTCGAGAATCATCGGGTCGAGAAAGTCCGGGCCGCACTTGAACACGCGAACCTTGCGCCCCTGATTGCGATGCAAACGGGCCAGCGCGGCGGTGACGGTGGTCTTGCCCTGACCGGAGGCCGGCGCGGCGATCAGCACCGCCGGGCAATGACGTATGCTTTTCATAAAATAGTATTCACAGCTCGACGCCTTTTTGCGCTTTGATCCCGGCCTGGAACGCGTGTTTGATCACGCCCATTTCGGTAACGGTGTCGGCCAGCTCGATCATTTCCGGCTTGGCGCCGCGACCGGTGACCACCACGTGTTGCATCGGCGGACGCGCCTGCAAGTCAGTGAGCACTTGATCGAGGTCGAGGTAACCGTGCTTGAGGGCAATGTTCAGCTCATCCAGCACTACCAGGCCGATCGATGGATCGCGCAGCAATTCACGGGACACCGCCCACGCGGCTTCGGCGGCGGCGATGTCACGCTGGCGGTCCTGGGTTTCCCAGGTGAAGCCCTCGCCCATCACATGAAAACGCACCTGCTCCGGAAAGCGCCGGAAGAACAGCTCTTCGCCGGTGCTGTTGCGACCCTTGATGAACTGCACCACACCGCACTGCATGCCGTGCCCCATGGACCGGGCGAGCATGCCGAAGGCCGAGCTGCTCTTGCCTTTGCCGTTGCCGGTCAGTACCAGCAGCAGGCCGCACTCATTCGGCGAGTTGGCGATGCGTTCGTCGATCACGGCTTTTTTGCGCTGCATGCGCGCCAGATGGCGTTCGTCACGATCAGGGGAATCAGTCATGGGGGAGCTCTCCGTTGAGGCTGGATAACGGCGGGCAGGCACAAGAATAGACGGCAAGAAGCCTGGCATCGCCCACCGTGATGCCGTTGGATGAATCAGGCCGGTCTCCGGGCTCATGAGCGGCATTTGCCGGACTGCGCGCCTTCCCATGTCGACGTTCGACACAGTGGCTCAAGGCGCAGCTTTTACTCATTTACCGTTGCGGGGGCAGCGCCGGGATCATGACTCTTCGTCGCTCGAAGATAGTCACTCACCGGCTTCCCTGTTTCACTCTGTCGACCTTCGCCACAGAGCACCTGAAACAAGCCGCGAAGGTTAGAGGGTTGGGGGTGGAGCGTCAATTGAAGACAAAGCGCGAGCGAGCGATATACTGCCGCCGGTCAATTTACTGACCCCCCAACTTGCACCACACTGCCAGCAGTGATATCAAAGCGCCACAACCCAACATCACAATTACAAAGGGTGAGCAACATGCAAGGCATGATCATCAGCAATCCGAAGCTGGAATTCCTGCGACCGGTGCTGGAACGCTGGTTTGACTGTATCGACCGCTACAACGCGGTGCGCGGCGATAACGACACGCCTTACTGGTACGACGAAAAAGCCAACCTTGGCTTGCTCTCCGCCGCAGCCTGGATGGCGGAAATGGTCACGCTGCAACAAACAACCACGCGCAAGCAGAACGAAGAAGGCGAACGCAACAGCCGCGCCGATCTGTTTATCGCCACCGCCGAAGAACGCGCCTATCTTCAGGCCACTCAACGCTGGCCGCGGGTCAATAGCCTGAACCTGACGCAGGCACTGCAGGACATTACCAGCGACGCCAAACGCATCAGCTACGCCAGCGACCTGAAACTCGGTTGCCTGTTCGTTGCGCCACAAAAAGCTCAGCAGAGCGCGACACCTGAAGAACTCCAGGACATGGTCGACGACCTGCAAAAGGAACACAGCTGCGCCGTGGCCTGGTATTTCCCGTACGCCTATCGCAAGTTGCGCAATGAAGCCGGCAACTACCATCCCGGCATCGCCGTGCTGCTCAAGGAAGCCCGCGGCTGACCGGTTGAACCATCGCGCCTCGAATCTTCTCTATGATTAGGTCAATGCATTCATAGGGAAGATCAGCATGCGCAAGCCCCAGCTCGTTCTCATCATCGCGCTCGCCGGAGGGCTCGCCGCCTGTGGTGAAACCTCCAGCTTGCAAGTCTCCGACGGCACCGGCCCGTCACCCAAGTTGCCAGAACCGAACAAGACCCTGATCCCGACGGTGAATATCGCCCCGGCGATCGGCTGGCCGGAGGGCGCGAAACCGACCGCTGCGGCGGGCACTCAAGTGGCGGCATTTGCCGAAGGACTCGATCATCCGCGCTGGCTCTACGTGCTGCCCAACGGAGATGTACTGGTGGCGGAAACCAACGCCCCACCGAAACCCGATGACGGCAAAGGCGTTAAAGGCTGGGTCATGAAGAAAGTCATGGGCCGTGCGGGCGCCGGCGTCCCCAGCCCGAATCGCATCACGCTGCTGCGGGACAAGGACCACGACGGCATCGCCGAAACCCGCACCGTGTTTCTGGAAAACCTCAATTCGCCTTTCGGCATGACCCTGGTCGGCAATGACCTGTACGTCGCCGACACCGACCGCTTGCTGCGCTTTCACTATGAAAACGGCGACACGGCGATCAAGTCGCAGCCGATAAAGGTGGTCGATCTGCCGGGTGGTACGCTGAATCACCACTGGACCAAAAACGTCATCGCCAGCAAGGACGGGAGCAAGCTGTACGTCACTGTAGGTTCCAACAGCAACGTCGGGGAAAACGGCCTGGATCAGGAAGAAGGTCGGGCGGCGATCTGGGAAGTGGATCGCGCCACCGGCAATCACCGGATCTTCGCTTCGGGGATTCGCAATCCCAACGGCCTGGCCTGGGAACCTCAGACCGGCGCGCTGTGGACGGCGGTGAATGAACGAGACGAAATCGGCAGCGATCTGGTGCCGGACTACATCACTTCAGTGAAGGACGGCGGATTTTACGGCTGGCCATTCAGTTACTACGGTCAGCACGTCGATATTCGCGTCGAACCGCAAAACCCCGACCTGGTGGCCAAGGCCATTGCGCCGGACTACGCCGTTGGCCCGCATACCGCCTCGCTGGGCTTGTCGTTTGCCGAGGGCAACACACTGCCGGCGCAGTTCAAGGAGGGCGCCTTCATTGGGCAGCACGGCTCATGGAACCGCAAGCCGCACAGTGGTTATAAAGTGATTTTCGTCCCGTTCGCAGGAGGCAAGCCGACCGGGCAACCAGTGGATGTGCTGACAGGCTTCCTCAACGAGGATGAGAAGGCCATGGGCCGGCCAGTAGGTGTGGTGATTGATCAGCAGGGTGACTTGCTGGTTGCCGATGACGTGGGGAACAAGGTGTGGCGGGTGTCGACCGCGAAGTAACGGCAACACACATCCCCTGTGGGAGCGAGCCTGCTCGCGATGAGGTCGGTACATTCAACATTGATGTTGCCTGATCTCCCGCTATCGCGAGCAGGCTCGCTCCCACAAAGGGCTTCAGCGCTTACGGCAGAGCGTGAGCCCATCCCCCAACGGCAACAACGACAGATCCACCCGAGAATCATCCTTCAAGGCGCGATTGAGCGCCTGTATGGCTCGTGTGTCTGCGCTTTCGGAATCCTTTTCAAGCACCCGCCCGCTCCACAGCGTGTTGTCGAACACCGCCAGCCCGCCGACCCGTAGCAGGCGCAGCGCATGCTCCAGATAGCCGGGGTAATTGGCTTTGTCGGCGTCAATGAAGATCAGATCGAATTGCCCCGACCGATCCAGCGTCGCGAGGGTTTCCAGCGCGGGCGCCAGACGCAGGTCAATGCGATGGGCGAGGCCAGCCTCCTGCCAGTAACGGCGTGCGATAGCGTTGTAGTCGCCGGGTATATCACAGCAGATCAGCGAACCGTCCTCGGGCAACGCAGCCGCCATGCACAATGCGCTGTAACCAGTGAACGTACCAACCTCCAGCAATCGCTTCGCGCCAATGAGTTTGACCAGTAACGCGAGGAACTGCCCCTGCTCCGGCGCCACCTGCCAGCGCGCCATGGGCAGCGCCTGGGTTTCGTCTCGCAAACGCTTGAGCAGCGGCGTTTCCCTCAGGGAAACGTCGAGCAGGTATTGATACAGGGAATCGTCGAGGTTGAGGGTGCGAGCGGTCATGACAACCTCTTCGGACAGAACGCTACGGGTTGCGTGCCAAATGCTCTGGCTGCAGAACACGCTTGGCACTCAGATAAGCCTTCTGCCAGTAAGCCTTGGACAGGCTGTCGAGCTTCACCGTGCCGCCAGTGGCCGGCGCATGAACGAAGCGGCCTTCACCGACGTAGATACCGGCATGGCTGACCTGGGAACCGCCATTGGTGGCGAAGAAGATCAAGTCACCGGTTTGCAGCCCTTCCTTGCCGACATTGGCCGCCTGCATGCTGATCATCTCGCGGGTGGTACGCGGCAGGGAAATGCCGGTGACATCACGGTAGACGTAGCCGATCAGGCCGCTGCAATCGAAGCCTGAATCCGGTGTGTTACCACCCCAACGATACGGCGTTCCCACCAGGCCGAGCGCGCGGAACAGCACGTCTTCTGCCTCGGGGGAAAAGGGTTGCGGGTTACCGAAAACAATGGGCGCGCGAACCACCGGCGCGGGCGGCGGTGTGCGACTGGCGCAGGCGCTGAGCAGGGCTGCGAAGAGCATGATGGTGAGGCGGGCCGACATCGTCATTAGCAGAACATCCTGATCTGGCTGCGGCTTTTTCTGCCGGGAAGACAGAAAAGAAAACCGCCTGCGCAGGACGCAGGCGGTTTGCCATCAATAATAGATCAGGATTCTAGCGGCTATCGGCCAAACTTCAAGTAAGACTTTAAGTTCGCCTTACAAACTGTCCGCCTACTGCTTTGCGCAGGGGCTTTTTGTCGCCACTGATGTGGCGACAGACTGAAGATTTACTTGCGGGCGGTGACCACGGTCGGGGCCATCGCGAGTGCGCGCTTGGCTTCGATGAAGGTCTTGCTCCAGTAGCTGTCGCCCAGGCTATCGACCCGGACACCACCGCTTTTGCGGCTGCTGGAGTGGATGAACTGGTTATCGCCCAGGTAGATCCCGGCGTGACTGACACGACCGCGACGACCATTGGTGGCGAAGAACAGCAGGTCACCCGGCTTGAGCGCACTACGAGCAACCAGCGGCGCGTCCACGTTGATCATTTCGCGGGTGGAGCGCGGCAGGTTCATGCCGGCTTCTTCACGAAACAGATAACCGATGAAACCGCTGCAATCAAAGCCGGCCTCGGAAGTGCCGCCGAAACGGTAACGGGTACCGATCAGGGACATGCCACGTTCGAGGATGCTGTCGGCCAGAACCGGAAGCTGGTACGACTTGCCATCGGCGAAGTTTGCCAGTTCTTTATCGGTGGCCACGCTGTCCTGGTAAAGATCTTCCTGGAAAAGAACGGAAGAGGACTGGGCGGTAACGGAATTCTTGACCTGTTGTTGTTGCTCTTGCTGGGTCACTGGAGAGTGGGCAGCGCAACCGAACAACAGGGTAACGAGTGCGAGAGGCACGAGGGGTGCGAAGCGCTTTAGCATGGGCACGACCGTGGCTGATAGTGGGTAAAGAGCCGCGACTATGCCCGCTATCATCCTCATTTGCAAATTCAATCGAACTTTATGTGACTTCCCGGTTCCGCGTTTACATCTAAGCGCTTAAGCCCCTTTTAGACGCCTGCGCGGCCTACAACGTGTAGGAAAGCGGATTTTCTGACGCCTGAAATATGCCAGAAACCCCGCCAGGCTTGAGTTTTACCAGCCCAAGGTTTCTTTCAGGAAGGGGATTGTCAGCTTGCGCTGGGCTTGAAGGGAGGCCTGATCGAGACGTTCAAGCAGTTCGAAAAGTGCGCTCATGCTGCGGGTACCGCGAGTCAAGATAAAGTGCCCGACTTCATCGGTCAGGTGCAGGCCGCGACGGGAAGCACGCAGTTGCAACGCACGCAACTTGTCCTCGTCGGAGAGCGGACGCATCTGAAAGATCAGTGCCAGGGTCAGGCGCGATTTCAAGTCAGCCAGCTTCACCGGCAGTTCACGTGGCGAGGTCGATGCAGCAATCAGCAGGCGCCGACCGCTGTCGCGCAGACGGTTGAACAGATGAAACAGCGCCTCTTCCCAATCCGCCCGGCCGGCGACCGCCTGCAAATCATCCAGGCAGACCAGTTCGTATTGTTCAAGGTTGTCGAGAATGGAGATACCGCGATCCAGCAGCTCGGCCAATGGCAGATACACCGCCGGCTCCCCCAGTTGCTCGAAGCGCAGGCAGGCCGCCTGTAACAAGTGCGTACGCCCTACCCCGTCCTTGCCCCACAGATAAATCAGGCTTTCGGTCCAGCCGGCGTCGGCTTCGCATAGCCGCTCGACATAGCCGAGTGCAGCGGCATTGGCGCCTGGGTAGTAATTGATAAAGGTAGCGTCATCACGCAGACGCACACCTAGGGGCAGCTGAATCGGTTTCATGCTGACTGAACAGTTCCAAAGGAACCGTTAGTGGCCTCTGTGTAAAGTTTGCGAAGTTTATACCCGTGAGGCGGGTCGCACAATGCGACAGACCACAAGCAAAATCAAAGGTTTGCGTTAACGCCCTGGTTTCATGACAGTTTCTTTGGCGGTGCATGTGACAGCAGCGCGGGGGATACGGGCCAACCCGGCATGAAACCAGGCCGCCCGTCGTCAGACTTTAACGACCCTTAAAGCTCAGGTTCATCGACACCACTATAGATGTCGGAATCTTTATACAAATCATGCACATGGCGCACCAGCACCATGATCACCGCCGCCACTGGCAATGCCAGCAACACGCCGGTAAAGCCGAACAGCTCACCACCCGCCAGAATGGCGAAGATCACCGCCACCGGGTGCAGACCGATACGATCGCCCACCAGCAAGGGAGTCAGCACCATGCCTTCCAGTGCCTGCCCGACCATGAACACCGCGACAATACCGATCATGGGATACAGATCGCCACCGAACTGGAACAGGCCGGCAATCAACGCCGCACCAATGCCGATGACAAAGCCCATGTACGGCACAATGGCCGCCAGACCCGCGATCAGGCCGATCAACAGCCCCAGTTCCAGACCCACCAGCATCAAGCCTGCGGCGTAGATCACCCCCAACGCCACCATCACCAGCAACTGCCCGCGAACGAATGCCCCCAGCACTTCATGGCATTCACCGGCCAGAGTCACGATGCGCCCTTCGTTTTCACGGGGCAGCAGGCTGCGGACTTTAGCCATCATCACGTCCCAGTCCCGCAGCAGGTAGAAACTCACCACCGGGATCAGCACCAGATTCGCCAGCCAACCAATCAACGCCAGCCCGGAAGCCGTCGCCTGACTCAGCACCACACCAACGATGTCGGTGGTCTGACCCATGTGTTCGCTGATCGCCGCCTTGACCTTGTCGAACTTCCAGAAATTATCCGACAGTCCGAATTTCGATTGCGCCCACGGCAGTGCAGTGTGCTGCAGCCAGTCAAGCATCTGCGGCGCCAGCTCATACAAGCGAAACAGTTGCTTGGCGAGCATCGGCACCAACACCAGCAACAATGTCGTGAAGATCAGGGTGAACAGTGCGAACACCGCCACCACGCCCCAGGTGCGTGACAGACCAGCCCTTTCCAGCCGATCCACCAGCGGGTCGAACAGATAGGCCAGCAGCAACGCGACCAGAAAAGGCGTCAGGATCGGATGCAACAACCAGACAAACACGCAGAGTAAAACCACCCCACCCAACCAGAACCAACGCCGCGTATCGGCCATTTACCGCTCCATATGCTTCTATATAAAGAAAGAAAACCTTACCAACGGAATCGCAACTGCGGCACCGGTGCAGGGGTTGGCGCAACCACAGGCGCCGAACCCTCGGCCGCCGGCTGTACAGGCGCCGTGGGTGCGGGGGCCTCACCGGCCGGAACCTCCTGCAACTTCGCCAGGGAAAGCTGCGAGCGTAACTGCTCGGCGCTGCCATTGACCCGATAAAGAATGCGCTCGCCATCAACGGTTTGCAGGCGCGCCCCAAAAGGCTCCAGCAAACGCCCAAGGGCGGCGTAGCGTTCCAGGTTCATGCCCTGCACTTCCAGCAATTGTTCGCCCGAAGCGCCCGGTTTGACCACAAACCGTGGCGCCAGACGCTGACTCACCGCCAGCATCACTGCGTCAGCCACCGCAGCCTGGTCCGCGCCCTGCACGCTACCCGCCTCCTTCTTGTCGCCCAGCCACAAATTCCACTTGGCCTGCCACTGCCCGCCCTCTTCCCGGGCATGCACCGCGAGCAAGGCGTCAGCGTTGTAACGATCCGAGGCAGCGCGCAACGGCGTGGCATCCGTTCCTTCAAGCGTCGGCGCCGTAGCGACCAGCTGCTCACTCAAATCTGCCAGCGGCAAACGCAGCGGCAGACCGCGGTGCTGTGCCGCACGGCGCAACGGCGCGGCGCTGGCCTGGCCATCGCCCACCAGGCTCGAACCCTCGGCGGAGTCATTCAGCCACCAGCTCAGGATCGACGGCCGATTCGCCCCCCACAAAGACAACCCGGCGCGGCGCAAGGCTTGCTCGGTGGTGCCCGGGTCGAAATCGACTTTCAGCACCTCCGGCGGGCCTGCCTCAAAACCGTATTGACTGATGATCTGTTGCGGGTCTTTGCGCAACGCCGCCAACCCCGGACTTTGCACAGCCTTGGGGTCGCCGGTCAGGCGCAACACCAGCGTGTCCAGCGCGCGCTGGGTCGCCTGATCGCGTTCCTCGGCCGACTGACTGCTGACAGGTTCGCGCACTTGATACAGGCCTTTGACGGTTTCGGCCTGACTTGCCAGGCTGACCAGGGACAAACAGCCTGCAAATAAAAATCCGGAAAAAAAACGCATGGAAGATTCCTGACGACGAGAGCGGCTGGAACAGACCGCATGAAGATGATCGGGCAAGGCTGTGACCACGTCCCTGCGCAAAACATTCACCACGATCCGACTAAGTTTTCGCACTGTCATAACGATAGACGGTTAATCGCGATACCTTATACAGCCATCGGGGACGCGACCAACACGGGCATTAACGGTTTTTTTCGGCCGATATGCCCCTGCCGTCGGCGTGAGGATGGCCGCTGCCCCTCAAGCCTGATAAAATCGCGCGCCTTCGCAGACCGGCAACAGCCGGGCAGTGTCGGAACAGCGCGCAAGGCTTTCGCCTACGCCGTCTCGACGGCCCCACTGGACTCGGTCGTTACCCCTGAATCCCCCCTAAAGGCCTGGATCATGAGCAAGCAACCCTCCCTGAGCTACAAGGACGCCGGTGTAGACATCGACGCCGGTGAAGCATTGGTCGAACGCATCAAGAGCGTCGCCAAGCGCACTGCGCGCCCGGAAGTCATGGGCGGCCTGGGCGGTTTCGGCGCCCTCTGCGAAATCCCGGCCGGCTACAAGCAGCCTGTGCTGGTTTCCGGCACTGACGGCGTCGGCACCAAGCTGCGCCTGGCACTGAACCTGAACAAGCACGACAGCATCGGCATCGACCTGGTGGCCATGTGCGTGAACGACCTGGTGGTCTGCGGCGCCGAGCCGCTGTTCTTCCTCGACTACTACGCCACCGGCAAGCTCAACGTCGAAACCGCGACCCAGGTCGTGACCGGCATCGGCGCTGGCTGTGAATTGTCCGGCTGCTCCCTGGTCGGCGGCGAAACCGCTGAAATGCCTGGCATGTACGAAGGCGAAGACTACGACCTGGCCGGCTTCTGCGTCGGCGTCGTGGAAAAATCCGAGATCATCGACGGCTCCAAAGTCGCTGCCGGCGATGCCCTGCTCGCCCTGCCGTCTTCCGGCCCGCACTCCAACGGCTACTCGCTGATCCGCAAGATCATCGAAGTGTCCGGTGCCGACATCGAAAACATCCAGCTCGACGGCAAACCGCTGACCGACCTGCTGATGGCCCCGACCCGCATCTACGTGAAGCCGTTGCTCAAGCTGATCAAGGACACCGGCGCCGTCAAAGCCATGGCCCACATCACCGGTGGCGGCCTGCTGGACAACATCCCGCGCGTTCTGCCAAAAGGCGCCCAAGCGGTGGTTGACGTTGCAAGCTGGACTCGTCCTGCCGTGTTCGACTGGCTGCAAGAGAAAGGCAACGTCGACGAAAACGAAATGCACCGCGTGCTGAACTGCGGCGTCGGCATGGTGATCTGCGTGGCTCAAGAGCACGTTGAAACTGCGCTGAACGTCCTGCGTGAAGCCGGCGAGCAGCCTTGGGTCATCGGTCAGATCGCCATCGCTGCCGAAGGCGCAGCTCAGGTTGAACTGAAGAACCTCAAGGCTCATTGATGTCCCAGACCTGTGATGTGGTGGTGCTGTTGTCCGGCACCGGCAGTAACTTGCAGGCCTTGATCGACAGCACGCGGACCGGCGACAGCCCGGTCCGCATCGCCGCGGTGATTTCCAACCGCGCCGACGCTTACGGCCTGCAACGCGCCAGGGACGCGGGTATCGACACCCGCTCCCTGGATCACAAGGCCTTCGAAGGCCGCGAAGCCTTCGATACCGCGCTGATCGAACTGATCGACGCCTTCAACCCCAAACTCGTGGTACTGGCCGGTTTCATGCGCATTCTCAGCGCTGACTTCGTGCGCCACTACGCGGGTCGCCTGCTCAACATCCATCCTTCGCTGCTGCCCAAATACAAAGGGTTACACACTCATCAGCGCGCGCTGGAGGCCGGCGACACGGAACACGGCTGCTCCGTGCACTTCGTCACCGAGGAACTCGATGGCGGACCACTGGTCGTACAGGCAGTAATACCGGTAGAGTTGCACGATTCGCCGCAGAGTCTGGCGCAGCGGGTCCACGTTCAGGAACACCTGATTTACCCGATGGCCGTACGCTGGTTTGCCGAAGGTCGTTTATCGCTCGGTGAACAAGGTGCTTTACTGGATGGAAAGTTACTCGCGGCCAGCGGCCACTTGATTCGAACCTAGGAGATTTTATGCGTCGCGCCCTGCTCTTCGCTTGCGCTCTGCTCGCCCTGCCGTTTGCGCAGGCTGCAGAACTTCAACCTTTCTCCGCCAGCTACACCGCCGACTGGAAACAGCTGCCCATGAGCGGCACAGCCGAGCGCAGCCTGACCAAGCAAGCCAACGGTGTCTGGAAGCTCAGCTTCAAGGCCTCGATGATGATCGCCAGCCTGACCGAAGAAAGCACCCTGACCCTGGACAAGGACACGCTGCTGCCACAGTCCTACCACTTCGAACGCGGTGGTCTGGGTAAAGCCAAGAAAGCGGACCTGGACTTCGACTGGACCAACAAAATGGTCACCGGCACCGATCGCGGTGACGCGGTCAAGATCCCGCTCAATCGCGGCATGGTCGACAAATCCACGTACCAGCTGGCCCTGCAGCACGACGTGGCCGCCGGCAAGAAAAGCATGAGCTATCAGGTTGTTGACGATGGCGAAGTCGATACCTATGACTTCCGCGTGCTGGGTTCGGAAAAAGTCGACACCAAGGCCGGTCAGATCGATGCGATCAAGGTCGAGCGCGTGCGCGACCCGACACAAAGCAAGCGCATCACCGTACTGTGGTTCGCCAAGGACTGGGATTACCTGCTGGTCCGCCTGCAACAGGTCGAAACCGACGGCAAGGAGTACAACATCATGCTTCTCGACGGCAAGGTCAACGGCAAGACTGTCAAAGGCAGCTGATCCGGATCGACACAAGAATCCGGAATCCGACAAGGATTCCGGATTTTTTTATGCCTGCTGAAAGTTAAATCCGCGCCAGCGCCTGGGCCAGATCGGCGCGCAGGTCTTCGACGTCCTCGACCCCCACGGACAAACGCACCAGCGCATCACCAATGCCGAGTTGTGCGCGGGTGTCTGCCGGGATGGTGGCGTGGGTCATGATCGCCGGGTGCTCGATCAGGCTTTCCACCCCGCCCAGACTCTCGGCCAGGGCGAAGATCTGCACACTTTCAAGAAAACGTCTGGCACCGGCCAGGTCGCTGTTCAGGTCGAGGGAAATCATCCCGCCGAATCCACGCATCTGCTGCCGTGCCAATTCGTGCTGCGGGTGTGACGGCAGGCCCGGATAGTAGACGCGCGCCACCTGCGGCTGACGCTCCAGCCATTGCGCCAGCTCCAGCGCGTTGCTGCAATGGCGCTCCATGCGCAACGCCAGGGTCTTCACCCCACGCAAGGTAAGGAACGCGTCGAACGGCCCGGCGATGGCACCTACCGCATTCTGCAAAAAGCCCAGGCGCTCGGCCAGTTCGGCGTTTTGCCCCACCACCGCGATGCCGCCGATCACGTCAGAGTGGCCGTTCAGGTACTTGGTCGTCGAGTGCACCACGATATCGAAACCCAGCTCCAGCGGGCGCTGAATCCACGGGCTGGCAAAGGTGTTGTCGGCCACACAGAGGATGCCTCGCTCACGACAGATGCGCGCAATGGCGGCCAGATCAGAAAGGCGCAGCAAAGGATTGCTCGGCGTCTCGACACAGACCATCCGCGTGTCGTCCTGCAACGCCGCTTCGAAGGCCGACAGGTCGGTCAGGTCGACGTAGCTGAAACGATGCCCGGCACTGCGCTGACGCACCTTGTCGAACAGTCGGAATGTTCCGCCGTACAGGTCGTTGCCAGAGACGATGTGCGCGTTGGCGTCGAGCAGCTCCAGCACGGTGGAAATCGCCGCCAGCCCGGAGGCAAAGGCGAACGCCCGGGTCCCGCCCTCAAGGTCCGCCACGCAACGTTCCAGTGCAAAGCGCGTCGGGTTGTGCGAGCGTCCATAGTCGAGGCCCTTGTGCACGCCGGGGCTCTGCTGCAAATACGTGGAGTTGGCATAAATCGGCGGCATCAGCGCCCCGGTGGAAGGATCCGGCGTCTGTCCGGCATGGATCACACGGGTGCCAAAGGCACGTGGCGCGCCGGATTCATCGTGCTGACTCATGAAAGGGATCTCCGTAAGTGATTGAGCATGTCGACTCGCGTAATCAAGCCGTGGAAGCCCGAGGCATCGGCGATGATCGCCACCAGCCCGCGATCGAGCTCCGCCTGCAGTTCCGCCAGACTGGCGTCAGCCGGCAGGGTTTGCAACTTGTCCGTCATCGCGCTGGCCACGGGCATGCGCAAGTGCGAAGCGTCCTGATGCACGCCCAGCAGGATATCGGACTCGTCGATCACGCCGATCAGCCGCTTTCCGTCCGCCAGCACCGGCAGTTGCGAGACATCCGCCAGGCGCATGCGCTGGAAGGCCGTGAGCAGCGTGTCGTCGGGACCGACGCTGATCACGCGGCCATCCTCGAAGCGCCGCGCGATCAGGTCGCGCAGATCGCCGTAGCGCTTGTATTGCAGCAAGCCCTGATCGTTCATCCACTGGTCGTTGTAGACCTTCGACAGGTAGCGGGTGCCGGTGTCGCAGACGAAGCTGACCACCCGTTTCGGTTCGGTCTGCTCGCGACAGTAACGCAGGGCCGCTGCCAGCAATGTGCCGGTCGAGGAACCGCCGAGAATGCCTTCGGCGCGCAGCAACTGGCGGGCATGATCGAAGCTTTCCTCGTCGCTGATCGAATAGGCGTGGCGCACGCTGGAAAGATCGGCAATCGACGGAATGAAATCTTCACCGATGCCCTCCACCGCCCATGAACCGGCCTTGCCGAGGGTGCCGCTGCGACTGTATTCGGCCATCACCGAACCGACCGGATCGGCCAGCACCATTTCCAGGTTCGGCTGCACGCGCTGGAAGAAGCGCGTCAGCCCGGTCAGCGTGCCGGCCGAACCGACGCCGACGACGATGGCGTCCAGGTCATGCTGGGTCTGCGCCCAGATCTCCGGCGCGGTGCTGCACTCGTGGGCCAGCGGGTTGGCCGGGTTGTTGAATTGATCAGCGAAGAACGCGTCAGGAATTTCCTGCGCCAGCCGCGCCGCCACATCCTGATAGTAATCGGGATGGCCCTTGCCGACGTCGGACCGGGTGATGTGCACCTCGGCGCCCATGGCCTTGAGGTGCAAGACCTTCTCGGTGGACATTTTGTCCGGCACCACCAGCACCACTCGATAACCTTTCGCACGGCCGACCAGGGCCAGGCCAAGGCCGGTGTTGCCGGCCGTGGCTTCGACGATGGTGCCGCCGGGTTGCAGACGGCCATCGCGTTCGGCGGCGTCGATCATCGCCAGCCCGATGCGGTCCTTGATCGAACCGCCGGGGTTCTGTGATTCGAGTTTGAGAAAAAGCGTGCACGGGCCGGTATCGAAGCGGCTGACGCGCACCAGCGGGGTATTGCCGATCAGTTCAAGCACGGCAGGGCGGGAGTCGTTTGGCATGTCGTAACCTCGCTGCGAGAATCCGCACTGGATGGACAGCGGCTTGCGGCGAGTCATCGCGCGCCTGTCGCCAGGAATGCCTCGCTTGGAACATAGGCAGGGATTGCACCATCCGCAACCATCCACAGCCAATCGGTCGCCTGGCGCTTTAACGGTTGCGCGGCAGAATCGACAGGAAATTGTCCCGTGCCACTTTCCTCGCAACCTGCTCAGGCAAGGCGTCGAGAAACGGATCGAAGCTGCGCATTTCCTTACCGAGCTTGTTGAAACGTCCCACCACATCGGAGCCGAGCATGAAGCGATCCGGGAAGCGCTCCACCAGTTTCAACCACGCTTGCGAGGGTTTGCCCTGGGCATCCAGCAAGTAAGGCGTGAGCATGCTCCAGGACAGGTCGATGTACAGATTGGGGTAAGCCTCGAGCATTCGGCTCAAGGTCGGCAACAGAAAATCCAGCTGGGTCTGATGCCGATGGACTTCAGCGCTGGTGCCTGCGTGAGCCCAAATGAATCGCGTGTGCGGATGATTGCGCAGCGGCTCCTCGACTTCCGACAGGTACAGCGGATTTTTCTCACGCTTGGAGGTGATGTTGGAGTGCAGCATCACCGGCAAGTCGTTCTCGGCCGCGAGGTGATAGATCCGCGTCATCGCTTCGTTGTTGGCCCGTGGCGTGTCGCCGGAGGTCAGCGCCGTCAGGTCATCATGCCGGGTAAACACTTCGCCGATCCCCTGCCATAACCCCGGATTGAGGTCGAGCATGCGCTGGATGTGCGTCGCGGAGTTTTTGTCGTTGGGATTAAAGCCCGACAGGAACGGGTGAAAACGCTGCCGCTGTGCAGGCGTCAGCTTGTTCACCGCCGCCGCGACGATCACATCCGTCGCGCTGTACCAATAGGCATCGGCGTCATCACCGGCGTAATAGCGTGGGCGCTTCGGTTCGTCTTCGTGCCATTTCTTCGCCACCGGGATACCGGAAATCATCACATGCTCGATGGCATTGTCGTCCATGGCCTTGAGCAGTTTCGGCATGCCCGCCGTTTCCTGGAAAAAGTCCACGTAATGCAGGTGCGCGTCGCTGTAGGCATATTCGCGTGCGTTAGCGTAAGCGCTGGTGGTTAGCGCCAACAAACAGGCAAGGCTCAAACGGAACAAGGGCACGGGCATTCTCCGGGGGCAGGAGAAACGTAGACCCGCGCACACTCGAGGCGGTTCAGCCTGTAAGAAAGTGGAACGCGCATCGGCAGGAATGCTCTATACCTTCAAGGTCTTTTTTGATCGAATGACTTTTTAGCCTGGGAGGCTTCTCATGACCGTTACCGTCAATACCGTTTCCGCCGAAGGTTTTCGCCACAGCGTCCAGATCGACGACCACGAACTCTTTGCCGATGTGCCGACGACATCTGGCGGCGAAGGCACGGCCCCTGAGCCCCACGATTACTTCGACGCGGCCCTGGGCGCCTGCAAGGCCCTGACGCTGAAGATGTACGCGAAGAAGAAAGACATTCCGCTGACCGGCGTCACGGTCGAAGTCAAACGTGACAACAGCGAAGAGCAGAAAGGCAAATACGCCCTGCACGTCAAATTGACCCTCAAGGGTGTGCTCACCGACGCTCAGCGCGACGAGCTGCACCGCGTGGCCGACCGTTGCCCGGTGCACAAGCTGATGACCAGCACGGAAGTGAGCATCGAAACCCATCTGTCCGAAGGTGCGTTCAGCCAATAGCGGCAAGGGCTGCACAAGCGGGTTATGCTCCACGCGTCACCCGCTCAGCCTGGAATGCACCATGAACACTCCGCTCGTGATCCGCCCTCGCGCCGAAGATGTCGAGGGCCAACCGATTCTGCGCCCATTGCCGTCGGCCAAATGCCGCAGCGTCGGGCCTTTCGTATTTTTCGACCACATGCTTGAAACCCGTTATCTGGCGGGCAAAGGCATGAATATCCGTCAGCATCCGCACATCGGCCTGTCCACCCTCACCTATTTGTTCGAAGGAAAAATCCAGCACAAGGACAGCCTCGGCTCCGATCAGGTGGTGGAGGCCGGTGATGTGAGCTGGATGACGGCGGGCAGCGCGATTGCCCATGTCGAGCGCACACCTGAGGCGTTGAAGGACAGTGGCTTCACGATGCACGGTTTGCAGGTTTGGCTCGCCTCTCCCAAGGAGCATGAACAGGGACCGGGCCACTACAGCCATCACCCGGCGGCGTCGTTACCGGTCAGCGATAACCTTGGCGTGAAGATCCGGATGATTGCCGGGTCAGGCTTTTGCCTGGAATCGCCGGTGCCGGTGCTTTCTCCTACGTTGTATGCGGAATTGAACCTGCAAACGGCGACCACATTGCTGATTCCGACTGAGCATGAAGAGCGGGCTTTATATGTGCTGGACGGCGAGGTGCAACTGGATGGCGAGTTGATAGAACCGCATGCGCTGGTGGTGTTGCCGGCCGGAGAGGAAATGACGCTGTTCGCCGAGAGCGACTGTCATGCGGTGCTGTTTGGTGGGGCACCGCTGGACGGGCCGCGGCGAATCAACTGGAATTTCGTGGCGAGCGATCCGGCGGCGATCGAGGAAGCGCGGCGGCGCTGGGCTGCGGGGGATTGGCCGACGGTGCCGGGGGAAAGCGAGCGGATCGAGTTGTCGCGGTAAATCCACCCCTCACCCCAGCCCTCTCCCCAATGGGGAGAGGGGGAAAGGGAGCCGATCGGGGGCTTTTCAGAACCTGAGTTCGACTCAATCTTTCAGGTCGCAATATTTCAAACATCCTCATAGATCAGTTCCCTCTCCCTCTGGGAGAGGGTTAGGGTGAGGGAAGCTTCTTGCTTTTAGCCTTTAAACACTTCATCCAGCAAGTTGTGCATCGACGCAAACGCACGCCCCGCCGTCTTCGCGTCATACATCATCTTCCCCGGCACATTGGCATGCGGATCAGTAAACGAATGCACCGCGCCACCGTAGCTCAGCAGTTGCCAATCCACGCCCGCCGCGTTCATTTCCTCTTCAAACGCCGGTAATTGATCTTTCGGCACCAGGGGGTCGGATGCACCGTGCAGCACCAGCACCGAGCCTTTGATATTTTTCGCATCGTTGACGTTTGGCGTATCCAGCGTGCCATGGAACGACACCGCCGCTTTTACCGGCGCACCCGTTCGGGCGAGCTCCAGCGCACAGCAACCACCGAAGCAGAAACCGAAGGTCGCCAGCTTCGAGTTATCGACCGCAGCTTCGCCCTGCCCTTGCAACTGTTCGAACGCCGCCTGCATGCGCTTGCGCAGCAAGGCGCGGTCGTTCTTTAGCGGCATCATCGCTGCACCGGCCTCGTCGGCGTTCTGTGGTCGCACCGTCTGACCGTACAGGTCCGCGATCAACACCACATAACCCTTGGCCGCCACCGACTTGGCAATCTCCTCGGCACCGGCGCTGACACCCATCCAGTTCGGCGCCATCAACAGTCCCGGGCGTGGGCCTTTGTGGTCGGCATCGAACGCCAGACGGCTTTCATACGACTGGCCATCAATCTGATAAGCGACGGAACGAACAGTGATTTGGCTCATGACTAACTCCCAGTAAAAGACACCAGAATGAAAAAACCCGCCGAAGCGGGTTTTTGTACAACTCAGTTAAACCGACAGTTCAACCAGCAGCTTGTTGAGGCGGCGCACATACGCGGCCGGGTCTTTCAAGCTGTCGCCGGCCGCCAGGGCCGCCTGATCGAAGAGGATGTGCGACAGGTCGCCGAAGCGTTCGTCGCTCTGCTCGTTGTCGAGCTTCTCGATCAGCGGGTGAGCCGGGTTGAATTCGAAGATCGGCTTCGAATCCGGAACCTTCTGACCGCTGGCTTCGAGGATCTGACGCATCTGCATGCCCAGGTCCTGCTCGCCGATGGCCAGGATCGCCGGGGAATCGGTCAGGCGGTGGGAAACCCGTACTTCGGCAACGGAATCGCCCAGCGCGGTTTTCAGACGCTCAACCAGGCCTTCTTTGGACTTGGCGACTTCTTCCGCGGCTTTCTTGTCCTCTTCCGAGTCCAGGTTGCCGAGGTCCAGGTCACCGCGTGCCACGTCGACAAAGCTCTTGCCGTCGAAGTCGCTGAGGTAGCTCATCAGCCACTCGTCGATGCGGTCGGTCAGCAGCAGCACTTCGATGCCTTTCTTGCGGAAGACTTCCAGGTGCGGGCTGTTTTTGACTTGCGCGTAGGTTTCGCCGGTCAGGTAGTAAATCTTGTCCTGACCTTCCTTGGCGCGAGCCAGGTACTCGGCCAGACCCACCACTTGCTCGCCTTCTTCGCCCTGAGTGGAGGCGAAACGCAGCAGGCCAGCGATTTTCTCTTTGTTGGCGAAGTCTTCTGCCGGGCCTTCTTTCATGACCTGGCCGAAGTTTTTCCAGAAGCCTTTGTATTGCTCAGGCTCGTTCTTCGCCAGTTTTTCCAGCATGTCCAGAACACGCTTGGTCAGCGCCGACTTCATGGAGTCGATGATCGGGTCTTTCTGCAGGATTTCCCGCGACACGTTCAGCGACAGGTCGTTGGAATCGACCACACCTTTGATGAAGCGCAGGTACAACGGCAGGAACGACTCGGCCTGGTCCATGACGAACACGCGCTGAACGTACAGCTTCAGGCCTTTCGGCGCTTCACGCTGGTACAGGTCGAACGGAGCACGGGTCGGCACGTACAGCAGCGAGCTGTATTCGAGCTTGCCTTCGACCTTGTTGTGGCTCCAGCTCAGCGGGTTTTCGAAATCGTGAGCGATGTGTTTGTAGAACTCCTGGTATTCCTCGTCCTTGATCTCGGTGCGAGGACGGGTCCACAGGGCGCTGGCGCGGTTGACGGTTTCCCATTCAACGGCTGGCTGCTCTTCGCCTTCAACGGCTGCCACTTCTTTCGGCAACTCGATCGGCAAAGCGATGTGGTCGGAGTACTTCTTGATAATGTTGCGCAGACGCCAGCCATCGGCGAATTCGTCTTCACCGGATTTCAGGTGCAGGACGATACGGGTGCCGCGTTCGGCTTTCTCGACGGTGGCAACTTCAAAATCGCCTTCGCCCTTGGACGACCAGTGCACGCCTTCGCTGGCGGCAGCACCGGCACGACGGCTGAACACGTCGACTTTGTCGGCCACGATGAAGGCCGAGTAGAAACCGACACCGAACTGACCGATCAGGTGCGAGTCTTTTTTCTGATCGCCAGACAGGTGTTTCATGAAGTCGGCAGTGCCGGATTTGGCGATCGTGCCCAAGTGGGTGATCGCGTCTTCACGGCTCATGCCGATGCCGTTGTCTTCGAGGGTGACGGTTTTGGCGTCTTTGTCGAAGCTCACACGGATTTTCAGTTCAGCGCCACCTTCCAGCAACTCAGGCTTGGACAGGGCTTCGAAACGTAATTTGTCGACAGCGTCAGAGGCGTTCGAGATCAATTCGCGAAGGAAAATTTCCTTGTTGGAATACAGCGAATGGATCATGAGGTGCAGCAGTTGCTTCACCTCGGTCTGGAAGCCCAGGGTTTCCTTTTGAGTTTCCACACTCATGGTCATCAAACTCCAATCAGATGGCAGTGGCCGCGACCTGAAGGGTCGGCGGCGGGTTGTCATCAGAGTTTGGGGCTGAGTTCAGGATTTCAAGGGCTCTTCAATTTTGAAATGGCCGCGGGCCGTGGCAATCGGTTCGGCTTCGGTGGTTTGCCAGGCCGTTATCGCTACGTTGGCAACGCGTCGGCCTTGCCGGCAGACCTGACATTTGGCCCAGGTATCACGAAACTGCCCGGCTCGCAGGTAGTCGAGGGAGAAGTCGATGATCTTTGGCACACCGGGCGAACCTGTGAAAATCAGCAGGTGCAGCGCTGCGGCCAGCTCCATGAATCCGGCGATCACCCCGCCATGGATGGCCGGCAGTAAAGGGTTACCAATGTTGTCCTTGTTGGCCGGCAGGCGAAACAGCAACTCATCCCCGACACGCGAGCACTCGACACCGATCAGTTTGGCGTAAGGGAGCAAATGGAGCAGCGAGGCGTAGTCCCCCTGCTCGTGGGCCTGCTGAAATTGTTCCTTGAACGTGTCAGTCATTTCGCACCTCCGGCGATCGCACCACCAAAACCCTTGGTGCCTTTGATGGCTTTGCCCATGCGCATGAACGTGCCGACGACATGTGCGATGGGCTGTTCGGGATCGTCCTGGTAGGCGAAGCCCCGAGCGAAGATCACGTCGGTGGTCACCCGGTAGCATTGGGCGAAACCGTAGACATCCTTGTGAGGCTCGGCGGCGTGCATGTAGTCGATGCGTAGATCGAGGGTCGGGCAAACTTCAAATTCGGGCAGGACGCACAGGGTCGACATGCCGCACGCGGTGTCCATCAGGGAGGTGAGCGCCCCGCCATGGATCACTCCGGTCTGCGGATTGCCGACAATTTGCGGGCTGTAAGGCAGGATGACCGTCAGTCCTTCGCTGCTGGCGCTGTGAACGCGCAAACCCAGTACCTGACAGTGCCTGAGCGCCGAAAGAAATCGCGTCGCGCGCTCAAAAACGGGGTTTTCGGCCATGTGATAAACACTCTTCTTAGTATTCGGAGATCGTATTCAGCGTATGCGTAAAAGTTCCCGCAGGAATAATCTTATATATCTGAACGAATTGAGGAACTTAACCCTGACGGCTGTGCTCGAAAGGCCAGTAGATATTTTCCATAAGGAGAAACACCCCATGCGTAAGACTTTAGCTATTGCCTTGATGTTGACCGCTTCCCTCGGTCTCGCTGCCTGCGATAAAAAATCCGAGGACAAAGCTCAAGAAGCCGACAAACATGCTGAGCAAGCTCAGCAAGACATGAACAAAGCTCAGGATAAAGTGAACGACGCTGCGAAAGAAAACGCCGAAGCTGCCAAAGCTCAGGCTGAATCGAACGAAGCGGCAGCAAAAGAAGCGCCTAAAAACTAAAACAGTTTTTAGCGTGATAAAGAAAACCCGCCAAGTGCGGGTTTTCTTTTGCCTGCGATTTGCCCGCTAGAGCAAAATAGTTCTAAAAGTCGGACTAATCATCAGCAGCAAACTACACACTAATCCGATGAACCACACCAAACTGCGCTGCCAGGCAAGATCTGCCCAATAGCACAGTAAATAAATGATCCGGGTAATCACAAAGATGATTGCCAGCGAGTCGATCAGCCACCCCGCCGTTTGCGTGGTGTGCGCCATCAACACCCCCACCGCAAATAATATGAATGCCTCGAAGCAGTTTTGATGCGCCGCCACCGCACGGGCGCCAAAGCCTGTGAGTTGCGCTTGTTGCTGGCGCGGCAGGTGATTGTCGTAACCGCCCTGCTCTTTCATGGCCTTGGCCACCGGAATCTTTGCCACATAAATCAGCAAGGCGCTGATAAACACGCACCAGAACGGAATACTCATCAAGCGGCCTCTTTGTTGGCTTCGGGCAATGGCGCCTCTGTAGGGGTATAGACCATCACGTCGAGAACGTCGGAATGAAACTCCCGGCGATACAACACCAGCACCACACCGGCACTCATCAACATGAACAGCCACGGGCTGACGAACCAGGCCAGCATGGTCATGCCGAAGTAATAAGAGCGCAGGCCAAAGTTGAACTGGTTGGCGGCCATGGAGATAACGCGGGCCGCTCGGGCCGCGAAGGCTTTGCGCTCTTGTTCGGAAACGTGGCGCTCACCGATCATCGGTGCCGAGCCAATCAGAATCGCGGCGAAGTTGTACTGGCGCATGCACCAGCTGAACGTAAAGAACGCGTAGACAAACACCAGCGCCAGGCACAGCAACTTGATCTCCGACATGCCCTGCGACGCCTGTTGCACCATCGGAATATCCGCCAGCAACGACACGGCCCGTTCGGACGCGCCGAGCACCGTCAGAATACCGGCCAGGATAATCAGTGTGCTGGAAGCGAAGAACGAGGCGTTGCGCTCCAGATTACCGACCACGCTGGCGTCTGCGATGCGGTTGTCGCGCAGCAACATGCGGCGCATCCAGTCTTCACGGTACAAGTGCAGCACACTCGCCAGGCAAGCGGTGTCACGACCCTTCCACGTCGCATAACGGGTGTAGCCGCCCCAGCAGATGACAAACCAGACGGCGGCGAGGATGTGGATGATGTTGGCGTGGATGAACGACATGCAGGTCCTTGTGATGTGAGATCGGTACACCGATACCCTGTGGGAGCGAGCCTGCTCCGGGCGGCGTTCCGACGATGACGGATTTACATTCAACACGGATGTTGACTGATCTACCGCTATCGTCGGAACGCCGCCCGGAGCCGGCTCGCTCCCACAGGGAATTTGCAGTGTTTCGACGTTAGCTGACAAAAAAAGACACTGCATCACGCGCATAAAAAATGCCCCGTATCGATTGATACGGGGCATTTCTGTTTTAGCTCAAGACCCGCTTGTGGCGGATCATGAAGCCGCTTAAGCCAGCGCTTCTTCGCGCTTGCCCAGCAGACGGTCGCAGACCACCGCAACCACCAATGTCATCACCGACGGCACCAGCCACGCCAAGCCCTGCTCGCTCAGCGGCAGGTGGGACAGCTGAGTCGGCATCCAGTCCGCCAGACCCGCGCCCTTGAGCGCATCGATCAGGCCGAAAATGAACGAAACCAACATGACCGGGCCAACGATGCGGCCCTGTTCATGCCAGAAGTCCTTGCAGAAGCTCAGCGCTACCAGGGCGATGCACGGCGGGTAAATCGCTGTCAGCACCGGGATCGAGAACGCAATCAGCTTGGTGAGGCCCAGGTTGGACACAAACAGCGAGAACACCGCCAGAATGATGACCAATGTCTTGTAGGACAGTGGCAGCACACGACTGAAGTATTCAGCGCAGGCGCAGGTCAGGCCGACAGCCGTCACCAGACACGCCAGGGAGATCAGCACCGCGAGGAAACCGCTGCCCAACGAACCGAAGGTGTGTTGAACGTAAGCGTGCAACACCGCAGCACCGTTGGTTGCACCGGCCGCCACTTCATGGCTGCCGGAACCGAGACGGAAAAGGCTGACGTACACCAGCGCCAGGCCCACGCCGGCAATCAGGCCGGCAATGATCGCGTAACGGGTGATCAGCACCGGCGACTCGACGCCACGGGAGCGGATCGCATTGACGATGACGATGCCGAACACCAGTGCGCCGAGGGTATCCATGGTCAGGTAACCATTGATGAAACCCTGGGAAAACGGTGCCGCCACGTATTCCGGGGTAGCCACGCCGATGTCGCCGGCCGGCAACGCGAACGCGGCGATGCCGAGCGCGGCCAGGGCGATGATCTTCAGGGGCGCGAGGAAACGTCCTACGGTATCCAGCAAACGGCCTGGATAGAGCGAAATGAAGAACACCAGCAGGAAGTACACCGAGCTGTAGAGGAACAGCGCGAGCGGGCTCTCGCCGGTCAACGGCGCCAGACCCACTTCGAACGACACAGTCGCCGTGCGCGGCGTGGCAAACAGCGGGCCCACGGCGAGGTAGCAGGCGGCGGCCAGCAAGCCGCCGGCGATCTTGCCGATCGGGCTGCTCAACGCATCCATCGCACCACCGACCTTGGCCAGGGCAACCACGGTGATCACAGGCAGACCGACCGCAGTGATCAGAAAGCCCAGCGCCGCCATCCAGACATTGGGCCCGGACTGCAAACCGACGATAGGCGGGAAGATGATATTGCCAGCCCCGACGAACAGGGCAAACGTCATAAAACCAAGTGCCAGGATGTCCTGACCTTTCAAAACTTTCATTAAGGAAATACCACACTACTGAATCGGAATTTAGAGAGGGATTTCCCTTATGGGTGAGGGAAATGCTGTCGGTCCGTATAGGACTGACCCTTTAGCGCGTTGCTTCCTTATGGGCCGCGGACGCAAAAATGGTCGCTAGCCTAACGAATTTGCCCGACAAACGCACTGTTAAGGGGCGATCTATCCGATACACGACATTTCTGTGTCGCGTTTACATATCTTATTTTCACCACAGAACTTGTGGTGAGGGGATTCATCCCCGTTCGGCTGCGCAGCAGTCGTAAAACCATTGTATGCGGTGCATCGGATACACCTCGGATGCAGGTTTTGGGGCCGCTTCGCGACCCAACGGGGATAAATCCCCTCGCCACAATGACAAAGGCCACCCTAAGGTGGCCTTTGTCTGGTGAAGCGTCAGCTAAGCGCGAGGCTTATTTGATCGCCCAACCGGTCAGCTCGGACAAAGCCTTGCCGATGTCTGCCAGCGAACGCACGGTTTTAACGCCTGCGTCTTCCAGGGCAGCAAACTTCTCGTCTGCAGTGCCTTTGCCGCCAGAGATGATTGCGCCAGCATGGCCCATGCGCTTGCCCGCAGGGGCAGTCACACCAGCGATGTAGGAAACAACCGGCTTGGTCACGTGTGCCTTGATGTAGGCAGCCGCTTCTTCTTCAGCCGAACCGCCGATCTCGCCGATCATTACGATCGCTTCGGTCTTCGGGTCTTCCTGGAACAGCTTCAGGATGTCGATGAAGTTCGAACCCGGGATCGGGTCACCGCCGATGCCGACGCAAGTCGACTGACCGAAACCGGCGTCAGTGGTCTGCTTAACAGCTTCGTAGGTCAGGGTGCCGGAACGGGAAACGATACCGACCTTGCCTGGCAAGTGAATGTGACCTGGCATGATGCCGATCTTGCATTCGCCTGGAGTGATCACGCCTGGGCAGTTAGGACCGATCAGGACTACGCCCAGCTCGTCGCACTTAACTTTAGCGTCCAGCATGTCCAGGGTAGGAATGCCTTCGGTGATGCAGACGATCAGCTTGATGCCGCCGAAAGCTGCTTCCAGGATGGAGTCCTTGCAGAAAGGAGCTGGAACGTAGATCACGCTGGCGGTGGCGCCAGTGGCAGCTACAGCGTCTTTCACGGTGTTGAACACTGGCAGACCCAGGTGTTCGGTGCCGCCTTTACCAGGAGTAACGCCACCCACCATCTTGGTGCCGTATTCGATGGCTTGCTGGGTGTGGAAACTACCTTGCGAACCGGTAATACCCTGGCAGATAACTTTGGTGTCTTTATTGATCAGGACGCTCATTATTTGCCCTCCGCAGCTTTAACGACTTGTTGAGCAGCGTCGGTCAGGCTGGTAGCAGCGATGATGTTCAAACCGCTTTCTGCCAGTACTTTAGCGCCCAGCTCAGCGTTGTTGCCTTCAAGGCGAACAACAACCGGGATTTTCACGCCGACTTCTTTCACGGCGCCAATGATGCCTTCGGCAATCATGTCGCAACGAACGATGCCGCCGAAGATGTTAACCAGTACTGCAGCGACGTTGGAGTCGGACAGAATGATCTTGAACGCTTCGGTAACGCGTTCTTTGGTAGCACCGCCGCCCACGTCGAGGAAGTTGGCTGGTTTGCCGCCATGCAGGTTGACGATGTCCATGGTACCCATGGCCAGGCCAGCACCGTTGACCATGCAACCGATGTTGCCTTCCAGCGCTACGTAGTTCAGTTCGAACTTGGCAGCGTGCGCTTCGCGCGGATCGTCTTGCGACGGATCGTGGAAAGTCTTCAGCTTAGGCTGACGGTACATGGCGTTGGCGTCGATGTTGATCTTGGCATCGAGGCAATGCAGATCGCCGTCAGCCTTGATCACCAGCGGGTTCACTTCCAGCAGAGCCAGGTCGTGATCCTTGAACAGCTTGGCCAGACCTACGAAGATCTTGGCGAACTGAGCAACTTGCTTGCCTTCCAGGCCCAGCTGGAATGCCAGCTCGCGACCCTGGAATGGCTGAGCGCCAACCAGTGGATCGATTGTGGCCTTGAGGATTTTTTCTGGGGTTTCGTGAGCGATCTTCTCGATGTCCACGCCACCTTCGGTGGAAGCCATGAACACGATGCGACGGCTCGAACGGTCAACGACAGCGCCCAGGTACAGCTCTTTAGCGATATCAGTGCACGATTCAACCAGGATCTTGGTGACTGGCTGGCCATTGGCGTCAGTCTGGTAAGTCACCAGACGCTTGCCCAGCCACTGCTGTGCGAAGGCCTTGGCGTCTTCTTTGCTGCGAACCAGCTTTACGCCGCCCGCTTTACCGCGACCACCAGCGTGGACCTGGGCTTTGACAACCCACTCGGTGCCGCCGATTTTGTCGCAAGCTTCTGCTGCTGCTTCCGGGGTGTCTACTGCGTAACCGGTCGAAACTGGCAGGCCGTATTCAGCGAACAGCTGCTTACCCTGATACTCGTGAAGATTCATGCTTATTACCGTCTTCGTTAGGTACTGCGCATTCGGTGCTGCACTTGTTCAAGTGCCGCACCACCTGTGACTGCTGCTTGCGTAACCTTTCCGGACAACCGGTGCAGCTACGCAAGACTGCGTCCAGCGGATATTCCGCGGTGAGTCTTGCATGCAAGGCTCACGACGGGCCAAACCGCCGTGGTTTCTTATTGTGTCTTAACGCTTCTTGCGGTTGGCGATGTGGATGGCGCCGCCATTCACAGCCAGAGCTGCTTCGTGCAAGGCTTCAGACAGGGTCGGATGGGAGAAAACCATCATGCCCAGGTCTTCAGCGCTGGTGCCGAATTCCATACCGATCGCGCCCTGCTGAACCAGTTCTGCAGCGCTCGGGCCAATCACGTGGACGCCCAGTACGCGGTCAGTCTTGGCATCGGCAATGACTTTGACGAAACCGCCGGTGTCGTTGGCTGCCATGGCACGGCCACTGGCTGCGAACGGGAAGGTGCCAACGTTAACTTCAACGCCTTCAGCCTTCAAGACCTGCTCGGTCTTGCCCACCCACGCGATTTCCGGGTGAGTATAAATAACAGACGGGATCAGGTCATAGTTGATTTGGGCTTTGTGGCCCTTGATGCGCTCAACGACCATGATGCCTTCTTCGGACGCCTTGTGCGCCAGCATCATGCCGCGAACCACGTCGCCGATCGCGTAAACGCCCGGCACGCTGGTGGCGCACTGGTCGTCAACGAACACGAAACCGCGCTCGTCGATGTTCACACCGCTGTCGGCAGCCAACAGTTCGGTGGTCACTGGACGGCGACCAACGGCAACGATCAGCTTGTCGAACGTGATGTTCTGCTCGCCATTGGCATCGGTGTAGTTCACGACAACTTCGTTGCCATTCACTTTGGAACCGGTGACGCGAGCGCCCAGCTTGATGTCCAGACCTTGTTTGGTCAGGGTCTTGAAGGCTTCTTTGGAAACGGCGTCGTCAGCGGCTGGCAGGAACTTCTCCAGCGCTTCCAGGACAACCACTTCCGAACCCAGACGCGACCAGACCGAACCCAGTTCCAGGCCGATCACGCCAGCGCCGATCACGCCCAGACGTTTAGGTACGGTTTGGAATTCCAGCGCGCCGGTCGAATCGACGATCACGTTCTGGTCAACCGGAGCCGGTGGAATGTCGATCGGACGCGAGCCCGACGCCAGAATCACGTTCTCGGCGTCGATGATTTCAACGGTGCCGTCTGGCTTGGTCAGTTCGACTTTCTTGCCGGCCAGCAGTTTGCCGTGGCCTTGCAGGGAAGTGACGCCGTTGGCCTTGAACAGGGTGGCAACGCCCGAGGTCAGGCCTTTGACGATGTTGGCTTTACGGCCAACCATTGCTGCCACGTCCATGGTCACGCCAGCGTGATTGATACCGTGGATGGCGAAGCCTTCTTTGGCTTCCTTGTATTTCCAGGAGCTGTCCAGCAGCGCCTTGGACGGAATGCAGCCGACGTTCAGGCAAGTACCGCCGAGGGCAAGTTTGCCTTCCTTGTCGGTGTATTTCTCGATGCAGGCAGTGGAGAGGCCCAGTTGCGCTGCTTTAATGGCAGCCACGTAACCGCCAGGGCCCGCGCCAATCACTACCACGTCGAATTTCTGAGTCATGTGTCATTCCTTCTCGAATCAAACCGGACAATCCCTTTTGGGGATTGTCGTGGGACGAAGCTGGTCATTACAGGAGGGCCGCCCATCAATGGACGGCCCGTGCAACGAAATCAGATATCCAGCAGCAAACGAGCCGGGTCTTCCAGCAGGTTCTTGATGGTAACCAGGAAGGTCACAGCTTCTTTGCCATCGATCAGACGGTGATCGTAGGACAGCGCCAGGTACATCATCGGACGGATTACGACCTGACCGTTGATCGCCATAGGACGCTGCAGAATGTTGTGCATGCCCAGGATGGCCGCTTGTGGCGGGTTAACGATCGGCGTCGACATCATCGAACCGAAGGTACCACCGTTGGTGATGGTGAACGTACCGCCGGTCATTTCATCCATCGACAGTTTGCCGTCGCGAGCCTTCTTGCCGAAGGTGGCGATGCCGCCTTCGATTTCAGCCAGGCTCATCAGTTCGGCGTTACGCAGAACCGGTACGACCAGGCCGCGGTCGCTGGAAACAGCCACACCGACGTCAGCGTAGCCGTGGTAAACGATGTCCGCACCGTCGATCGACGCGTTGACAGCCGGGAAGCGTTTCAGCGCTTCGGTGGCCGCTTTCACGAAGAACGACATGAAGCCCAGGCGTACGCCGTTGTGGGACTTCTCGAACAGGTCCTTGTACTTCGAACGCAGGGCCATGACTTCGGTCATGTCGACTTCGTTGAAGGTGGTCAGCATCGCCATGTTCGACTGGGCTTCTACCAGGCGCTTGGCCACGGTAGCGCGAACACGGGTCATCGGAACGCGCTTCTCGATGCGGTCGCCAGCGGCGAATACAGGAGCAGCGGCAGCCGGAGCAGCAGCCTTGGCAGGTGCGGCAGCCGGAGCGGCTTTCTTGGCAGCAACGGCTGCAACCACGTCTTCCTTGGTCACACGACCGCCTTTGCCGGTGCCGGCAACGGAAGCGATGTTGATGCCGTTTTCTTCAGCCAGCTTGCGAGCAGCCGGTGCAGCGACAGGATCGTCTTCGCCTTCGGCAGCTGGAGCAGCAGCTTGAGCAGCGGCAGGAGCTGCGGCAGCAGCCGGAGCGGCAGCAGCGCCGCCCGCTTCGATGGAGCCCAGGACTTCGTCGGACAGAACGGTGTCGCCTTCGTTCTTGACGATAGCGCCCAGCACGCCGTCAGCGGTAGCCAACACTTCCAGCACAACCTTGTCGGTTTCGATGTCGACGATCAGGTCATCACGCTTTACAGCGTCGCCCGGTTGTTTGTGCCAGGTGGCAACGGTGCCGTCGGCAACCGATTCCGGGAAAGTGGGGGCTTTGATTTCGATAGCCATTATCTGTGAGTCCTTAAATTCGGTTTCAGGTGCGCGAAGGCGTTAAACAGTAAAGGCGTCTTGCAGCAGTTTTTCCTGCTGCTCAGCGTGCATCGATGCGTAACCGCATGCAGGTGCAGCAGAAGCCTCACGGCCCGCGTACTCGAGTACGAGAGACTTGTTGAGATTGCTGATGCTGCGACGCATGTGGTGTTGGCTGCAGTACCACGCCCCCTGGTTCATCGGCTCTTCCTGGCACCACACGGCATTTTTGACGTTGGTGTAAGGAGCCAGGACTTCTTTCAAGTCGTCCTCAGGGAATGGGTACAGCTGCTCGATACGCACGATGGCGATGTCGTCACGACCTTCGGCACGGCGTTTTTCCAGCAGGTCGTAGTAGACCTTGCCGCTACACAGAACAACGCGCTCGACCTTTTTCGGGTCCAGAGCATCGATTTCCGGGATCACGGTCTGGAACGAACCTTCGGCCAGATCTTCCAGGGTCGAGATGGCCAGCTTGTGACGCAGCAGCGACTTCGGAGTCAGAACGATCAACGGCTTGCGCAGCGGGCGAATCACCTGACGGCGCAGCAAGTGGTAGATCTGAGCCGGCGTAGTCGGCACGGCAACCTGAATGTTGTGCTCGGCGCACAGCTGCAGGTAACGCTCCAGACGAGCCGAAGAGTGCTCCGGACCCTGACCTTCATAACCGTGCGGCAGCAGCATGGTCAGACCGCAGAGACGGCCCCACTTGTGCTCGCCACTGGTGATGAACTGGTCGATAACCACCTGGGCACCGTTGGCGAAGTCGCCGAACTGGGCTTCCCAGATCACCAGCGCCTCAGGCGTGGTGGTCGAGTAACCGTATTCGAACGCCAGCACGGCTTCTTCGGACAGGAACGAATCGTACAGGTCGAAACGTGGCTGGCCCTTGTACAGGTTTTGCAGCGGAACGTAGGTGCCCGCGTCTTTCTGGTTGTGCAAGACAGCGTGACGGTGCGAGAACGTACCGCGACCGATGTCCTGACCCGTCATGCGAATCGGGTGACCTTCGAACGCCAGGGTCGCGTACGCCATGGTTTCGGCATAACCCCAGTTGATCGGCAGGCCGCCGGCTTGCATTTTCTGACGGTCTTCGTAGATTTTCGAAACCTGGCGCTGAACCACGAAGCCTTCCGGAATTTCCAGCAGCTTGGCGGACAGTTCCTGCAAGGTTTTCAGATCGAAACGCGTGTCGTGACGCGCAGTCCAGGCGTGGCCCAGATACGGACGCCAGTCTACGAACAACTCTTTGTTCGGCTCTTTGACCAGGCTTTTTACGACATGCAGACCGTTGTCCAGCGCGTTGCGGTATTCGTCGACTTTCGCCTGAACACGCTCTGCGTCGAGCACACCGCCCTGGGTCAGACGATCGGCATACAGCTCACGGGTGGTGCGCTGCTTGGTGATCTGCTGATACATGATCGGCTGGGTGCCGCTTGGCTCGTCGGCTTCGTTGTGGCCGCGACGACGGTAGCAGACCAGGTCGATCACCACGTCACGCTTGAACTGCATGCGGTAGTCGATGGCCAGCTGGGTCACGAACAACACGGCTTCCGGATCATCGCCATTCACATGGAGGATCGGCGCCTGGATCATCTTCGCCACGTCGGTCGCGTACTCGGTGGAGCGCGAGTCCAGCGGGTTGCTGATGGTGAAACCAACCTGGTTGTTGATCACGATGTGCACGGTGCCGCCGGTCTTGAAACCGCGGGTCTGCGACATCTGGAAGGTTTCCATCACCACGCCTTGACCGGCGAATGCCGCGTCGCCGTGGATGGAGATCGGCAGAACTTTCTCGCCGGTAGGGTCGTTACGACGATCCTGACGGGCGCGAACCGAACCCTCGACCACTGGAGATACGATCTCCAGGTGGGACGGGTTGAACGCCATGGCCAGGTGAACTTCACCGCCGGTGGTCATCACGTTGGACGAGAAGCCCTGATGATATTTAACGTCACCGGAACCCAGCTCGACCTTCTTCTTGCCTTCGAACTCGTCGAACAGCTCGCGCGGGTTCTTGCCGAAGGTGTTGACCAGCACGTTCAGACGGCCACGGTGGGCCATGCCGATGACGATTTCCTTGGTGCCGTAGGAGCCGGAACGCTGGATCAGCTCGTCGAGCATCGGAATCAGGCTTTCGCCGCCTTCCAGGCCGAAACGCTTGGTGCCCGGGTATTTGGTGCCCAGGTATTTTTCCAGGCCTTCACCGGCAGTGACGCGCTCGAGCAGATGACTCTTGATGTCGGCGGAGTACGTCGGACGGCCACGCACGCTTTCCAGACGCTGCTGGAACCACTGGCGCTGCTCGGAATCGGTGATGTGCGTAAATTCAGCGCCGATGGTGCGGCAATATGTCTGCTGCAACGCTTCGTGAATTTCGCGTAGGCTCGCCTCCTCTTTGCCGATGAACAGGTCGCCGGCACGGAAGGTCGTATCAAGATCGGCATTGGTCAAGCCGTAATGATTGATCGACAGGTCTGCAGGTGCAGGACGCTGCCACAGCCCCAGCGGGTCAAGCTGGGCTGCCTGGTGGCCACGCATACGGTAGGCCTGGATCAATCGCAGCACTTCAACTTGCTTCTTCTCGTGCTCACTGCTCACGCTGCCGGCGGAAACCGGTTGGGCGCGGCGCTGGTTCTTTGCCAGCAAGACGAAATGATCGCGAATTGTGGAGTGCGAAACATCGGTGGCAGAGTTGCCTTCGGTCGGCAACTTCTGAAAGTAGGTGCGCCACTCTTCTGGCACAGCGTTAGGGTCGTGCAGGTAGAGCTCATAAAGCTCTTCCACATAGGCAGCGTTACCTCCGGAAAGGTAGGCGCTGTTCCACATGCGCTGCATCACGCTTTCTTGCATGCTTGGTCACCCTCGGTTAGGGGAACACCATCGGCGTCGACACCGAGCAAACTTGCAGAAGTCCGAATGCAGCGACCAAAACAAGCCACTTAGGATCACGCTGATAGTCCGGGTACCAGCCCGGATGCCCCTGCTTGTCTCATTTCTTCAAAATAAGAGCGGCAGCTTTGTGAGCTGCTGCTCAGGTTAAAACTACGGCGCCGGTTGAAGCCTGCGCCGTAGCATCTACGGGTACAGCGGTGCTACGGGTACTGCTGAATCACACGCCGCTTTGCAGCAACATGTGACGCACATGACCGATGGCCTTAGTCGGGTTCAGGCCTTTCGGGCAAACGTTGACGCAGTTCATGATCCCGCGGCAGCGGAATACGCTGAACGGGTCATCCAGCGAAGCCAGACGCTCGGCAGTCTTGGTGTCGCGGCTGTCTGCCAGGAAGCGGTACGCTTGCAGCAGTGCAGCCGGGCCCAGGAACTTGTCCGGGTTCCACCAGAAGGACGGGCAAGAGGTCGAGCAGCAAGCGCACAGGATGCACTCGTACAGACCGTCGAGCTTTTCACGCTCTTCCGGGGTCTGCAGACGTTCGATGGCCGGAGCCGGCGTGTCGTTCTGCAGGAATGGCTTAACCTTCTCGTATTGCTTGTAGAAGATGCTCATATCGACGACCAGGTCACGGATAACCGGCAAACCTGGCAGCGGACGAACGATCAGCTTGTTACCTTTTACGACAGAAGACAGTGGCGTGACGCAGGCCAGACCGTTTTTGCCGTTGATGTTCATGCCGTCGGAACCGCAAACACCTTCACGGCAAGAGCGACGATAGGAGAAACCTTCGTCCTGCTCTTTGATCAGGGCCAGCACGTCCAGCACCATCAGGTCTTTACCACCGGTATCGACCTGGAATTCCTGCATGAACGGCGCAGCGTCCTGATCAGGGTTGTAGCGATAAACACTGACTTGCAACATGGCGGCCACCCTTAATAAGTCCGAATCTTAGGTTCAAAAGTCGGAACAGTCTTCGGCGAGAAGTTCACAGCACGCTTGGTCACGCGCTTGTCACCCGGGAAGTACAGGGTGTGGCACAGCCAGTTTTCGTCGTCGCGATCTTCGTAGTCTTCACGGGCGTGAGCGCCGCGGGACTCTTTGCGGATCTCTGCAGCGATGGCGGTGGCTTCGGCCACTTCCAGCAGGTTCTGCAGTTCCAGGGCTTCGATACGAGCCGTGTTGAACGCCTGGCTCTTGTCGTTGATCTTGACATTGGCGATACGGCCACGCAGATCAGCCAGCTGGGCAATGCCCTTCTGCATGTATTCGCCGGTACGGAATACACCGAAGTAGTTCTGCATGCAGCTTTGCAGCTCTTTACGCAGGGTAGCGACGTCTTCGCCTTCGGTACGCGAGTTCAAGCCATCGAGACGTGCCAGGGCAGCGTCGATGTCGGACTGGCGAGGACGGGCGTAATCAACGCCTTCTTTCAGGGTCTGCTCGAGGAACAGGCCGGCCGCACGGCCGAATACCACCAAGTCAAGCAGCGAGTTGCCGCCCAGGCGGTTGGCACCGTGAACCGATACGCAAGCCACTTCGCCCACTGCGAACAAACCAGGAATGATCTGGTCGACGCCATCGGCGTCCTGAGTGATTGCCTGACCATGAATGTTGGTGGCAACGCCACCCATCATATAGTGGCAGGTTGGAACGACCGGAATCGGCGCCACGGCTGGATCGACGTGGGCGAAGGTCTTGGACAGTTCCATGATGCCTGGCAGACGGCTGTGCAGAACTTCTTCACCGAGGTGATCGAGTTTCAGCATTACGTGGTCGCCATCCGGACCGCAACCGTTGCCGGCGATGATTTCTTTAACCATCGAGCGAGCAACCACGTCACGACCAGCAAGGTCTTTCGCGTTCGGAGCATAACGCTCCATGAAACGCTCGCCGTGCTTGTTGATCAGGTAACCGCCTTCACCGCGGCAGCCTTCTGTAACCAGTACACCGGCGCCGGCGATGCCGGTCGGGTGGAACTGCCACATTTCGATGTCTTGTACCGGCACGCCAGCACGCAGAGCCATGCCGACGCCGTCACCGGTGTTGATCAGGGCATTGGTGGTGGACGAGTAGATACGACCTGCACCGCCGGTCGCCAATACGGTGGCGTTAGCGCGGACGTAGGAGGTTTCGCCGGTTTCGATGCAGATGACGATCATGCCGACAAAGGCACCGTCTTCGTTCTTCACCAGGTCAACGCCGTAGTATTCGTTGAGGAATACAGTGCCGGCCTTGAGGTTGGCTTGATACAAAGTGTGCAGCAGCGCGTGACCGGTACGGTCGGCAGCGGCGCACGTACGTGCAGCCTGGCCACCTTTACCGAAGTCTTTCGACTGACCGCCGAACGGACGCTGATAGATGCGACCCTGTTCGGTACGGGAGAACGGCAAGCCCATGTGCTCGAGTTCGAAGACCGCTTCCGGGCCAACGGAACACATGTATTCGATAGCGTCCTGGTCACCGATGTAGTCGGAACCCTTGACGGTATCGTACATGTGCCAGCGCCAGTCATCGTTCGGGTCAGCGGACGCGATGGCGCAGGTGATGCCACCCTGGGCGGATACAGTGTGCGAACGAGTCGGGAAAACCTTGGTAACTACGGCAGTCTTGTGACCACCTTGTGCCAGCTGCAGCGCAGCGCGCATGCCGGCACCGCCGCCGCCAATGATGATGGCGTCGAACGAAAGCGTATTAACTGTAGTAGACATGAATCAGATACCCCAGAGAATCTGCACACCCCAGACGAAGTAAGCGAACATCGCAACGCCGCATACTGCCTGGAAAAGGAAACGTACTGCAGTCGCGGACTTGCCCAGCGCCATTGGCGTCAGGTAGTCGGTCGCGATGGTCCACATGCCGACCCAGGCGTGAGCGCCCAGGGCCACAAGCGCCAGCAGACTGAAGATACGCATTCCGTTGTGGGCGAACAGGCCATGCCATTGGTCGTAGCCAATGCCCGGATTCGCAACGAGGTATCCGATCAGGAAAATGAAATAAGCCGCGAGAACGACCGCAGACACACGCTGCGCCATCCAGTCATAGAGGCCTGAACGCGACAGGTTCGTAACGCTGGTTACCATATCCAAACTCCCGCCAGAACGATCAACACCGCAGACACGGCGATAATGATTTTCGAGCCCAGTGTGCCGCCTTCCAGCGTCTCACCGATGCCCATGTCCATGATCATATGGCGCACACCGGCTACCAGGTGATACAGAAGAGCGGACAGGAGGCCCCATGCTACGAACTTGGCCAGCGGGCTGGTCAAGGTTGCCTTCACGTCGGCAAAACCTTCCTCGGAACCCAGGGATTTGCTCAATGCATACAGCATGAAGCCAAGGCCCAGGAAGAGGATGATGCCGGAAACACGGTGAAGAAACGACGTAACGCCGGTGATGGGGAGTTTGATGGTCCTTAGGTCTAGGTTTACAGGTCGTTGGCTTTTCACGGCTTTTTTCACACTGAAGAGCCCCTAACAATCAGGGCAAAGTTGTTGGGGAGTGCACTGGTCAGGTAACCACCACCCAGGGATGCGACCCCCAATAAAGCAGGCCCAAAAGCCCCTGGCGGTCGGTGGCCGAGTATAGACAGTTAGGCTACTAATGACAACGCGTTCGCCTTCCCCTAATAGCTGATTGCACAAGTTGGATAAAAGGCGTAAATGGCAGTCAATTTCGAGGAAAAAGTCCGGTTAAAGCCTTCTGGAGCAAGACTTTAGGCAAATTGACATTCGAATTTATCTCACTATAGTGGTGCGGGCCCTGCGTGGGGGGTCTGTCTGATGATTTCAAGCATAAATAGGAGGCCACATGGCTGACAAAAAAGCGCAGTTGATCATCGAGGGCGCAGCCCCCGTCGAGCTGCCCATTTTAACCGGCACCGTTGGTCCCGATGTTATCGATGTTCGGGGCCTGACGGCCACGGGCCGTTTCACCTTTGACCCTGGTTTCATGTCGACAGCTTCCTGCGAGTCGAAGATCACCTATATCGACGGCGACAACGGCATTCTGCTGCACCGCGGTTACCCGATCGAACAGCTGGCTGAAAAGTCGGACTACCTGGAAACCTGCTATCTGCTGCTCAACGGCGAATTGCCGACCGCAGAACAGAAGGCCCAGTTCGTCAGCACCGTGAAGAACCACACCATGGTTCACGAGCAGCTGAAGACCTTCTTCAACGGCTTCCGTCGCGACGCCCACCCAATGGCCGTCATGTGCGGTGTAGTCGGCGCCCTCTCGGCCTTCTACCACGACTCCCTCGACATCAATAACCCGCAGCATCGCGAAATTTCCGCGATCCGCCTGGTTGCCAAAATGCCGACCCTGGCGGCGATGGTTTACAAGTACTCCATGGGCCAACCCATGATGTACCCGCGCAACGACCTGACGTACGCGGAAAACTTCCTGCACATGATGTTCAACACTCCGTGCGAGATCAAACCGATCAGCCCGGTGCTCGCCAAGGCCATGGACCGGATTTTCATCCTCCATGCCGACCACGAGCAGAACGCATCGACTTCCACCGTACGCCTGGCCGGCTCTTCGGGTGCCAACCCGTTCGCCTGTATCGCCGCCGGCATCGCTGCACTGTGGGGCCCTGCCCACGGCGGCGCGAACGAAGCTGTTCTGACCATGCTGGATGAAATTGGCGATGTGTCGAACATCGACAAGTACATCGCCAAGGCCAAGGACAAGAACGATCCGTTCAAGCTGATGGGCTTCGGTCACCGGGTCTACAAAAACCGCGACCCGCGCGCCACCGTCATGAAGCAGACTTGCGACGAAGTACTGAAGGAACTGGGCATCACCAACGATCCGCAACTCGAACTGGCCATGCGCCTGGAAGAGATCGCCCTGACCGACCCGTATTTCATCGAACGCTCGCTGTATCCGAACGTCGACTTCTACTCGGGGATCATCCTCAAGGCGATCGGCATTCCAACCAGCATGTTCACCGTGATCTTCGCTCTGGCGCGGACTGTCGGCTGGATCTCCCACTGGAAAGAAATGCTCTCCAGCCCGTACAAGATTGGCCGTCCGCGCCAGCTGTACACCGGCTACGAGTCGCGTGATATTCCCAAGCTGGAAGACCGCAAATAAGACCTGTCTTGCGATAACGTCTTAACGTTGTACCGGGAGCGGCCTCTATTTATATAGAGGCCGTTTTTGTTTGTGTGGTTTCTGTGGTCTCAGCGGCCTTAGGGCCGACTGGGTTTTTGGTTTTGGGTTGGGTACATATCCGTTTCTGCGGTAACGGCGGCTGGCGGTTTCGCTCTTACAGCGAGTCACTTTTGACAAACGCCTCAAAAGTAACCAAAAAGTCTTCGCCCCGGCGTACGGCGCCTCGCTGAGGCTCCGCGTTCCCTCGCTACGGTGTCCATCAGGGGGCATCGCCTACGGTCTGCTTCGCGACGACCTCCTCTCGATGTGTGCGGCTTCGCCGCACGGCGCTACGCGCCTAACCCCCTGAT
>NZ_JBOFQE010000074.1:0-35647 GCF_051660785.1 Pseudomonas sp.
GGTTTCGCCCTTACGGCGACTCACTTTTTTTTCAAACGCCAAAAAAAAGTAAGCAAAAAAAGGCTCGCCCCAAGCGTCCGGCCCCTCGCTTAGGCTCGGCGTACCTTCGCTCCGGCATTCATCCGGGGGCATCGCCCTCCGGTTGGCTTCGCTGGCACCTACATGCGATGAGTTCGACTGCGTCGAACGGCGCTGCGCGCCAATCCCCGGATGAACGCCTCCACTCAGCCTCCCGAACGGGGCGGGTGGATCAGGATCAAAAGCTGAAGGCGAGCTAACGCTCGGCCTGATGAGTGGTGAGAAGCAAAAGCCGTACGCCGATTTATTGTGGGAGCTGGCCTGCCAGCGATGGCGGCCTGACAGCCGACCGAACTTTTGCAGGTGTTCACCGAACCCTGTGGGAGCTGGCCTGCCAGCGATGGCGGCCTGACAGCCGACCATTTTCTTGTTGATGTACACCAAACCTGTGGGAGCTGGCCCGCCAGCGATGGCGTCCTGACAGCCGTCCAATTTCTTGCTGATGTACACCAAACCTGTGGGAGCTGGCCTGCCAGCATGGCGGCCTGACAGCCGACCATTTTCTTGCTGATGTACACCAAACCTGTGGGAGCTGGCTTGCCAGCGACGGCGGCCTGACAGCCGTCCAATTTCTTGCTGATGTACACCAACCCCCTGTGGGAGCTGGCCTGCCAGCGATGGCGGCCTGACAGCCGACCATTTTCTTGCTGATGTACACCAAACCTGTGGGAGCTGGCTTGCCAGCGATGACGGCCTGACAGCCGACCAATCTCTAGCAGATGTTCACCGAACCTGTGGGAGCTGGCCTGCCAGCGATGGCGGCCTGGCAGCAGTCCAATTTCTTGCAGGTGCTCACCGAACCCTGTGGGAGCGAGCCTGTTCGCGATGAGGCCTTGTCAATCAACATCAATGTTGGATGACGCTCCGCCATCGCGAGCAGGCTCGCTCCTACAGTGGATTGGGTATTGGTCAGGCGCCGTTTATCACGCAACCACCTGATAACACGGCACATAAGCCGCACCACCCGGCAGTTTCATCCGGTGCTGGGCAACGAAGGCCTTGAGCAGTTGATCAAGCGGATGCATGACCGCTGCATCGCCACGGATCTGGTACGGCCCGTGCTCTTCGATCAGGCGGATGCCCTTGTCCTTGACGTTGCCGGCGACGATGCCGGAGAACGCGCGGCGCAGGTTGGCCGCCAGTTCGTGGGCGGGCAGGTCGCGGCTGAGTTTGAGGTTGGCCATGTTTTCGTGGGTCGGGTCGAAGGGGCGCTGGAAGCCTTCGTCGATTTTCAGCAGCCAGTTGAAATGAAATGCGTCGTTGCGCTCGCGGCGGAACTGTTTGACTGCCTTGAGGCCTTGGGTCATGTGCCGCGCGACTTCGGCCGGGTCGTCGATGATGATCTCGTAGTGTTTTTTCGCCGCGTCACCCAAGGTGGCGCCGACGAACGCGTCCAGTTGTTCCAGATACGGCGCGGCATGTTTCGGCCCGGTGAGGACGACCGGGAAGGGCACGCCTGCGTTGTCCGGGTGCATCAGGATGCCGAGCAGGTACAGGAACTCTTCGGCTGTGCCGGCGCCGCCCGGGAAGATGATGATGCCGTGGCCCACGCGCACGAAGGCTTCCAGGCGTTTTTCGATGTCCGGCAGGATCACCAGTTCGTTGACGATCGGGTTCGGCGCTTCGGCGGCGATGATGCCGGGCTCGGTCAGGCCGAGGTAGCGGCCGCCGTGGATGCGCTGCTTGGCGTGGGCGATGGTCGCGCCCTTCATCGGGCCTTTCATTACGCCGGGGCCGCACCCGGTGCAGATGTCGAGGCTACGCAGCCCTAGTTCATGGCCAACTTTCTTGGTGTATTTGTATTCTTCGGTGTTGATCGAGTGGCCGCCCCAGCACACCACGATCTTCGGCTCGACGCCGGGGCGCAGGGTGCGGGCGTTGCGCAGCAGGTGGAAGACGTAGTCGCTGATGCCCTGGGAAGTGCTCAGGTCGATGCGCTGGGCGTCGAGTTCGTTTTCGGTGTAGACGATGTCGCGCAGGGCACTGAAAAGCATTTCCCGGGTGCTGGCGATCATTTCGCCGTCGACAAAGGCGTCGGCCGGGGCGTTCAGCAGTTCCAGGCGGACGCCGCGGTCCTGCTGGTGAATGCGGATTTCGAAGTCCTTGTAGGCTTCGAGGATGGTCTTGGCGTTATCTACGTGGGCGCCGGTATTGAGGATGGCCAGGGCGCACTGGCGGAATAAGGTGTAGGTGCTGCCGGATCCGGCTTCGCTCAGTTGCTGCACTTCACGTTGAGAAAGGGTTTCCAGGCTGCCTTTAGGGCTGACAGAGGCGTTGATTACTTGTCGTTGGGTCATTCAATGATCCTTAAAACGATGGCATTCATACAGGCAAATGGCATCCGAATAGTATGTATCCATGAAAGAAGATGGCACGAACTGCGCTGTATCGCCATGTTCCCCGATTGAAGATGAAAAGTTGAAGAGGCGCCCAGCATAGCTAAATCCTGCGCAGGGGCGATAATGCCCCGCAGTCTTTTCGCTCACCGAGCCTTTTACCATTGATGCAAGGAACTCCGTCACGATGTTCGAAATCCAGCCGATGAACGCCGAACGCTTTCGACAACAGACGCGGCGCAGCACGGTCATTATTGCCCTGATATTCCTGGCGCTGGCGATGGTGCTGTCCACCACGGCGGTGGCGCTGTTCGGTGAACCCGGGGGCGACAACCTGCGGTTTAACGTGGGCGGCGTGTTTGTTGCGGTGCTGCTGATGGCGGCGTTGATGCGCGGTACGTTCTGGTCTCAGGCATGGATGGCGCCGGCAGTGTACGGCTGGCAGCTCAAACGCAGCCTGATGAGCATCACCAATGTGATGCATCAAGTGACGGCGGCGGTGGAGGCGGGTGATCCGACGGCCATGAAGCTGCTGCGTTTTTATCATCTGGGCTTGAGCCAGATGCATGAACTGGACGGCAACTCCAGCGACCATGGCCAATTGAGCAGGGAAATGGAGCAGCACAAGGTGCGGATGGAAGCGCTGAGCCTCGACACCGAACAGACGCAATTGAATCCCGCCTGGCTTGAAGCGGTGAAGCAGACGCAGAAGTAACGGACTGACGTTTTGGGCGTGGAAGACATCGGTCCCGGTACAGCAACCGCACACAAAGCCGTCATAACCCTGGTAAATCGCCTATCTTGTCTCTGACAGGACCTGACGGTCCGAGCGTCAGACAAGGCTGGATGGCACAAAAAAGGGCGAACGGGAAAGTCGCCATGTCATAACGATCCAGGGAGCGTCATGGGGCATCCGTCCATCAACGACCGAATTGAACACACCCGGCCCACTGCGCCCTGGGTGCCGGAGCCGGTCGAGTCCCGACTCAGGGTCCGCTACGCAGTCGTCCTGCTCGTGGCGGTGTGCCTGTCCATGACGGCCATTGTGATCTGGGAAGCCTGGAACTCGCGCCAGTACCATTTGCATGACAAAGAAGTGGCAATGTCCAACCTTGCCCAGACCCTGGCGTCACAGGCGCAGTCCTCGATCAAACAAGCCGATACGCTGCTGTTTACCCTGGTGGACCGCGTTGAAAACGAGGGCCTGGAGCAGAGGCAATTGCCCCGGTTGCGACGCTTGCTCAGTTCTCAGCGCAGTGAGCTGGCTCAACTCCATGGCCTGTTCGTATTCGACGAACAGGGACGCTGGGTCGCCAATTCCAACGGTGCGGACGTGCCGGGCGCGAACAATTCCGACCGTGAGTATTTCATCTTCCATCGTGATCATCCTGATCGCGGGCCTCATATCGGACCGTCGATCAAAAGTCGATCGACCAGCGAATGGATCATGACCGTGTCACGCCGGATCAATCATCCGGATGGCAGTTTCGCCGGAGTGGCGTTGGCAACGATCTATCTCAACCATTTCCTCGGGCTCTACGACAGCATCGACATGGGCAATAACGGCGTGATCAACCTGATTGCCGACAATTCCACCATCGTCGTTCGCCGACCGTTCAAGGAAACCGAAATCGGTACCAGTCTGGCCAACGGGCCGCTGTTCAGCCAACTGTTGCCCAAAGGCGATTCCGGCACCGCGACGGTCAAGTCCTACCTGGACGGTGTGGAGCGGGTGGTGGGGTTTCGCCGGGTCGAGGGTTATCCGCTGATCATCTTCGCGGCACTGGACAAGGCGGACGTCCTGGCCGGCTGGCGCGAGGAATCCATCCTGAGCGCTGGCATCGTGCTGTTGCTGCTGGTGTTTCTGGGAGGGTTGGGCTTTCGCCTGATTCGCTTCATGAAGCAGCAGAATCACACTCAAAGTGTGTTGCTCGATGCCCAGGAAAAGCTGATCGAGGTCAACCGCAGCCTTGAATTGCTGGCGCTCGAAGATGCACTGACCGGGCTCTCCAACCGGCGTCAGTTCGATCTGTTCATCCTCGCGGAAATGGGCCGCGCCCGGCGCACTCTGACCCACCTCGCGATGCTGATGATCGATGTCGATCACTTCAAGAGCTTCAACGATCGTTACGGGCACGTGGCGGGGGACGAGTGTTTGCGCAACATCAGCGCGATCATCAAGCACAACATCAAACGCCCCGGCGATCTGGCCGCGCGTTATGGCGGCGAGGAGTTTACGGTGGTGCTGCCCGGCACCGACTATGTAGGGGCGTTTCTGGTCGCCGAAAAAATCCGCCGTGCGGTTCAGCAGGCGGGTATCGAACACAGCGAAAGTCCGGAGGGCACGGTGACCGTCAGTGTCGGGGTTTGCGCCTACGACCCGGCCTCGCAGGATCAACCCGATGACCTGGTCAGTGCTGCGGACAAGGCCTTGTACGTGGCCAAGGCCAGCGGGCGGAACATGAGTGTCATTGCAAACTGAATTCAGACGAAGCGGTCGCTGCCCTGGACCAGTTTTGTGGACAGGTACGATTGCTTGAGCTTTTCCAGCCACCAGCCCAGCGCGCGACCGTCATGATCGCCGCGCCAGCCGGCGTACAGAATGTTCGGTTCCCGGGGATCAGCCATGTGCTTTTCCACCAGTGTGCCATTCCTCAGTAATGCGCTGAACCGATGCCTGGGCAGCCAGCCCACGCCGAGGCCATCGCTCTGGGCGAGAATCTTGGCGCGCATGGTCGGCACGGCGAGCACGGGCTGGCCGCCGGAGACGCCATAGGTGCTGCCCTCCGTGGCCCGGGACGAATCGGCCACGACAATCGCTCGGTGCTGCGCAACCATGGCGCGTGAAATCGGTTCCCTGGCCTTGGCCAGCGGGTGCTTGGGCGAGACCGCGAACACCCACTCCATTTCCCCCAGTTGCATCCAGCGCAGGCTGGGGATCGCCGGCGGTTCATTGGTGGCGCCGATGATCAAGTCCGCACGGCCTTCACGCAGCGCTTCCCACACACCTTTGAGCACTTCGTGAGTAATGCGCAGCGGTACGCCGGACTCCAGCGCATCGAACTCGTGAATGACGGGGATCAAGGCTTCGAACTCGAGCAACTCGTCGGTGACGATCCACAACCGGCTCTCCCAGCCATTGGCCACTTGTTGCACCCGTTGAGTCAGCCGGGTGACATCCTGCATCAGTCGCGACGCCTCGTTCACCAGCAACTCGCCGGCCGGGGTAAGTTGCAGGCGGTAACGACGCCGATCGAAGAGCAGCGCATCGAAGCGCTCCTCCAGTTGCCGCGCGGCATAGGACACCGTCGACGGTGCTTTGCCCAAGTGAGCGGCGGCCCGCGACAGGCTGCCGGTTTCACGGATGGCCTGGAGCAACGTCAGGTCTTCAATCGACAGCATGTCCTATCCTCGGCTGGTGTTTGTCCGGCGTAACTTCCACAGCCTGATCAGCCGAAGATAGACCGCTGCGTTGATCGCCAGCACCACGCTGCCCAGTGCCAGTTGAATCGCCGGTGTCAGCCCTGCCGGGTAGATGACCGGCCAGACATAATGTTCGATGAAGCCACCGCCGTAACCGGTTTGCCCGGCAGCCTCGCGCATGAGGTTTTCCCATTGCGTCAGCGGGCACGTCAGGTGAAAGACTTCCACGGTGACGCCCCAGACAGCTGCGGGCAGATGCCACCAGATCAGGGGGCGCCATTTGAGCACCAGCAGCCCGCCGAACAGTACGAACAGAATGAACAGCAAGTGAAACAGCACCAGCCCATCGGCGGCAATTCGGTAAAGCATGTCGACTCCCTGACGCGTCAGACGAATGGTTCCATGGTACTCGGGTTCTTGCTCATTGCAGCGGTTCTGAGCCATTCGGTGAGCGTTGCGCGCAAGTGCGCAAGATTGTTCAAGCCATTGAACGCAACTGCTGGCACAGTCTGGCGACTTTCCCTGTTTGTAGAGCGTTATGTCGAATTCACTCATGCCGCGCAGTGCCTTTCTACGCGGCGCTGCAGCGATCATGCCGTTGTCCCTGGCGACTGCGCCGTGGGGGCTGCTGGCCGGGTCCATGGCCATCGAGGCCAATCTCACACCGCTGCAGGGTCAGGGGCTGTCGAGCATCGTGTTTGCCGGTGCCGCGCAACTGGTGGCCATCGGCATGCTCAAGGGCGGGGCCGGGATTTTCTCTATCTTGCTGACCACGCTGTTACTGACCTCACAGCATTTGCTCTACGGGATGAGCATGCGCTCGGTGATTTCACCGCTGCCGGGTCGTTGGCGCGTGGGGCTGGGTTTTTTGCTTACCGACGAGCTGTTTGCCCTGACCAGCCAGCATGACAAACAGCAGTTCAACCGGTGGTACGCCTTGGGCGTGGGCCTGACGTTTTACATCGCCTGGAACCTCTTCACGCTGGCCGGCATCGTCTTGGGCAGCAGCATTCCCGGACTCGAACACATCGGATTGGACTTCTCCATCGCCGCGACCTTTATTGCCCTGATCACCCCGGTGGTGCGCAACGTTCCGACGGTGGTCTGCGTCGCGGTCTCGCTGTTTTGCTCGGTATTGTTCAGCTACTGGCATTGGGGTTCGGCGCTGGTGCTGTCGGGACTGGCAGGCATGACCGCAGGCTTTATCTGCAATAAATTCTACGTGGGGCGCACATGATGGTCTGGGCTGTGATTATCGGGATGGGCGTGCTCGTCTTCCTCAACCGCTACGTATTCCTTGAACCCAGGCTGCCGCTGCGCTTGAGCAGCAATGCCCGGCAGTTCCTCGGTTTTGCCGTGCCGGGGATGTTGACCGCGATCTGCGGGCCGATTGTGTTCATGCCGGAAAAACAGCTGAATCTGCAGTGGGACAATCCGTACCTGATCAGTTCGCTGGTGGCGGTGGGGTTGGTGCTTTACACCCGCAATACCTTGCTCAGCATGTTGTTGAGCATGGGATTTTTCTTTTTGCTGCGCTGGTGGCTTTGAACTGCTCTTTGGAAATTGTTCTACGCTTAATGGGTAATCCTTCAGGAAGAGAGGTGATCATGGCTAACGAACCCAAGCGTACAGACCTGGATGAAGAAGAGGATGAACCCTCGGAAGAAGAGCTTGAGCGGCAGAGGCGTTCAACCCAGACCTGGAAACATGACGACAGTCGGGAATTGTCAGACCGCGATGAAGAGCGTCCGCTGAGGCCTTGACGATCTGCATGCCCAACCGCAATCAAGCTCAAGACAATCTCCAGTCGAGCAAAAAACCTGTGGCGAGGGAGCTTGCTCCCGCTTGAGTGCGCAGCACTCACAAAAATCGGCATGGTTTTCATATTTTGGGGCCGCTTCGCAGCCCAGCGGGAGCAAGCTCCCTCGCCACAAAAAACAGGTGTGTTTGAAGTGCTGTGCTTGAGTGAACAGCACTATGCGATCAAACGGGGATGGCTGAGTCTGTCAGATCGCCTCATTCCAGCGAACCTTGGTGATGCCCAGTTGTTGAGCGCTCAAGCGCGCTGCTTCGAGGGAGGTGTGTGCGGCGATCTTTCGCTCGGATTGCGGAAAGGCATGCGCGGAGGCCGAATGAATCGCGTCCACGTCAGAGAACTGTTCAGCCAGTTTGAAAAAGTGCCGACGAACGCCGTCAAGCAAATAGTGCACGGCATAGGGAACGAGTTCGCTCATTTATTCCTCCTTAAATCCGCAGGTCTGTGGCTCAGTGTTTGAATGGGTCATTGAAAAAGTCTGCGGTGCCATTCTTGCGCAGATAACGAGGGTTGAAAAAAAAGAGGCCCTGATGGGCCTCTTCTTCAGAGTGCAACGATGTCCGGTTCGTTCAGTCGTGGGCTGAACTGAACCGGGCATCACTTCAGAGATCTTCCAGAGGTGGAAAATCCGGGTGGGAGGCCCGATAACCCAACTTGTTGTCGATCCAGGCATTCAGCTCGTTGACCATGACCGGCGGTGTGCCGGAGTAGGCTGCGAGGGTTGAGCGCAGTACGTCGTTGATATTGGGGATGGAACGCAGGTTTCGGGTCTTTATGTATTGCCCGATAAAGCAGTCCAGTTGATAGCGTTCTGTCAATGACAGGTACACGCAGTCCAGACCACTGACTTGATTAATTACAAGATCGTCGCGCAACTTAGTTCTCTGCAAGGCTTGTTAAATTTAGGGATTTCCTTGTTTATTGACTCTTTGGTCAATTGGGTACTGCCGATGGAAATGCGGCGCGCATGCTAGCGGTAGTGTTGCTAAATGTATGTACGATGAATGAATTGTCGGACAAGCGGTTAATGCGTCATTTTGCCGCATTCCGACAAGTGTTTCTATTATGAAACAGTCTGTGTAACGTTTATGTGGTTTGGCTATTTAGGCTCAAAAGTGGATCCATTTTAAATAAGCTTGTTAATCAACATTGCGCCCTGGTTCCTGACGTTTCCTATCGCTTTATCGACCCTGTACCACTCGAACACTTCGCTGGCTTCACCCTGCATCAGCACCATTTGCTCGGCGCGCTCCTTAGGCGTGGCCGGGTCCAGCCATTCGCGCGCCAACTCAGCTGACAACACCACCGGCCGCCGGTCATGAATGTCGAGCATGCCGCCGGCGCTGTCGGCCGTGATGATGACGAATCCGTCGCCTTCCTTTTGCTCGCTCCCACTCGAAGGAAACTGGCCGATCGCCGCGCAACAGATCGGCGCCCGATCCCGTCGACGAATCAGCCAGGGCTGTCGCGTCGAATCGCCGGCATCCACCCATTCGAACCAGTTGTCGATCGGCACAATCGCCCGGTGCGGCCAGATCGCCCGGAAGAACGGGCCGTGAGCGACTTTCTCGACGCGGGCATTGATCGGCGCCGCGCGATCCTTCGCCCAGTGCGGACGCCATCCCCAGCGCACCGGATCGGCGTGCAACCCGTCGGGCTCAAGGTGCAAAAGCGCGAGCTGGGTGGTGGGCGCGGCGTTGTAGCGGGCCAGCGGTTCATCCCCGACGTGGTTGATCAGGGCGTCGGGAATGCTCAGCACCGCGACAAAGTCGTGAATGCCACGGTACTGCGACAGTCGTCCGCACATCGGCTAATCCTCCGGCCGGAGCTTTCAGTGTAGGAGCACGGCTTGCCGGCGCAGACGATTTTACGGACACCCTCAAATCACATGGGCACGCTGCACCTCGGTCAACGACAACGCTTTCAATTGCGCGAGCACCGGGTCCTGCCGGTCACGTGGATGGGTAGCTGAGGGGATGATTTGCTGCACCGGTAAAAACACTCTGTTGAATCGCTGTTGCTGAAAAGCCCGGGCCTGGGTCGACAACCACACCGACGAGTACGCCGACCTCTGGGCGAAGAAGGCCAACCTGGACCAGAACGTGTCGCGGCATTGGCTGCGTCAGGCGCACATGACCGTCGGCCCGGTGGACGCGCAGGCTGCAAAGGATCTGCAGAGCACCGCGGACTTCCTGTTCAAGGTCAAGGCGTTGCCGGCGGCACTGGCCACCGCGCCGATTATCGACAGCTCGTTCCAGCAGTCGCTGGCGCAGTAAGCCACGCGGGTGAGCGCTGGAACCAAACACTGTGTACCCTGATCCAACCTCGGCCTACAGCCACCTGCGGGCCGACAATGGATAAATGGGCGAAGGGTTTTTGCCGTTTAACGTGATGACCATAACGGTCTGGCCCAAGGCAAACCATGAAACAGCTGTTCAAGGTTCTCACTGCGCTCGCCATCGCTGTCGGGCTGGCTGGCTGCATCGCCGCACCGATCGAACTGACCCCGCAGACCGAAGAGCGTCTGCGCGAGCAGCCACCAATCCGCTTCCTGCTGACCTTCGACGACGGTCCCAGCGCCTCGAGTTTCTGGAACCCGAGCATGACGGTGCTCGACAGCCTTGCGCAGAACCCGGTGCAACCGGGGATTAAAGCGGTGTTCTTCGTGCAGACCGGCGCGCCACGGGCCGGTGACAGCGACATCGGGCGCGGGGTCATGCACCGGGAACAGGCGGAAGGGCATGTGCTGGGTTTCCACACGGCGACCCACTCGCACACCAATCACCGTTCACTCAGCCCGGAAGAGCTGGAACAGTCGCTGAGCAAAGGCAGTGGCGACATCGCCGCGATCACCGGCACGCCGCCCACGCTGGTGCGTCCGCCTTTCTGGAATTACGACAAGCGTGTGTTTGCTGCCTACCAGCGGCACGGCATGCATCTGTTGCTGACCGACCTGAGCGCCAACGACGGCAAGATCTGGGGTTTCAACGCCAGCCCCCGGCGGCGGGCCAACATGCTGCTGCAACTGTCCGAAGTCCGCGAGCGCATTGCGCTGGGCGAATTGCCGACGGTGGACGGTGTGGTTCCGGTGGTGGTGACCTTTCACGACTTGAATCGGTATACCGCCCGGCATGCCCGCGAATACCTGCAAATCCTGCTGGATAGCGCCCGCGATACGGGGGTGAGGGTGGCGCAAAAGCCGTTTTATGACGACACGGAGGCGCTGCGACGGGCGGCCATGGCGCGTACGGTCAGTAGCGGTACAGAGGCAGTGAAATTGCCGGGGATCTGGAATTGGCTTTGGGATGGGGATTCGCATTAAACCCTGAGCAAAATGTTGTTGGGGATGCTGACATCGCGATGGCGAAAGCGATATCGCCGGCTGAAGTGGAACCATGTAGCAGCAGGCTTCGCCAGCTGCTACAGAATCGCCTTATGGCTGGTTCCGGGGCAGCAGTTCATCAATCATCTTCAAGCAATGATTCAACCCCGGCGTCACGTCACCCACGCGCCGGCTGAGGATGATCGGTGAAGTCGCGTTGTCTTCCAGCAACGGCGTGAAACCAATGTCGTCGCGGTGCAATAACTGCACCGACGCGGGCACCAGCGTGACGCCGATTCCAGCCCCCACCAGACCAATCGCTGTCTGCAGCTCATTGGTCCATTGCGCCACGTGGATGCTCACGCCGTAGGACTCGAACAGCGCAATCACATGATCGGCGTAGCTGGGGCGTGGATTGCCGGGGTACAGCACAAATGGCTCTGTTGCCAGTTGGCGAAGGCTGATCGGCCCGGCCAGCAGCGGATGGCCGGCGGGCAGGGCGGCGACCAGCCGGTCTTCGGTCAATACCGTCTGAATGATCGCCGGGTCGTCGATGCGAATCCGTCCGAAGCCGATGTCGATGCGCCCGGCCTTGAGCGCCTGCACCTGTTGCAGCGTGGTCATTTCCGATAGCCCAAGCTCAAGCTCCAGGGGCTCGCCGCTGCGCAAACGACGAATCAGTTCCGGCAGTACGCCATACAGCGTCGAGGGCGCAAAGCCGATACCGAGCCAGGTCTTTTCCCCCAGGCCGATGCGCTTGGTGTTGTCGCACACCTTGGCCAGTTGTTCGAGCAGGGCGGTGGAATGTTCATGGAAGAATCGCCCTGCATCGGTCAGCTTCAACGGACGACCGCGCTCCAGCAATATCACCCCGAGTTCATCTTCCAGCTGCTGGATCTGCCGGCTCAGGGGTGGCTGGGCAATGTGCAGCAGCTCCGCGGCGCGGGTGAAGTTGAGGGTTTGAGCCAACACCTGAAAATACCGCAGGTGACGCAGTTCCATGGGGCCTCCAGGCAAAGATCAGTTGAATACCTTTAAGGTATCGAGCCAGACCAATTCTATATTGGCCGTGGGCAAAAAGCCGTACGAGAATCCATTTCAGAACTTCAAGAACCTGACGGGTATCGACATGCGTGCAACTGCCATTGAATCGATCGAGACGATCATCGTCGATCTGCCGACCATTCGCCCGCACAAACTGGCCATGCACACGATGCAGAACCAGACCCTGGTGATCATCCGCGTGCGCTGCGCCGATGGCATCGAAGGCATCGGTGAGTCCACCACCATCGGTGGCCTGGCCTATGGCAACGAAAGCCCGGACAGCATCAAGACCAACATCGACAAACACTTCGCGCCCCTGCTGATCGGTGAGGACAGCGGCAATGTGAACGCCGCGATGTTGCGCCTGGAGCGCAGCATCCGTGGCAACACCTTTGCCAAGTCTGGTATCGAAACCGCTTTGCTCGACGCCCACGGCAAACGCCTTGGCCTGCCGGTCAGCGAGTTGCTCGGCGGCCGGGTTCGAGATGCGTTGCCCGTGGCATGGACCCTGGCCAGCGGCGACACCGACAAGGACATCGCCGAAGCGGAAAAAATGCTCGACCTGCGGCGCCACCGGATCTTCAAACTGAAAATCGGTGCCGGCGAAGTCAATCGCGACCTGGCCCACGTCATTGCGATCAAGAAAGCCTTGGGCGACCGCGCCAGCGTGCGGGTCGATGTCAATCAGGCCTGGGACGAGGCGGTCGCACTGCGCGCCTGCCGGATCCTGGGCAGCAACGGCATCGACCTGATCGAACAGCCGATCTCGCGCAACAACCGCAGCGGCATGGCGCGGCTGAATGCCGTGAGCCCGGCACCGATCATGGCCGATGAGTCCATCGAGTGTGTGGAAGACGCCTTCAACCTGGCGCGCGAAGGCGCGGCTTCGGTGTTCGCCCTGAAGATCGCCAAAAACGGCGGTCCCCGCGCCGTGTTGCGCACCGCCGCCATCGCTGAGGCCGCCGGTATCGGCCTGTACGGCGGCACTATGCTGGAAGGAGGGATCGGCACGATAGCCTCGGCCCATGCCTTCATCACCCTGAATAAACTGGCTTGGGACACCGAGCTGTTCGGCCCGTTGCTGCTGACGGAAGACATCCTCAGCGAGCCGCTGGTCTATCGCGATTTTGCGCTGCATGTCCCGCAAACACCGGGCCTTGGCCTGAGCCTGGATGAAGAACGCCTGGCGTTTTATCGCCGCGACAAGACATCCATTTCCGTTCATCAAGCCTGAGGAGAGCATCATGCTATTCCACGTAAAAATGACCGTGAATCTGCCGGTCGACATGAATCCTGAAACGGCCAACCAGCTGAAATCCGACGAGAAAGCCCTGGCCCAGCGCCTGCAAGAGCAAGGCAAGTGGCGCCACCTGTGGCGCATCGCCGGGCACTATGCCAATTACAGCGTTTTCGACGTCGACAGCGTTCAGGAACTGCACGACCTGCTGATGCAATTGCCGCTGTTTCCATACATGGCGATTGAGGTCGACGCGATGTGCCGACATCCTTCATCCATTCGCGAGGATGACCGCTGAACCCAGCCTGTTCAGTTCGCTACGCTAATAATTACAAGATGAGGAACCACCCAAAATGAACGTCAAGATTTCCCACACTGCCAGCGCCCAAAAGTTTCTCGAAGACGCCAGCGGCTTGCTCAACGACGCTGGCAACCCTCGGGTCAAAGCCTTGGTCTACCGCATTTTGCGTGATTCGGTGAACATCATCGAAGACCTGGCCGTGACCCCGGAAGAGTTCTGGAAAGCCGTCAATTACCTCAATGTGCTGGGCGCGCGTCAGGAAGCCGGTCTGCTGGTGGCCGGGCTGGGTCTGGAACATTACCTGGACTTGCTGATGGACGCCGAAGACGAGCAGGCGGGGAAGGCCGGTGGCACGCCGCGGACCATCGAAGGCCCGTTGTATGTGGCGGGTGCGCCGCTGTCTGAAGGTGAGGCGCGGCTCGATGATGGCGTCGATCCGGGTGTGGTCCTGTTCATGCAGGGCCAGGTGCGCAATACCGCTGGCGAACCATTGGCCGGCGCGGTGGTGGATGTCTGGCACGCCAACACGGGCGGCACTTATTCCTATTTCGATACCACTCAATCTGAGTTCAACCTGCGCCGCCGCATCGTCACCGATGCCGAGGGTCGCTATCGTTTTCGCAGCATCGTGCCGTCGGGCTACGGTTGCCCGCCGGACGGACCGACCCAGCAATTGCTCGATCAACTGGGCCGTCATGGGCAGCGTCCGGCGCACATTCACTTCTTTATCTCCGCGCCGGACCATCGTCACCTGACCACCCAGATCAACCTCGATGGTGACCAATACCTGCACGACGATTTCGCCTACGCCACCCGCGACGAGTTGATTGCGCACATCACCTTCAGCGACGATCCGCAGCGTGCGGCGGCCTATGGTGTTAGCGGGCGGTTTGCCGAAATCGATTTTGATTTCACTTTGCAGACTTCTGCGCAACCAGACGAGCAGCAACGCCACGAACGGGTTCGTGCGCTGGAGGATTGACCACCTCGACCCGCTGAACCTGTGGGAGCGAGCCTGCTCGCGATAGCGGAGTGTCAGTCAACGTTGATGTTGAGGCTGATGGCCCTATCGCGAGCAGGCTCGCTCCCACAGTTGACCGGGTTTCTTCAGAGGCAACGCGGTCAAAATGTAGGAGTGAGCCTGCTCGCGATAGGGCCAGAATTGCCCACATGTCAGCCCACTGACACACCGCTGCAAGTACGGCCTTAGAATGACCCGACGCACGATAACAACAACGAGAGTGACCCGATGATGCACGCGCAACTGTTGAGTCAGCGCAGCAGAGTATTCGACCATGCCGACCCTTACGCGGTGTCGGGTTACGTCAATCAGCACGTCGGTAATCACTGCATCCTCATGCCCCGGGTCGGCCGTCCGCTGGCCAGCCTCGATCATCGCAAATTCGCCAGCCTCGACCTGTGTCGCATCAGCTACGGCGCCAGCGTGCGGGTGACCTCCGGCGCGCTGGAAAATATCTATCACCTGCAAGTGCTGCTGAGCGGCAACTGCCTGTGGCGCGGTCTCGGTCAGGAACATTATTTTGCGCCGGGTGAATTGCTGTTGATCAACCCTGACGATCCGGTCGATCTGACGTACTCCGATGATTGCGAAAAATTCATCCTCAAAGTCCCCACCCGGCTGTTTGAGGCGGTGTGCGAAGAGCAGCGTTGGCGCTATCCGGGGCAGGGCGTGCGGTTTCTGGAAAACCGTTATCAGCTCGATGAGCTGGAAGGTTTCATCGGCCTGCTGGCGATGATTTGCCAGGAGGCCGAAGCCACCGAGCAGAGCCCCCGGGTGCAGGAACACTACGCACAGATCATCGTCAGCAAGATGCTCAGCCTGATGAAAACAAACGTCATCCGCAGCAGCCTCGGCTCGTCGTCGGCGACGTTCGAGGTGATTGCCGATTACATCGCGCGCCACCTCAAGCAGGACATCGACAGTGAAGAACTGGCGCGTCAGGCAAGTATGAGCCTGCGTTCGCTGTACGGTTTGTTCGAGCGCAACGCCGGCACCTCACCGCAAAACTACATCCGCCAGAAGAAACTCGAGCGCATCAACCAATGCCTGAGCGACCCGACCTGCAATGTACGTAACGTCACGGAGGTGGCCATGGATTACGGCTTCCTGCACCTGGGACGGTTCTCCGACAACTACCGCAAACAGTTCGGCGAATTGCCCTCCGACACCCTCAAGCGCCGCGACTGACTGTAATTAATTGACCGAGCGACGCATAACCTGTGGCGAGGGAGCTTGCTCCCGCTCGGCTGCGCAGCAGTCGCAAACCTGTGACCCCGGTTATGCAGATTGATTGCGGTTGCAGTTTTTGGGGCCGCTTCGCAGCCCAGCGGGAGCAAGCTCCCTCGCCACAAAGTAAGCGTCGCCCATAGGCATCACCCATTGCATTAAACGGATACACGTCTGCACCCATCGGATAGTCCGCTCCATCCCCCCGTCCTAGCATGGCCCTGCCTGAATAAAAACAATGGAGGCGGCGGCCATGTCCCTGCGACCCGAATACCTTCACTCCCTGCTTGAAGACGACAAAGAACAGGGCATCTACCGCTGCAAGCGCGAGATGTTCACCGACCCGCGGCTGTTCGACCTGGAGATGAAACACATCTTCGAAGGCAACTGGCTGTACCTGGCGCATGAAAGCCAGATTCCCAACATTAACGATTTCTACACCACCACCATGGGGCGCCAGTCGATCTTCATCGCGCGCAACAAGGAGGGTGTGCTTAACGCTTTTATCAACGCTTGCAGCCATCGCGGCGCAACGCTGTGCCGGCACAAGACCGGCAACAAGAGTTCCTACACCTGCCCGTTCCACGGCTGGACCTTCAACAACTCCGGCAAGTTGCTCAAAGTCAAAGACCCGGCTGCTGCGGGCTACCCGGCGAGCTTCAACTGCGACGGCTCCCACGACCTGACCAAAGTTGCGCGTTTCGAGTCCTATCGCGGCTTCCTGTTTGGCAGCCTGAAGGCTGATGTCGTGCCGCTGGTCGAGCACCTGGGCGAGTCGGCGAAGATCATCGACATGATCGTCGATCAGTCCGCCGATGGCCTCGAAGTGCTGCGCGGTTCCTCCAGCTACATCTACGAAGGCAACTGGAAACTCACCGCCGAAAACGGCGCCGACGGTTACCACGTCAGCTCCGTGCACTGGAACTACGCTGCCACCCAGAACCAGCGCAAACAACGTGAAGCCGGAGACAGCAACCCGACCATGAGCGCCGGGACCTGGGCCAAACAGGGCGGGGGGTTCTACTCGTTCGACAAGGGCCACATGCTGCTCTGGACCCGCTGGTCCAACCCCGAAGATCGTCCGCTCTACGAGCGCCGCGACGAGCTGTCCCGGGATTTCGGCCGGGCCCGCGCCGACTGGATGATCGAGAACTCGCGCAACCTGTGCCTGTACCCGAACGTGTACCTGATGGACCAGTTCAGCTCGCAGATCCGCATCGCCCGGCCGATCTCCGTCGATCGCACGGAAATCACCATTTACTGCATCGCCCCCAAAGGCGAAAGCGACCACGCCCGGTCGAGCCGGATTCGTCAGTACGAAGATTTCTTCAACGTCAGCGGCATGGCCACCCCGGATGATCTGGAAGAGTTTCGCTCGTGCCAGACCAGCTATCAGGGCAGCGTCACGACGTGGAATGACATGTCCCGCGGTGCCGAGCACTGGGTCGAAGGCGCCGATGAGGCGGCCAGGGAAATTGACCTGCATCCGCTGCTCAGCGGCGTGCGCACCGAAGACGAAGGCCTGTTCGTGCTGCAACACAAGTACTGGCAGCAAACCATGCTCAAGGCCCTGGCGGCCGAACAGTCCGGATTGATCGCTGTGGAGGCCGTGCAATGACCCTCACTTATGACAACCTGCGCGATTTTCTCTACCGCGAAGCGCGCTACCTCGATGACAAACAATGGGATGACTGGCTGGAACTGTACGCCGCCGATGCGTCGTTCTGGATGCCATCCTGGGACGACAACGACGAGTTGACCGAAGACCCGCAGCGCGAGATTTCGCTGATCTGGTACGGCAACCGCACCGGCCTGGAAGACCGCATCTTCCGGATCAAGACCGAACGCTCCAGCGCCAGCATTCCGGACACCCGGACCTCGCACAACATTAGCAACATCGAGCTGCTCGAACAGGCCGACGGGCTGTGCAAGGTGCGCTTCAACTGGCACACCCTGAGCTTTCGCTACAAGACCGTCGACAGCTATTTCGGCAGCAGTTTCTACACCCTCGATGTGCGCGGTGAAAACCCGCTGATCAAGGCCAAGAAAGTGATCCTGAAGAACGATTACGTTCGCCAGGTCATCGATGTCTACCACCTCTGAGGCGGCCGTCATGACTCATTCCATTGCATTCAATTTTGAAGACGGCGTCACTCGGTTCATCGACGCCAATGTGGGCGAAACCGTGGCCGATGCTGCGTACCGCCAAGGCATCAATATTCCGCTGGATTGCCGCGACGGCGCGTGCGGCACCTGCAAGTGTTTTGCCGAGGCCGGTCGCTATGACTTGGGCGAGGAATACATCGAAGACGCGCTCAGCGCCGACGAAGCGCAGCAGGGTTTTGTCCTGACTTGCCAGATGCGCGCCCAGAGCGATTGCGTAGTGCGGGTGCCGACGTCATCGCAAGTCTGCCGTACCCAGCAGGCCAGTTACGACGCCACTATCAGCGCCGTGCGGCAGCTGTCCGACAGCACCATCGCGCTGTCGATCAAGGGCGAATCACTGAGCAAACTGGCGTTTCTGCCGGGCCAGTATGTGAACCTCGCAATCCCCGGTAGCGAGCAGACCCGCGCGTACTCCTTCAGCTCGTTGCAGCGTGACGGCGAAGTCAGTTTCCTGATCCGTAACGTGCCCGGTGGCTTGATGAGCAGCTTCCTTACCGGCATGGCCAAGGCTGGCGATAGCATGCGCCTGGCCGGGCCGTTGGGCAGTTTTTATCTGCGTGATATCCGCCGGCCGTTATTGCTGTTGGCCGGCGGGACCGGCCTGGCGCCATTCACTGCGATGCTGGAGAAAATCGCCGAGCAGGGCAGTGAACATCCGCTGCATTTGATCTACGGCGTGACTAACGATTTTGATCTGGTGGAACTGGATCGGCTTGAAGCGTTTGCCGCGCGAATCGCGAATTTCAGCTTCAGCGCTTGCGTGGCCAACCCCGACAGCCAGCACCCGCTCAAGGGTTACGTGACCCAGCACATCGAGCCACGGCATTTGAACGATGGCGATGTCGACGTCTACCTGTGCGGCCCGCCGCCGATGGTCGAAGCGGTCAGCCAGTTCATTCGCGAACAGGGTGTCGCACCGGCGAATTTCTACTACGAAAAATTCGCCGCCAGCGCGGCTTGAATCACGCACATCGATCCAATGTAGGAGCCAGCCTGCTCGCGATGAGGCCGGCACATTCGACATTGATGGCGTCTGACACACCGCTATCGCGAGCAGGCTCGCTCCCACAGGTCAGTGTTTTGTCTGGTAGATCTTCACTGGATGGCATCCTTCGTCACGAGGTACACATGAACAGATTTCAGGAAAAAGTCGCGCTAATCACTGGCGCGGCGCAAGGCATCGGGCGGCGGGTGGCGGAGCGCATGGCCGCCGAGGGCGCGCGGTTGATTCTGGTGGATCGCTCGGACCTGGTGTTCGAAGTGCAGCAACACTTGGGGCAGGGCAGTCAGGTGCTGGCCTTGACCGCCGACCTTGAGCAATACAGTGAGTGCAGCCGGGTGATGCGCACCGCCGTCGAGCGCTTTGGGCGTCTCGATGTGCTGGTCAATAACGTGGGCGGCACGATCTGGGCCAAGCCTTTCGAACACTACGAAGAACAGCAGATCGAGGCTGAAGTCCGCCGTTCGCTGTTTCCGACGTTATGGTGCTGCCACGCCGCGCTGCCGTTCATGCTGGAGCAGGGCAGCGGCGCCATCGTCAACGTGTCGTCCATCGCCACCCGCAGCATCAATCGTGTGCCTTACGGCGCGGCGAAGGGCGGCGTCAATGCGCTGACCGCTTGCCTGGCGTTTGAAACCGCCGGCCGCGGGGTTCGGGTCAATGCCACTGCGCCCGGTGGCACCGAAGCACCGCCGCGAGTCATCCCGCGTAACAGCACAGAGCAAAGCGCTGAAGAAAAGATCTGGTACCGGCAAATTGTCGATCAGACGCTCGACAGCAGTTTGATGAAACGCTATGGAACGCTGGATGAGCAGGCAGGCGCCATCCTGTTTCTGGCCAGCGACGAGGCGTCGTATATCACCGGCATGATCATGCCGGTGGGCGGCGGCGACCAGGGCTGAGACGACTGCGAAAACCTACAGGCGACGCTGAAAGGCTCTGACAATCCTGAGCGTGGCGTCGCTGGTGTTCAGGTTTTGAACCGCGTCCAGCGGAAACCACATGCAATCGAAGATTTCATTTTGTGGCCGGGCTTCGTAAGAGTTGAGTACTGACGCCTCATAAACATGGTGCCGGGTGCCGCCCGCTTCCAGTTCCATCAGGTACAGCAAGCCGTCGACCGCAAGCCCTGTTTCTTCCTGGAGTTCGCGCGTGGCAGCCCCGGCAGTGGTTTCACCGCGCTCGACTTTTCCACCGGGCAAGGTCCAGCGACACTTGGGTTTGCGCACCAGGAGAACATGCCGATCCTGCTCGCAAATGACTGTTGCGCGTACTTTCATGTGTTACTTATCCGCCGCTTGTCACAAAACAGTCATAAAAATGCAATATTCAGGCCGAAGCCTCTGTTACAGGGTTGGAGTCGGGGGCGCTGTTGAAAGTGCAAAAGGCTTGTCGAAAAACTGGCGCGACGTCTGGTCGGCACCAGGGCAGAGGTCGGGTGTAAGGTAGCCAAGTCAATCGTGGCTTATCACTGCCGAAAAGGAGGTGACTATGAGCGTTCCGATGCTGAATAAAATGCACATGAACGGTTATGCCGTACTCAGCGTAAACAACGGTCCCTGGCGGGTGTGTACCAAAGGTGACCGGCTCGCAGCCTTTGCCAATAGAGAGGAAGCGCTGGCCTATGCGGCTGCGCTGCCTGCCTGCAGAGCGGGTAGGTCGACTCAAAGCCGGAAATCAGAATGATCGTGGTTTGAAGCCCTGGTGTACCGGGGCTTTTTTTTGTCTCGAAACCAGGCGCTGGAGGATTTTAAAAGGGACATTCGGGTGATAGGGTGGCCGCTTTCAATCCAAGGATGAACTCATGTTAAAAGGGCACTGGGCTGCTTTGGCAATGTGGTCTGCTTTTTGTTTTGCTGGTGTAAGTCAGGCTCAAGCGCAGACGCAAGGCGAAATCCACACCAATCAAAAGGTTTGCGATGTTTTCCGTACATTGGCTGGATCGATCATGCAGTCCCGGCAAAATGGCGAATCGAAAGAAAGTTTGCTGGCCGTTAAGTCGGGTAATCCTGATCACGACAAGTTAGGCGCTCTGCTGATCAACGAAGCGTACAGTCAGCCCGTTCTCGATTCCCCAGAACTCAAAAGCAAAGCAATCACTGCGTTCGCGGATAAATGGCGCAACACCTGTAATAAACCTGTTTCCAGCTAGTCCGTTACGCCATGTTTGTTAATAACCTCCGCCCCCCGAACTGCGAGAGGGCTCCCTGGCTTTCTGTTGGGCGTGACTCCATTCGGCGCAGGTCATGAAGCTTTTGTGATCGACTTTACCCCTGCCATCGAAGCTGATGTTGTACGGTTTCTGTTGGCCGGCCTGCGTCAGCTTGTAATCAAAACAGGTGCCGGGCACCACTGTGCGCTCCGTTATCGATAAAGGCTGGCCGCCAATCTGTTGAACCTGGTCCTTGCTCATACCGCTCTCGACTTTTGCGACTAGCGGCTGGTCGCGAAAAACGTGCGAATCAGTGCTGCAGCCAGCCGTCGTTGCCAGCACGACGATCAGCGCGAATGGAAGCTTGATCATGACAACGCTCCCGTTAGTGAGCTTTCGTCCGACTGATGATCTTTGCTTTCACTTCCTCGGCATACCCTGCCAGTCGCTGTTCATCACCCTGGAACAACTCACACAGCCTGAGGGTTGCTTGCGCATCCACATCATTACCGGCCAGGCGTAGTTGCTCTGCGATGCGCAAGAGTTCGACGGCTGACCATCTAAGGTCCGACGCAATACCTTGTAAATCACGCCGAAGCTGGTTTTCATGTTCGCTGAGCCACATGATGATCTCCTGCAAATATCCCCACTGGAAAATAGTAATCCCAATTAGCGGACAAGGCGTTTGTTTGTCTGAACTCCAATGGGTAAACGTGCGCCGCTTGTCGGAAGGATGAGTGCGAACGAGCAGGAGCGGTGTCGTACTGAGGTGGCGAATTTTCGCCAGGCCGAGGCAACTTCAAATGACCCAAACCGATGATTTCAGGTTCCATGCGCATGAGCTGATCGTTGATCTGGATGCCGCGACCACGGAGATGATGAAGCTGATTTCAGCCCATCAGTTGAGCGGCCCGGAGTGGGAGCGGGTCACTCAATGGCAGCATGAAGCGTATGAGCGGTGGATGACGTATTTGAATGAAAGGTCTTATCCAGACCCCGGCGATCACAACGCAACGCCCAAAGGCTGATTCTATCGATGGATGTCTGCACGGCTACGCGCTACATTTCCCGTTTTTACGGGATAAGGAAGCGTCATGCGGATGTTGATTGGGGGAGTAGTGCTGGCGGTGCTGGCAGGGTGTTCGTTGCCGGCATCCCTGGTTCCAGGTGAGCCTAACGTCAGCAAATACAGTGACAAGACGCCAAAAGAATATGCCGCGTGCCTGTTGCCGCTATGGCAGCAGGAAATACCCAAGACGACTCAGACGGCGATTTCCAATGGTTACCGGATCAACGCGCCCAGCATCATCACGGCTGACGAGATTCTGGACATTGTGAAATACAAGGACGGCAGTCGGGTTTCGTTGTATCAGGGGCCACCGTGGGCCAAGTCGGACGCGATGCGCAAAGCGGTTCGCAGCTGCTTGTAATACTCACTTTATGTAAGCGTCGTTTTTAATCGCCGTATGTCGGAACCGAGGAACGGTCGTTGAGTGGAAACCTTCCAAGTAAAGACCGTCCTTGGGAGATCTGGTGATGAATGACGAGCAAAAGAAAAAGGCCATGGACGCTTGGTACAAGCTTTTGAATGAGCCGGAAATTCGCATGGACTGTGAAGAACAGTACGACGAGTTGCTTAAGGCGGCTGATGAGATGGAGCGTACCGGGCTCATCAATTGCAAGGAATGGCGCCAGTTGGTGCGCGAGGCGGGCGCTGCCTTCTCAAAAGCGAAAGAAGGCGTGGACGGCGGCACATAAGCGGCCGCTCACCAGCATTTACGGTAATTCCTCCCAACTGACCTGCATCAAGCCGCGTTCCTGCGCGTGGCTTCGCAGTGAGTCTTCATTTTGTTGATCGTGATTCTCTCCATACGACAGCCCGATTTTCGAATGCAGGCAAGCGTAATACCAAGCGTCGGCATCGGTCATGTGAGAGTCCGGTTGAACAAAAATGTAGCGACTCTTTTTGAGGCTGTAAGTGATTTGAAAATGTCGACGGCGGGTCATCCGATTCTCCTGGTGCTGCCACTACGACATTAGTGGCGTAGTGCCAGTTCCCTCTGATTTCGGACTTTTATCGGCGTCAGCAAAAAGCGCAGTTTTCACTCATCCCGTGCTACACGCACTCAAGGTGTATTCACGCTCGGGCATTCCTTATTGAGCTGCGAGCATTCGTTTTCGGCGTCTTCCAGTGTCAGGTAAAGCGTTTGCACCCGTAGCTTTAACTCATTGTCATAGAGGTTGAAGCCGACGGTCACTGTTTTGCAGTAGAAGCGCGCTCCGTTGCGCGTTGATCCCGTTTCCGTGGGAATGGCAGGAACCACAACGAATCTTGAAATCATCCTCGCGTACTCCTTCCGAATTCACCTTATGAGTAGCGGCTACTGGCCACTACCGCAAGCGAGCACTTGAAGTATCCGATGAACAGAGCGGCCTGCTGGAAAAAACGCAGGCAGGCGATTACAGGCAAGTCGTCACGAGGAGGGATGACGCCGCTCACTGCCCGAAGGGTTGCCTGTATTTATCAGCCTCCTTTCAACCAGCACATTGTGAAGTGCCTGGCGGGTGTTGGGATCCAGTTGATCTTCTCTCTCCTTGAGCTCCAGCAAGATAGGGCTGGACCAGGCGCGACAGGTTTTTTCAGCGTTACGAATGGACGTCATCTATCCTCCTTGATCAGGCACAAGTTGCAGAAACAGGGCCGTTTGATTCGGTAGAAACCCTAGTCGAGGAAACAGTTTTTCGCCAATAAATTGCACTGCATTGGTGCGAGAGGTTTTGCGCACAAAAACCGCATTTCGCGTCTACGGAGGATGGACATGGCACGACAACTGGTGATTTTCCTGGACGGTACGGGGAATCGTTTCAGTCACTGTCCCACCAACATCATCAGGCTGGCGCGTTCGCTGTCGGACGACCCCGATCAGGTGCTGACCTATTACGACCAGGGCGTCGGTACCTTTGGGTTAAAGGAAACCCTGTTTGAATGGCAAAAAGTCCCGGCGCGTATTTTCGGCCTGGCCTTTGGCTGGGGAATAAAACGTACGGTTGAAGGGGCCTATCGCTTCATTGCCGAGAACCTGCAACAGGATGACGAACTGTATATTTTTGGTTTTTCACGCGGGGCTTACGCCGCCAGGGCTCTGGCCGCAGTGATCCGGGCAGTGGGAGTGGTGCCCAGCCATCAAGCCCATCTGTTTGAGTACGCCTGGTCAATTCTCGTGGCCCGAAGCGGGCCCGAGCACATACCCGATTTCAAATTGCAGGGGCGCTTTAAGTTCACGTTCGGCAAGCGTGTGTCCATAAGGTTTTTAGGACTGTTCGATACAGTCAAATCCGTGGGCTGGGTATACGACCCGGTGAACATTCCTTTCACGACCAGCAACCGGATCGTGCAAGTGGTTCGTCATGCAATGTCGATCGATGAGCGACGCAGTTTTTTTCGTCAGCATTTGTGGGTGCAGGATTCGGTGAGAACCGACATCAAGCAAGTCTGGTTCCCTGGCGTCCATTCCGATATCGGAGGAGGGTATGCGGCGGACCAGGCGCAGTTGGCACTGGGGGCATTCCGCTGGATGGTGGGCGAAGCCAAGGCAGCGGGGCTGCACGTCGACCTGGCGAAGGCCCGAACGCAGATGATCAAAATCAGCGGCAGCGATCGGGATCCCTGCGGCCTGATCCATGATTCGATGACCAGTCAATGGAAAATTGCCGAATGGATCCCTCGTCTGGTATGGGATCGGGATGCGTCCAGACGCAAGTTGAAAATTGGGCAGATGCCGCCTTTTCGTGAGCCCAGGCCGCGAGTTATTGCGTCGGGTGCCTTGATGCATTCTTCGCTGGAAGAGCGATTACAGCATGTGCCTGATTACTCCCCTGTCAACTTGCCAGGTCAGTACAGTGTTGTGGGGGATGATCAGAGTGTTGCGGGTTTGCCTTGAGCAATTTGTAAGGCGCTCGAGTGGATGGTCAGCACCCATTACATCGAGCCGATGGCCTTCGGAAATCTATCAATTTGATGGGCAGTTGTTACGTTTTTTATCAAAAGTGGCCATTTGCTGAAAGTACAACGTAGGCCACTTCCTCATCTCACTCTGAAACGCTCTGAGGCGCTCATCAGCATCGTCCCTGGAGCCTCCGGCACTGGTAGCCTTCGTTACCGCGACAGTCAATTTCATCGTCTGTTTGGCAAGATCCTCCGGTGCGAACGCCATCACCGAATATCCGCTTTTCACAACGCTCTCATATCGCTGTGCGGCGCCTGCGAACGAAAAATCCGGGGATTCGCTATAGGACACCATTGCCCCCAGCGACCCGAGAAACGTATCCACTTGTTTGCGCAGCGAAGCTTCCTGATCGTCCAGTCGCTTGATACAGGCCTGCCGTTCCTTGAGGTGCGCAGACTGATCCGAGGCCTTCAGGGCAATAAAGTTTGTCGAGCAAATCCCGATAAGCGTGACGATGGCGGTCAAGAAGGCGACCACGAAATTATTGACGTTCAGCAATCGCTCAGGATGGTAAACGCGGTCATGCGCTGGAGAGGTATTGGCTGTCATTTTTTGCATCCCTGAAAAAGATGGCTATTTGACATGAATGGCGCGCCATTAGGAAGACCTCTCTAAAGCAAGTACACGAGTTGCGGGTAAATCCATGTCCGGAATTCCTGTAATTTGATTGTTCGTTACAGCGAACAATCAATTCAGGTTTTTGCCGTAGTCAGGGCAATAACCGCTGCTTACTCTGCGGATGAAGTTTAAATTCATTCGCAACCGCGAGACTGTCATGAGCCCTGTTATCGACAACAAAGAAATTGCCCAGTACATCCATGGCGCCCATGTCGCCGGCAGCGGTGTCCGCACTCAACCCATTTACAATCCGGCTACCGGCGCCGTCACTCGCCATGTACGCCTGGGCAATGCGCAGGACGTAGACGCCGCAGTAGCGTCCGCCGCGGCTGCTTTTCCCGCCTGGTCGGACACGCCGCCCATTCGCCGCGCCCGGGTACTGTTCAGATTTCTGGAATTGTTGAACCAGAACAAAGATGCACTGGCGCACCTGATCACTGCCGAACATGGCAAGGTTTTCACCGATGCCCAGGGTGAAGTGGCCCGAGGTATCGACATCGTCGAGTTCTCTTGCGGTATTGCGCAGTTGCTCAAAGGCGACTTCTCCGATCAGGTGTCTACCAACATGGACAACTGGACACTGCGCCAGCCATTGGGTGTTGTCGCCGGCATCACGCCGTTCAACTTCCCGGTGATGGTGCCGATGTGGATGTTCCCGGTGGCAATCGCGGCGGGCAACACCTTCATTCTCAAGCCAAGCCCGACCGATCCAAGCGCCAGCCTGTTCATGGCTGATTTGCTGAAACAGGCCGGTCTGCCAGACGGTGTATTCAACGTGGTGCAAGGCGACAAAGAGGCCGTGGATGCACTGCTGGTACACCCGGATGTGAAAGCGGTGTCCTTCGTCGGCTCCACGCCCATCGCCAATTACATCTACGAGACCGGTGCTCGCCACGGCAAACGTGTGCAGGCCCTGGGCGGCGCGAAGAACCACATGGTGGTCATGCCCGACGCTGACATCGATCAAGTGGTCGACGCACTGATGGGTGCTGGATATGGCTCGGCAGGCGAACGCTGCATGGCGATCTCGGTGGCAGTACTGGTCGGCGACGTCGCCGACAAAGTCATGCCCAAACTGCTGGAGCGCACCAAAACGTTGAAGGTCCTTAACGGCAGCAACCTGGCAGCTGAGATGGGCCCTATCGTCACGCCGGCCGCCCATGCCCGTATCACTGGCTATATCGAGCAAGGCATCAACGAAGGCGCGCAATTACTGGTCGATGGTCGTGAATTTAATAGCGCGGATGCCGGCGAAGGTTGCGAAGGGGGCTTCTGGATGGGCGGCACACTGTTCGACCACGTCACCCCAAACATGCGCATCTATAAAGAGGAAATTTTCGGCCCGGTGCTTGCCTGCGTGCGCGTCCCCGATTTCGCCACGGCGGTGCAGTTGGTCAACGACCACGAATTCGGCAACGGCGTGGCCTGCTTCACCCGCGATGGCAACGTGGCGCGGGAGTTCAGCCGTCGCATCCAGGTCGGCATGGTCGGCATCAACGTACCGATCCCGGTACCCATGGCCTGGCACGGTTTTGGTGGCTGGAAAAAGAGCCTGTTCGGGGACATGCATGCTTACGGGGAGGAAGGCGTGCGGTTCTATACCAAGCAAAAATCCATCATGCAGCGCTGGCCAGAAAGCATTGGCAAGGGGGCCGAATTTGCGATGCCGACCGCGAAATAGAAACGTTGTTTCAGCATTCCGGGTCTGGACGTCCACGACAAGTGTTTGCTTTGTTCATGACGAGGCGCAAAACTCGTATTAATTGTTTTCGTACAGGGACAATCAAGTCATGCCCAAAGTGGAAGTCGAAAGGCTCTGGACCCATGTGCACTGGTTGGCGATCCTTGCAGAGCAGGGCACGTATACCGCGACGGCGGTCAGACTTGGGGTGAGTAAGTCGGCGGTTAGTCAGCGAATTGTCGAGCTTGAAAAAGCCACGGGATTGAGTCTGGTGTTGCGCACGACGCGCAGTGTGCGATTGACCGATGCGGGAAACGCTTTGGTGCATGACGTGCGCAGCGCCTATGAGCAAATTGCCCGCAGTTTTTCCGATGTTCGAGACTCTGCAGGTGTCGCACGGGGACTGTTACGGCTGACGGCTCCGGTAGCCTTTGCGCGCCAGCATTTGGTTCCGGTGCTGGCGGGTTTCCTCGACGAATATCCCGAAGTCAGGGTTCAGCTTGACGTTTCCGATCAGATTTCCTCCATCGCTTCGGAGGGCTTTGATCTGGCTGTTCGGCACAGCAACCAAATTCCGGATACCCATGTCGCCTGGAAATTGTGCGCAACGCATTCCGTGCTCGTTGCGACCCGCCGCTATCTGGATCGATTCGGCGAGCCACAACGTCCAGAGGATCTCGTCGAACACAACTGTCTCTATTACCCGCGAGGCAACGACACGCCGGCCTGGGCTTTCAAAGCTCACACGCCCTCGCAAGGGGAGGAGAAACGGCTGACGGTTCCGATCAAAGGCACATTCGCAACCAACAATAGCGAAGCGTTGCGAGACGCTGCACTGACTGATTTGGGCATCGCGCTTTTGCCCGACTTCAGCGCTCAAGCCGGGTTGAAAAGTGGAGGATTAGTGCCGGTGCTGCCAACGTGGAGAGTCGTGGGGGCGTTCCCTGAGGACATATATCTGGTGCGTCCATATTCCGCGCATGTGCCAAGGGCCGTCACCGTGTTTGTCGACTATTTGCGTGGGCGGTTCGCAGCCGGCTTTAACTGAGCCCATTAAAACCGGGACAAGCGATGCCTCCATGGCGCTGGACCGGATCAGCGGCGCCCGGTCCTGGTGCTCACATCCACCCACACGGCCAGCACCAGAATGCTGCCCTTGACGATCATCTGCCAGTAGCTGTCTACGTCGAGCATAGACATGCCGTTGTCCAGGCTGGTAATTACCAGCGCGCCGAGGAGGGCGCCGTAGACGGTCCCGGACCCGCCGCGCATGGAGGTGCCGCCGATGAAGCAGGCCGCGATCGCATCAAGTTCGCCCATGCTGCCGGCCGAGGGTGAGCCGGCGGCCAGGCGCGCAGTGTTGACCACGCCGGCGAGGGCGCACATCACGCCCATGATCCCGAAGATCCACAGCTTCACCGCTTGTACATTAATACCGGACAGGCGCGTGGCCTCCATGTTGCTGCCCACCGAGTACACGCGTCGGCCGAAGACGGTCTGGCTGGTCACGTAGCTGAATACGCCCAACAGTATGAGCAGAAGCAGCACGGGCGCGGGAATACCGTCGTAGCTGTTGAGGGTCTGGACAAAGGTGGCCAGTACCGCGCCAATCAATGCCACGCGCAGTACATCACGCACTAATGAATGCGGTGCCAAGCCGTGGAGGGCGCGATTGCGGCGTTGTTTCCAGGTCAGGAACAGCGTCAGTGCGAACAGCAGCACACCCAGGCCGGTGCCCATTGCGTGGGGCAGATAACCCTGGCCGATGTAGACGAACTCCGGCGACACCGGGGCGATGGTCGTGCCGCCGGTAATCCCCAGCAAGATGCCACGAAACGCCAGCATGCCCCCCAACCCGACAATGAACGACGGAATGCGCAAATAGGCGGTCATGTAGCCGTTGGCGAGGCCGATCATCAGGCCGCACAGGGCGACGAGACTCAGGTTCGCCAACAGCGGCACGTGGTAGATCACATCGAGAATCGCCGCGAGTCCACCCAGCAGGCCCAGTAAAGAGCCAACCGACAAGTCGATTTCGCCGCTGATGATGACCAGCACCATGCCGCAGGCGAGAATTCCGGTGATGGACATCTGGCGCAGCAGATTGGAGAGGTTGCGCGGGGTGAGAAATCCGCCCTCGGTCTGCCAGCTGAAAAACAGCCAGATAATCGCCACGGCGATCACCAGTGCGAGCATTTTGTAGCGAGAGAAGAGTTGTTTGACCTGATTCATCTACGCGGACTTCCGATCATTATTGTTATGGTCAACCGGTTGGCTGAGCGCGGCGGCGAGCACCTGTTCCTGGGTAAGTCCGTGGTTAACGAAGTCGCCGCGCAACTGGCCTTCGCCGATCACCAGCACGCGGTCGGAAACACCGAGCACTTCGGCCAGCTCCGAGGACACCATGATGATCGCCACGCCTTCGGCGGCCAGCGCTCCCATCAACTTGTAGATTTCGTACTTGGCGCCCACATCCACCCCTCGGGTGGGCTCATCGAGAATCAGCACCCGGGGTTTGGTCAACAGCATCTTCGCCAGTACTGCTTTCTGCTGATTGCCGCCAGACAGGCTGGTGATGGGCAGGAACGGGCTCGCCGTCTTGAGGTGCATGCGCGAGATTTCATTGTCGATGCTGGCCAGTTCCGCTTCGGCGTCGATGCGGGTCATTTTCGAGTAAGTGTCCAGCACCGCCAGGGTGATGTTCTGGCCGACCCCCAGATCCGCAATGATGCCGTGGCGTTTACGGTCTTCGGGCACCAGGCACAGGCCGGCGCGAATTGATTTGAGCGGTGTGCGTGTGTCGATCACTTGGCCATCCAGCCAGACTTCGCCTTCATGGTGACCGGGGTAGGCGCCGAACAGGGCTGTCACCAGTTCCGTGCGGCCGGCGCCGACCAGGCCGGCGATGCCCAGAATTTCACCGCGTCTGAGCACGAATGAAATGTCGTCGACCCGTTTGCGTCCGGGCGAGTCGACGTCGTAGCAGGTGATGTTGCGCGCCTCGAAAATCACCTCGCCGATGTCGTGGGGCACGGTGGGGTAGAGGTTGCTCATTTCCCGCCCGACCATCTGCGTGATGATCTGCGCAATGTCCATGTCGGCCATGGCGGTCGTGGCGATGTGTTTGCCGTCCCGGATCACCGAGATGGTGTCGCACACGGCGGCCACTTCATCCAGCTTGTGAGAGATGTAGACGCAGGCGACACCCTTGGCCTTGAGGTCGCGGATGATGTCGAGCAACACTTCGATTTCCGAGCGGGTCAGCGCCGAAGAGGGCTCATCGAGGATCAGCAGGCGTGCTTCCTTGTTCAGTGCCTTGGCGATTTCCACCAGTTGCTGGTAGCCCCCGCCGTACTGCGAGACCGGCAGCGAGACGTTCATCCCGGGTACTTTCAGTTCACGCATCAGGGCTTCAGCGCGGTGGATCATCGCCGGGTAATTCATGCGACCACCCGCTAGCGTCAACTCATGGCCCATGAAGATGTTTTCGGCCACCGACAGGTCGGGAACCAGCGTCAGTTCCTGATGGATGATGACGATGCCGGCGGCTTCGGATTCGCTGATCGATTGCGCTTTGAGCGGCTGGCCGTCCCAGAGAATTTCACCGTCCCAGGTGCCGTAGGGGTAGACCGCCGAAAGAATTTTCATCAGCGTGGATTTGCCGGCGCCGTTCTCGCCACACAACCCGACGCATTCCCCCGGCTTGACCTTGATGTCGATGCCATTGAGGGCTTTGACACCGTCGAACGTTTTGACGATGCCGTTCATTTGCAGAAGATAGTCGGACATGGCAGAGACTCATCAGCGGGTACGAGGCCTCACTGCAGGAGCGAGCAGGCTCGCTCCCGAGTAGGGCCGTTGAGACGTTACAGCCCGAAGATCACTGTCCGGCAATCTGTGCCTTGGTGTAGAACCCGTCCTGTTCCAGCAGGTCGATGTTGTCCTTGGTCAATGGGGTCGGGGTGAGCAGGATGGTGTCGACTTTTTTGCTGCCGTTGTCGTACTGCGAGCTGTAGGTGGGCTTCTCGTTACGCGCCAGTTGCACCGACAGCCTGGCGGCTTCGGAGGCGATGAGTTTCAGCGGCTTGTAGACGGTCATGGTTTGTGTGCCATTGATCACTCGCTTGACCGCTGCCAGGTCCGCATCCTGCCCCGAGATCGGCACCTTGCCGGCCAGCTTCTGCGCGGCCAGTGCCTGGATGGCACCGCCTGCGGTGGCATCGTTTGAAGCGACAATGCCATCGATTTTGTTGTCGTTGCGGGTCAGGGCATTCTCGACAATGCTCAGCGCTTCGGTGGGATTCCACTCTTTAACCCACTGCTGGCCGACAATCTTGATGTCACCCTTGTCGATGGCCGGTTGCAACACCTTCATCTGACCTTCGCGCAGGACTTTTGCGTTGTTGTCAGTGGGCGCGCCACCGAGCAGGAAGTAGTTGCCCTTGGGCGCCGCTTGCAGCACGCCGCTGGCCTGCATCTCGCCGACTTTTTCGTTATCGAAGGAAATGTAGGCGTCGATGTCGGCGTTGAGAATCAAGCGGTCATAGGACACGACCTTGATTCCGGCTTTTTTTGCTTCGGCGACAGCGTTGGTCAGTACGGTGGCATTGAACGGCACGATGACGATCACATCAACGCCCCGGGAAATAAGGTTTTCGATCTGCGAAATCTGCTTTTGCTCGTTGGCATCGGCCGATTGCACGAAGACTTTGGCGTCCATTTTTTCTGCTGCGGCGACGAAATAGTCGCGGTCACGTGACCAGCGTTCCAGCCGCAGGTCGTCAATCGAGAAACCGATTTTCGGGTGGGCAGAATCGGCCATCACCGGGAGTGACAGCAGGGCCAGGGCGCCGGCGAGTAGCGTGCGTTTTACTTTCTTCATGGTGGTGCGTCCTTTTATTGTTGTTTGAAAGACACTGCCTGACGATGAGTCTCGGGCCGGTAGAACTGTAGAGCGTTGCCAGGCGCCGCGGGCACAGATTTGTCGCGCGAATGTCACAGCGAGCCGTGCCGGCGGAGTGTGGCTCGTCAGCTATAGATGAACCGGTTGACGACGTTTTCGAGCATCTCCTGCCGGCCGCTGACGGCCTGTGGATTCAGCTCGTTGGCGAAGGCGTGTTCGGCCAGTGACTGGAGGCTGAACTCACCTGCCAGTACCGCCTGCCCCAACGGCTGCTGCCAGCCGGCGTAGCGTTGATCCTTGAGCTGCTGAAGCCGGTCGTTCTGCACCATGGCGGCCGCGCGTTCCAGGGACAGGGCGAGGACGTCCATTGCACCGACGTGGCCGTGAAACAGGTCGATCTCGTCGAGGCTCTGCCGGCGAACCTTGGAGTCAAAGTTGAACCCGCCATTCTTGAACCCGCCGGCTTTGAGAATTTCGTAGGTGGCCAGGGTCATCTCTTCGACGCTGTTGGGAAACTGGTCGGTGTCCCAGCCGTTTTGCGGATCGCCACGGTTGGCGTCGATGCTGCCGAAAATTCCCAGCGAGACGGCCGTAGCGATCTCGTGATGAAAGCTGTGACCTGCCAGGGTCGCGTGGTTGGCCTCGATGTTGACCTTGATCTCGTTCTCCAGGCCGAACTGCTGCAGGAAGCCAAAAACGGTGGCGCTGTCGTAATCGTATTGGTGCTTGGTCGGCTCCTGTGGCTTGGGTTCGATCAGCAGGTCACCTTTGAATCCGATCTTGTACTTGTGCTCGACCACCATGCGCATAAAGCGGCCCAGTTGTTCGCGCTCTCGTTTCAGGTCGGTATTGAGCAGGGTTTCATAGCCCTCGCGACCACCCCATAACACGTAGTTGGCCCCTTTGAGGCGTTGTGTTGCGTTCATGGCGCTGAACACCTGGGCGGCAGCGCAGGCGAACACCTGCGGGTCCGGGTTGCTGGCGGCACCGGCGGCAAAGCGCGGGTTGCTGAAACAATTGGCGGTTCCCCACAGCAGCTTGATCCCGCTTTGTTCCTGGTGGCGTTCGAGATGGTCGATCATTTGCGCAAAGTGGTTGCGATATTCCTTGAGCGAACTGCCTTCCGGAGCGACGTCGGTGTCGTGGAAGCAGTAATAGTCGATACCGAGCTTGGTAAAGAACTCGAAGGCTGCTTCCGCCTTGCCGATCGCCAGCTCCATCGGATCCGCGGAACGCTGCCACGGGCGCTTGAACGTTCCGGCACCGAATACATCGGAGCCCGGCCAGACGAAGGTGTGCCAATAGCAGGCGGCCATGCGCAGGTGTTCACGCATGGGTTTGCCGAGGATGATCTTGTCGGCGTCATAGTGACGGAAGGCGAGGGGAGAATCGCTGGCGGGGCCTTCGTAGCGAATCTTGTCGACATCGGGAAAGTACGGCATTGGCAATGTCCTTGTTGTTCTTGGCGGTGGCTCGATACTAGCAACGGCCCTGTGCCTGCTGATTATGAAAGTCACCAACACAGGGTTCGATTTTGAGTATTGAGATTCGCCCTCTACACACCTAGTCTGTGTCGACACGCCTTCGTGTGAGCGGCTCAAGACAAAAACAATGAAAACCGTTCCGCCTTCTCATCGCATTGCATTGCTGTTCAACGGCAGCAAGATTTACGACCGCGGCATCATCAGCGGCATCGGTAACTACCTGAGCAGCACGCGCGCCTCCTGGGACCTGTTTCTGGAAGAGGATTTTCTGTGTCGGTTAAAAGGGATCGAGCGCTGGCAGGGTGACGGGATCATTGCCGACTTCGACGACCCGCTGATTGGCGAGGCGCTGGCCGGCATCGACTTGCCGGTGGTGGCGGTGGGCGGCTCCTATCAGGATCAGCGAGCCTATCCAAAAGGCATTCCTTACGTCGCCACCGACAATGAGGCGTTGATCACCCTGGCGTACGAACATCTGATCGAAGCAGGGTTGACGCGTTTTGCCTGCTTCAGCCTGCCCGAAGCTCAAGCCAATCGTTGGGCTCAGGAACGGGAAAAAGTGTTTCGCCGGCTGATGCGGCGTGACGGCCTGAACGCCGAGGTCTATCGCGGCATGGGCACCAGCGCGCCGCTTTGGGACAGCGCCGTAGAACAGCAGATCGCCTGGCTGCAAAGCCTGCCCAAACCCATCGGCATCATCGCCGTCAGTGATGCCCGCGCCCGACAACTGCTGCAAGCCTGTCTGACCGCAGGGATCGCGGTGCCGGAGCAGGTGGCGTTGATCGGCATCGACAACGACCCGTTGACCCGCAGCCTGACGCGGGTGCCGCTGAGTTCGGTGATTCAGGGCACCGAAACCATGGGCCGTACCGCCGCGCATCTGCTCCACCAAATGCTGCACGGCAAGCCGTCCGCAGGCACGCAGATCCTGATTCCCCCGGATGCGGTCAATGTGCAGGTATCGAGTCTGCATCAACCTTTGGGTAACCCTTACGTCATGCAGGCGCTGCTGTTCATCCGCCAATATGCCTGCCAAGGCATCAAGACGGCACAGGTGGCGGCCTACGTGGGTGTGTCGCGCTCGTCGCTGGAGTCGCACTTCCGTCAAGTGCGAGGCTGCAGCGTGCATGACGAAATCCTGCGTTTCAAACTGGCCGCCGCGACCAGCGGGCTGCAGAACACTGACGCGGCCATTGCAGACATAGCGCGCAATTGCGGCTTCAAGTCTGCGCAGTACCTGCACACGGTGTTCCGCCGCGAGTTCGGCTGCACGCCCCGTGAGTACCTGCGGGGCGCGGCTACGGTCTAGTGCGGTTCTCTGCGGCCTTTTATGCTTTGCAAGGACTGGGAAGCCTTCATTGGGCAACCTGGTTCTTTGATGAGGAAAAGAATTTTTGGGCAGGGGTTGACCACGTATTTTAATCCTGTACTATTCGCCTCCCGCTGACGAGCAGTTTGCTGCTGGTCTGGCTTAAGTAGTTGATTTTGCTAGCAAAATTAAAAACTTTTAAGGTTGCTTCTTGAGGATGCGTGATGTAGGATGCGCACCTCGGTTGAGACGAAAGATCTTAACCAGCCGCTCTTTAACAACTGAATCAAGCAATTCGTGTGGGTGCTTGTGGAGTCAGGCTGATAGTCAACAAGATTATCAGCATCACAAGTTACTCCGCGAGAAATCAAAGATGTAACCAACGATTGCTGAGCCAAGTTTAGGGTTTCTTAAAAACCCAAAGATGTTTGAACTGAAGAGTTTGATCATGGCTCAGATTGAACGCTGGCGGCAGGCCTAACACATGCAAGTCGAGCGGCAGCACGGGTACTTGTACCTGGT